>JAZOTP010000048.1:0-9444 GCA_045657705.1 Clostridia bacterium
ACTCTCACTGTAAGGTGTGGTTATTCTTACCTTTATAAGTCCACCGTTATTTATACAACCGCTTATTACCTCATCTCCGACTGTAACAGCCGCAAATTCCGCCTCACCTGTCATTTTTGATGTATCAAGCTGTGTTTTCCCTTCAATCACAACACCGTCAGAAGGTATTTTTTCGCCCGTTGAAACCGTTACTATATCCCCTGTCACAAGTTCTTCAGGAGGTACTTTTTTTACCTGATTATCACAGATAAGATTTGCATAGTCGGGTTTTACATCCATTAATTCTCTGATTGATTTTTTTGTTTTATCATTTGCACTATCACAGAACAATTCACCAATCTGATAAAATAACATAACCGCACAGCCCTCTGCAAACTGTCCGAGAACAAATGCACCGATTGAGGCTATACTCATAAGTAAATATTCCGAAAATGTACGTTTTATAAATAAATGCTTTATTCCGTTAAAAACAACATCAATTCCCAAAATTAAATAAGAGGCAATAAACATATAAATATTATTATCAAACAACAATCCGAATATAAAAAGAATAAAGCCTGCAATAATTCTGACTTTTATACTTTTGGTACTGCCGATACCGTGATCATGTCCGCATGAACAGCCGTCATGTGAACATTTGTCATGGTCATGACAATGGCAGTTACCTTCTTCATGCTTATGTTCGTGACAATGGCAATGCTCTTCCCCGTGTTTATGTTCATGACTGTGACATTGGCATTCCCTGTGTTCATGGTGTTTTTCAGTATTGCAGCTACAATTGTGATGTTCTTTCATAATAATCAAAACCTTTCAACCAAAATAACATATGAATGATTGTTCATATGTTCATTATAATACATTTATATGTGTTTGTCAACAGTTATTTTGAAACTATACAAAATAAGATTTTTTCTTTAATTTGATGACAACAATAAATACAACCTAAACTCCAATATAAACCTATAAGTTTTTTCTGTTTAAAAAAATTGTAAGATTTTTCTCCAAAACACTTGACAAACTATGTATTTTTGTGGTATTATATTAACGTTGTCATGAAATGCGCCAGTAGCTCAGTTGGATAGAGTGTTTGGCTACGAACCAAAAGGTCGGGGGTTCGAATCCCTCCTGGCGTACCACAATACTTAATATCCGAACACTTCTTCTTTAAAAAAGATTTGTTCGGATTATTTCTTTTAAAAATAACACAAAAGGCGGAATTTTTCCGCCTTTATCTTTTTATATTAATCTGTCAGATTATCAAAATATCCCTGAACCAAAACAATCGGAGTTCCTTTATCTCCCGAGCCGCTTGTCAAATCGCAAAGTGACCCGATTAAATCGGTAAGACGTCGAGGTGTTGTTCCCTGTGATGCCATACTGCCCATGAGGTCATTATCCTTTTTACGGATTGCTTCCTCAATAGCTTTTTTAAGTTCCTCACCCTTAAGGTCTGCAAAATCATTGTCTGCAAGATATTTTAGTTTTAGTTCGTTTGGAGTTCCCTCTAGACCTTTAGTATAAGCAGGTGAAACAACAGGGTCAGCAAGCTCCCATATCTTTCCAACAGGGTCTTTAAATGCACCGTCACCGTATACCATAACCTCGATATTTTTGCCACAACGCTTTTTAAACTCTTCCTGAATGTTATTTACCATGTCAAAGCACTCATGAGGGAAAAGCTTTACAGTATCCTCTGTAGACTTATTGGAACCAAGCAAACCATATTTTTCATTAAATCCGCTGCCATCTACCGACTTTGTAAGAACTTCATCAAGACCAATTACACATTTTGCTCCTGCCGCACGCAAAATACGCTTTGTTCTCTCACGGGTGTGTATATCACAATTCAACACACAATCAGTATATTTTAAAATCGCACGAGGATCATTTGCCAGAATAATCTCCGCCTCAGCTCCGCATGAACGGATTAAATCACCGTAATACTGAATATAATCCACATTTGTAAACGGATGACGGTTTTCACCAAATAATTCACGGTATTTAGCTTCGCTAAGCACATCCTTATAAGGATCAATTCCTGCTTCATCTAACTGGTCATATGAAACCAAAGCATTACCAACCTCATCACTTGGGTAATTAAGCATCAAAACAATCTTCTTTGCACCCTTTGCAATACCACGAAGACATATAGCAAATCGGTTACGGCTGAGTATTGGAGAAATTACACCAATTGTTTCTCCCCCCAACTTTTCTTTAATATCTTTAGCAATTGCATCAACAGAAGCATAATTTCCCTGAGCTCTTGCAACAACAGATTCTGTTACAGCCACAACATCACGGTCACGAAGCTCAAAGCCCTCAGCCTCAGCTGCTTCTATAACACTGTTGACTACAATACTTACCATGTCATCGCCTTCACGAATAATCGGACAACGTACACCCCTTGAAATTGTACCTATTTTTCTTTCCATAAAAATCTCCTCCAGATTATTGACATTTCTTACATCATTTATTATAATATATTTATAGTTATTAGTAAAGCAGATAATTCTTACAACAGTTATAAGGAGTGCTTATATGAAAACAAAGCTTGATTACTATAGAATTTTTTATGAAACTGCTCTGCATTCTTCATTTTCAACAGCTGCTCAGCATTTGTATATTTCTCAATCCGCAATTTCGCAGTGTATCAGACAATTGGAACAGGACTTAGATGCTCAGTTGTTTGTACGCTCACGCCGCGGCATATCTTTAACAAAAGAAGGTATGCTTTTGTTTCAGAAAGTGGAAAGTGCCATTCAGGCACTGGAGCAGGGTGAAACTCTTTTAGCAAGACTTCAGCATTTGGACAGCGGCTCACTGATGATTGCCGCAGGTGACACTATCACAACACATTATCTGCTTCCTTATCTGGAACAGTTTCATGCCACCTACCCATCAATTCACATTGAAATGGCAAATTCGTATTCCTACCATATGCTTCAATGTGTAAAGGAGGGTAAAGCTGAGCTTGCTTTCGTAAATCTTCCTGTTGAGGATGACGAGCTTTGTATAGAACCTTGTCTCGAGATACATGATATTTTTGTATGTGGACCTGAATATGATATAAAACCAAGCTACACCTGGGAGGAAATGACAAAACAACCTCTCATTCTTCTTGAAAGCAATTCAACATCCCGCCACTATCTTAACAAAAAATTTGCAGAAAAACATATACCGTTAAATCCAAAAATTGAAATTGCAGCACATGAGCTTTTAATACGCTTTGCTTCTATTCATCTTGGCGTATCCTGTGTTGTTGAGGAATTCTCAAAAGAAAGTCTTCAACAGGGAATTATCCGTCCTATGAAGCTTTGTCCGCCTCTGCCGCCAAGAGCTATCGGCTGTGCATATCTTCGTCATAATCCACTTTCTCCGGCAGCCCAGGCTTTTTTATCTCTTATACATCAAAATAAGTATTCCACAAAAGAATAACTATTTATACAAAAATATCTATTACTTTGCCAATTTTAAATAATTTATTAATTACTGTTTATATTTATTGACAAATTTTATCATTAAATGTATAATAATATTTATACTATATTAAATTTACATTATTATATTGCAAAATTGTTTTTATTATAGTAGAATATACTTAAAAGAAAGGCAAGAACAATGAAAATCATTGCGGCCACCTCCAATTCTGGAAAGGTTAAGGAGATAAAAAAAATATTTTCTTCATTTGAAATCATATCAATGAGAGAAGCAGGTATTGATGTTGAAGTTGAAGAAAACGGGAAAACATTTGAAGAAAATGCACTGATTAAAGCCCGTACAATCAGTAAGCTTTGCGACTGTGCTGTCTTATCGGACGACTCCGGGCTTTGTGTTGAAGCACTAAACGGTGCACCCGGAATATATTCTGCACGTTATGCCGGAGAAGGTGCAACAGATGAAGAGCGTTATATAAAGCTTTTATCGGAAATGGAAAACAAAACAAACAGAAAGGCAAAATTCGTAAGTGCGGTTGCGATTGTTTACCCTGACGGTAGTGAGCTAACCGCTGAAGGTGAGGTTTTTGGCACTCTTGCATATGAACCAAAAGGCGATAACGGATTCGGATATGACCCTATTTTCATTTCGGATGAATTAAACAAAACCTTTGGTGAAGCAACAGATGAAGAAAAAAATAGTATAAGTCACAGAAAAAGAGCATTGACAAATCTATATAATAAAATTAATAAGTAATTGAAAGGTAAGGTAAATTATTATGGATATTTTTTGCGAGTACATTGTAAAACATAAAAACACTGCAGTTGATTTACTTATTCCAACAGGAGGATATATTGCTGCTACGATTCTTACATTTATAATCATGCTGTTCAGCCAATATCTTTTTGGTTTGGGATTTCTTCTGATTGCAGCCGTATGGTACGGTGCATTTATACTCATGAGAAGCCGTTATGTTGAGTATGAATACATACTCACAAACAACGAAATGGATATAGACAAAATTATGGCAAAAAAAAGAAGAAAAAGAGTTATAACAGTTAATTTCAAGCACATAGAGATTTGTGCAAAAGTTGATGACCCTGTTTATTCCTCACAGTATGCAAACAAGCCTGAAAAGATTTACGATTTTACAGGCAACAGCGAATATGATGTATACTTTGTAGACTTCCACGGACAGGATAAGAGAACAAGAATTCTTTTCCATCCTACTGATAAAATGAAAGAAAATCTCAGATTAATTAATCCCGGAGCTGTACATCTGTCATGATTATCGGAATAGGAACAGATCTCGTTGAAATATCAAGAATGAGTAAATCAATTGAAAACACTGGTTTTTTAACACGGTATTTCACCGAAGCGGAAAATGAATATTTTATGCTAAAAAAATACAATCCGCAAACCATCGCAGCCTCCTTTGCAGCTAAGGAGGCTGTTTCAAAAGCATTCGGAACGGGGTTTCGCGGATTTTCACTAAAGGATATTGAGGTTTTACGTGATAATCTCGGAAAACCTTATATAAAGCTTTATAACAACGCCAAAAAACTTGCCGACGGTGCTTGTGTTCATTTATCTCTTACACATACCGGTGATTATGCATCAGCGTTTGTTGTGCTTGAAAAGTAATTTAACAAGAGGTGATTTTATGCTTAAAGTGTGTACGGCAGAACAAATGAGAACTATTGACCGTTCCTGCGAAGAACTCGGTTCAGTACCGTCAATTGTTCTTATGGAAAACGCTGCTATTTCATGTTTTTATGAAATCATGAAACACAATCCCCAAAATGCAGCTGTTTTCTGCGGTAAAGGCAATAACGGCGGCGACGGTTTTGCAATTGCAAGGCATCTTTTTAATAACGGAATAAATGTGAAAGTTTATCTTGTATGCGGAAGCGATTTCAAGGGAGATGCACTTATAAATTATGAAATCATTTCAAAGCTTGGCATAAAAATAATTGAGCTTTATGATACCGATTTGCTTGAGACTGAAATAAACACCTTTGATATTATTGTGGATGCAATTTTCGGAACAGGAATAAAGGGTGAAATAACAGGGATTGCATATGATGTTATCAATCTTATAAATAAATCTTCAAAATTCACACTAAGCGTAGATATTCCAAGCGGAATTGATGCCGATACCGGAGAGGTGGGGTCTGTTTGCATAAATGCCGGAAAAACAGTTACCTTTGCCGCATACAAAAGAGGACTTCTTCTCTTCCCCGGTGCAGATTTTTGCGGTGAAATTATTGTAAAAAACATATCAATCCCGGAATATATTATTGAAGCCGGGAATATTAATATAAATATTATAGACAAGCAATATGTGAACAAAATAATGCCAAAACGCAAAAAGAATTCACATAAAGGTGATTACGGCAAAATTTTAATAATAGGCGGTTCAGAAGGTCTTACCGGAGCTGTATGCCTTTCGGCACAGGCGTGTGTAAAAAGCGGTGCAGGGCTTGTAACAGTTGCAGTTTGCGATTCTTTAAACCCCGTTATTGAAGCAAAGCTGACGGAACCAATGAGCCTTCCCCTGCCATCCTCCAACGGACATCTTGACAAATCTTGTATTGATATAATTTTGAAAAAAATAAATGATTATGATGTATGCCTGTTCGGACCGGGAATCGGCAGAAGTGATGATATTGTTGAAATACTCGCTCATATACTTAAGGTTTCAGAAATACCTGTTATAATTGATGCGGACGGACTTTATGCACTGTCAAAAAACAAATCCATGCTTGATGATTGCCGATGCAGTCTTATTCTTACTCCGCACGAGGCAGAAATGTCAAGAATTTCCGACTACGGATTGGAATATGTTTCCCAAAACAGACTTGAGCTTTCTCAAAGCTATTCAACCTCAAACGGAGTTACTTTAATTCTCAAAGGTCCTCATACGATTGTCACATCTCCGGGCGGTTTACAATATATTAATATTAATGGCAATTGCGGTATGGCAACAGGAGGAAGCGGAGATGTACTTGCAGGAATTGTTGCAGCTTTTTGTGCAAGAGGTATTGATGAAACGGATGCTGCAGCTCTTTCAGTATATATTCACGGTCTGGCATCTGACATTGCAGCAGAAAAAACAGGCTTTGATTCTTTGCTTGCAACCGATATAATTAATAATATTGCAAATGCCCTTAATTTACCTGTGGAATAAATCAGTATTCTGTGGTATAATTAGAAAGGAACAAAAAATGAATACACGCACTTGGGCTGAAATTGATTTTGATGCCCTGAAATCAAATATTAAAGAAGTAAGAAGAATAACAAATCCCGAAGCAATGATTATGGCAGTAGTTAAAGCCGATGCATACGGTCACGGTGCTGTAGAATGTGCTCAAACACTTTTATCCAACGGTGCTGACAGACTTGCCGTAGCATTTATGGATGAAGCACTTCAGCTTCGTAAAAACGGTATCAGTGCCCCTATTCTTATTTTGGGAGCTTCATTTGACGAAGAAACAGAAGCGATTGTCGATAATGACATAATCCCATCTGTATTTAGCTATGATTTTGCAAAAAAAATTTCAGAATACGCAAAAAAACAGTCAAAAACCGTAAAAATTCATATTAAAATAGATACGGGGATGACAAGAATAGGTTTTGTTGCAGGGGTTTCTGATGACAAAATAACCGATGAAATAATAAAAATATCAAAGCTTGATAACATTGAAATTGAAGGTATTTTTTCTCATCTTTCAACAGCCGACGAAGAAAATACCGATTACACATATCTGCAATTTAACAGATTTATGAAGGTATGTGAAATGCTCAGAACCAAAGGGCTTAGTATACCTATAAAGCATATTGCCAACAGTGCTGCTATTATGATGTTTCCCGATATGCATCTTGACATGGTAAGAGCAGGTATAATTTTATATGGCCTTTATCCGTCAGATGAAGTAGATACATCACGTATAAATTTAAAAAAGGTAATGACATTAAAAGCAAGAATAACCCGAATAAATGACATCTGCGATAACAGAGGAGTAAGCTACGGCAAAACGTACATAACCAAAGGTAACACCAAAATTGCAACAGTTCCCATTGGTTATGCAGACGGATATACTCGTATGCTGAGCGGTAAAGCTAAAATTCTGGTAAAAAATCAACCTGTTGATGTTATCGGAAGAATTTGTATGGATCAATGTATGATTGACGTTACAAATGTCCATAATATAAATACAGGTGATGAAGTAATTATTTTCGGAGCAGATACCGTTACAGTAGATACTTTGGCATCATGGCTGGGGACAATCAATTATGAAATTGTCTGCATGATTTCAAAACGTATTCCGCGAATATATAAAGAAAACGGAAGGACGGTGAACTCTCTGAACTATCTTTGCAGATTATAATTTAAATCTAAAAATGAAATTAATTAACAACAGGGGGCCTGATTACTTTGTCACAACTAAAAAAGGTCATGTCCGGTCTGTCTTTCAAGAAATCCGAAAAAAATCAGTATAATTTTACCTTCTTGGTAAAAAAATATAATCGGATTAATTCACTGAGGAAGGGCTATGCCGAAATGGCTTCTTTAAATCTTTCCATAGCTCAAATGTGTTTTGATGCCGATAATGAGGTTTTTCGGCATTGTGAGGAAAAACTGACGGAGTGTGAATAGTGGTGATTGTAAAAAGAGGAGATATTTATTATGCCGATTTAAGTCCTGTCGTAGGCAGCGAACAGGGCGGAATCAGACCCGTTCTTATCATACAGAATGATGTAGGTAATAAATACAGTCCGACTGTGATAGCGGCAGCCATAACCTCTCAGATTAATAAAGCTAAAATGCCTACGCATATAGAGCTTGCTGCAAAGGATTATGGGCTTAATAAGGACTCGGTAATTTTACTTGAACAGATAAGAACCATTGATAAAAAACGGCTTCGTGAGAAAATAGGTCATCTCGACTCTGTTCTCATGTCTACGGTGAACGATGCCCTGTCAATCAGCTTTGGGTTGTCGGATAACTAACCTTTTAAAGTATAGAGAAGATTTTAGGAGGTAGATTATATGGTGGTTTTAAAAATTTCGGTATATGGTGTCTGATTTACATATACCGGCGATAAAGATAAGTCTGCGGCTTGCAGGCTTATTTTTTGTTGTAATATTTAACTGATTCCACGAATATATTTAACTAAACTGATTTACATAATACGGAGGAATTAAGAATCTTATGAGAATTAAAAGCTTTTTTATCAATGACAGGCAATACGCAAAAAAATGGATATATATAATATTCACACTGTTTATAATCGGTGTATGCTCAGGCACTGTTTACAGCATTACGTTAACGCAAGATGCAGATAACTCTGTAAACAGATATTTAGTTTCATACTTTGAACAGTTAAACTCCGTTACTAATCATTTTGAAATATTGAAAAATTCAATATACGATTACATGAAGCTGTTTACTTTGATTTTTCTATGCTCGTTTATCCGGCCGGGTATTGTATTAATCGGCAGTTCTGTAATTTTAAAGGGCTTTATAACAGGCTTTACTGCCGCCTCATTTATAAAATACTATGGCACAGGCGGACTTTTAGCACAGGCAGCCGCTCTTCCCTCAACACTGATATTTGTTCCCGCTCTTACTTTATTTGCCGCAAGTGCCGCAATCTTCTGTATTAACCGCCACAGAAGCGATAAATCCAAATTCAGAACTTTTATGACACTGTCAATTTGCTGTCTAACAATATTTTGTGCTGTCTCCTTTCTTGATGCCTTTGTCACCACAACATTTATGAAATTTTTTTCTTCATTTTTCGCTGTAGGCTGACATTTTATCAGAAATTTTATCTATTTTTTCAACAAATTATCTCTGTACAAACAAGTTTAAATGTGTTATAATGAAATGTGTCGATTTTTTATGTTACAATCACATGACACATCTGTTATACAACAGCAATATATAAGAAAAATATGTAATAATATACAAATGATGAAAAATTGAGAAGGGAAAGAAAATAT
>JAZOTP010000049.1:0-3911 GCA_045657705.1 Clostridia bacterium
GTTTTTGTCGATGGTAAAATTCAATTTGTTCTTGAGTTTCTCACCATCGGCACATTATTTTTAGCGTTGTTTTGACATCGCTGTCAAGGGTGACGGTAGTTTTTTGCATACTTTGTTTTTCATACGCTACTTTACACTACCCTATACAATCCTGTGCTATTCAATCTCTATATTTTTGAAAATTTCAGGAACTATTTTATGTGGATAGTCAAATTGATGCATATCAATATTATCAAACAATCCGCAATGCATTGGAATTGCAACTGCTCTTATCTTTTCACAAAAACGCTTTGCATCAGCAAAATTCATATTGTTGCCGTATCCGTTTATTGGCAAACACACATAATCAATATCATCGGGCAGGTCGTTAAATATTTCTTCATTATAAAGGGTATCACCTGTAAAATAGATGCATTTCCCCTCCGTCCGCACTATAATTCCGATTGCATATTCATCGGAATGCACAGCCTTTACTGCCTTGAAGCTGACATTTTTATGAGTCCATTCGCTATGGCGGTTAAACAAAACATAATTGTTGTTACCCTTGAAGCTTCTTGCCTCCTGCCATGAGTTTTGAGAAGCAAGAACGAGCACTCCTGAATTATCGGTAAGATAGTGCTTCAGGGTTTGGGGGTCTGTATGGTCCAAATGATTGTGAGTAAGAACAATCACATTAGGTTTGATATTAAGAAATTTCTCATCAACGGGCATTCTTCTTTTGTTCTTCGGAACTATCGATGCAACGGAATCTGATAAGTATGGGTTAATAATAATTTTTAATCCTTCTGTTTGGAACATAAATCCCGCCTGTCCTAACCACGTAATCCTCATTAGATACCATCCTTTATAATAAATATTGACTTTTCACATTTTATATTGTATAATATAAACATCAATATAACTATACGTTATATTAACCAAAAATAATAAATTCTTAACTTTTTGGAGGCGTAGTCATGACAAATTGTGCAGAGATAGGAATAAGTATTGATACAGCTCGTTTTGTATCGGCTAATGCATTTTTCAAAAACTGCAATATTACAAAAGAACGCATTGTCAATTGCTATGAGATAGTATTATTTTTAAAAGATGGCGGTACTGCTGTAATAAATGGAAAAAAGAATCCGATAAAAGCGGGGGCTATACGTTTTCACCGTCCCGGAGATAAGGTATACAGTTATCGTTTTAACGAAATATATGTTGTCCATTTCAACGTTGATAACGAAGATAAAGGTAAAGCAATTTTTGATACCTTTCCGTCTTTCATCACATTTCCTGACAGCGAAAACGAAATCAAAATATTTAAATCACTTATTACCGCACTGATCATGCAAGATGATTTCGAATGCATTTGCTCCCTTTTGGAACTGTTGAAAAGCATAAAATCACAATTTCAAGAGCAGCAATCAAACAGCAAATTACACGTTGTTTTACAGATAAAAAAATATATCGATGACAATTTTTCTGCCCCACTTACTCTTAAAAATATTGCTCAACAATTTTATATGCACCCGATATATATGCAAAGAAAATTCAAGAAATATACAGGAATTACTCCTGCGGCGTATCTAAAAAACACAAGAATATCAAAAGCCAAAGCCTATTTGCTGACAACCGATTTATCTGTTGATTATATTTCAGAATTATGCGGTTTTTGTAACACTTCATACTTCATAAACGTTTTTAAGAAAAGCGAAAATATCACGCCTTTGCAATACAGGCAAAAAATAAAAATGTCAGAAATTCAGTTATAAAAATGCTCGCCTATATTAGAAGACGAGCATTTAACTTATTTGATTTTCTCTGCTTCCGAGAGCATATTTTCTATAAAAATCCCGTAACCACGTGTAGGATCGTTAACGAATACATGAGTTACTGCACCAACCAACTTGCCATTTTGAACGATTGGGCTACCGCTCATTCCCTGAACAATACCGCCTGTTTTATTAAGAAGTTCATCATCTGTAACTTTAATAATTATTCCTTTATTATCAAGTGTTGCATCCTTAGATATTTTTATAATTTCGACATTATAACTTTTTACACCCTGTCCGTCAACGTCGCATAAAATTTTTGCTGTTCCTTCTTTGACCTGAAAACGTGTTGCAGCTTCTATGGGTTTAATATCGGTTTTATATACTTTTTTATCTATATAGCCGTAAATACCAAATTGATTATTTGAAAGAATACTTCCTATATTACCGCCGGAAAAGCTTCCTGTAAGCTCGCCCGGTTTACCGCTTTCACCTTTTTTTACAGATACAACATCACAGTCAATTAAGCTTCCTTGCAAAACAGTAAGAATACTTCCTGTATCTGAATCGGTAATTGCATGACCTAAAGCCCCGTATTCATTGTTTTCAGGGTCATAATAGGTCATAGTACCTATTCCTGCCGTACTGTCTCTTACCCATAAGCCAATCTTGTATTTATCGCCATCGTTTGAAAGTATGGGAGTAATGTCGGTTTTGAATACTTTATCATCTCTTGCAATTTCAAGAGTTACACTTCTTTTCGTTTTGTTGATATAATCGGAAAAATCCTCGTTTGTAGTTAGTTTTATTCCGTCAACCGATAATATTCTGTCGCCTTCGGAAATTCCGGCTTCCTTTGCCGGATAATGTTCACTCATGTCTTTCCCGGTTACGGAAGAAACATGAATAACAAGAAGACCGTCAGTATACATTTTAACACCTATAGTTTCTCCCGAAGGTATAACATATCTTTTCGGAACAACAGAAATATTTACCTGTTTAATGGGAATATTGTTAAAAAGTGTATAGCTGTAACCGTAATCACCCGAAACGGAAGAGTTGATTTCTACTGTATTGTCAACACTTTTTATCATTAAATTTTCATTTTGCTGTGACAGCTCCGATTGAAGTGAACCAATAGGAATTGTGTTTATTGATAATCTTGTGTTTTCAGGGAGTATAATTTGTGACGGTATTGAGAAATATAAGAAAAAACATAACATTAATATAAAAATTAAAAATAAAATTAAACTTGAATTTTTTATTATTTTGCTTTTTGTCAAATCATTTTCACCTCACTTACAGTTATAACTTTTCCCGTATGATATTTTTGTATACAGATAAGATTAAGTTAAAATTGTGAGGATTTGAATTATCATTTAATATTAACACAAATATGTTAAAAATTGTAAAAACAGAGGCTGATTTCAGCCTCTGCTAAGCGATATTTAATCGTCTTTGTCAATTTCCCATTTAAGGATAGTTCCGTCATCTGCTTTTATATCTGCATCGTACTCTGTAAATCCTTTTCTGAATTTTACTTCATAATGCCATATTCCGTCATCATTATCAAGCTCCGTTCTGTCAAAGATAACCTCGTCGGCAGTTAAGCCTGCTTTTGAAAGAGCAATTTCTTTTGCTTTATCTGTAGTGATAAATTGTGATTTATCAACAGAATTACCTTGAACCGGTGGCTGAGCAGGCTGTGACGTCTGAGGTTGAGTTAAATCGGTAATAATAACATCAGCATCTGTTACTGTTGTTTTTTCTTCCTTTAATTCAATTCGTTTTTCATTCTCGTACCAATATACGGTCTTACCCATAATTTCACCGATTGCACGGATAGGGAGGTAGGTTGTACCGTTATAAAGAACAGGATAAACTGTCTCTCCGTCAACATTTTTGAATTCTCTTTTAACTCCGTCAATTTCAATAGTGAAATCAGGTCTTAACTGAGCCTTTATTTCACTAATAATTCCATTGGCTGCCGCACCTATGGCTAAACTTACAGTGCATAATATTGCTGTAATTAATACAAAATCCCTCTTCTTCATAATCCAATCATCTCCTTATATTTTTTTAGCAAAAAGAGGTCGGATATTCCATCCAACCTCTTCACTGAATGTTTATATATTATTTAAAATATCTCTTTAAAAG
>JAZOTP010000050.1:0-2245 GCA_045657705.1 Clostridia bacterium
TTATGGAGAAGTACTCAAGAGGCCGAAGAGGCGCCCCTGCTAAGGGTGTAGGTCGGGAAACCGGCGCGAGGGTTCAAATCCCTCCTTCTCCGCCATCCGTATGCACAATGCGTACGCAAAAAACACGGTGATTTTCACCGTGTTTTTTTGTTGTATAAATTATTTGTTACCTATCATCCAATGTTTGTTATGCATTTTTTTATAACTTCAATTTCTTTTTCTAAAATTGGCTCATCAAAGTCTGAGAATGTGTTTTTACAAATATCATTACCCGTAAGTTTATGATACCACAAAAGCCCGACGGCATATCTTCCTATACCGAGAGAAATATGCCCATGATCTCTCCACACAGGAGAAAGTCCGTTTTCATAAAGAGAAAGGATAAGTTCGCCGGATTTAATAATATCACAGGCGTCTGTGTTATCAAGTGCTGTATTATACGCTTTTTCCAAAGCAAAAAACATTTCTCTGTTTTTTGAAAAACCAAAGTTTTCAAGACGTTCTGAATCAAACGAATCACACCAGGTCTGATGAATATATTGCTTCGCTTCAGGGCATATTTTTTTTGCATATTTTAAAAGGGAATCAAGATATGGTTGATAACTTTCATAATCAAAACTAAAATTACTTGCCTGCTGGAAGGTAATAACATCCCACGCTCTGTTTAAAAGTGCTTCTTTTAAAGATACAAAAAAGCCGCTTTTTTCTCCGTTTATATAAAGTTCATAAGCCTTATTTTCTGAATACATATTTCGATAATGAGTAGAAAGTGAACAACCACCTATGTAAAGACAAACCGTATTTATTTCAACATTGTCTGCCCTTGCAATTCTATGCAAATATCTTGTGGCATCTACGCCATAACTATTGGCAATCAGCAAAACATTCATTTTTATTATCTCCCTATTATTTTTCATAGATTGTTTTACACTGTTTTTTTATTAATGTAAAGAGTCGTTTTAAAAATATCGTAATAAATATAAAATCAATTCATTGTATAAACCAGGACGGCATCTTTGGCATTTATTACGCCATCACCGTTTAAGTCGTAATAGTTCTTATTCAGCTCTACATTTATATCATCAAGTTCTAAATAAACTCTTAAAATCAAAATTGCATCGGCATCGTCATAATTTCCATCACCGTTTATATCTCCGAAAGAATATTCTTTTACTGTAAATTTTCCGGAAGTATAAGTTTCAACATTTGTTCCGCCTAAACGAATTTCATAATCTCCAGTTGCATATTCGGGAAGATTAAAGCTAACCGATGTCATGCCGGATGTATATTCTGTCTGATTTATTGCTACGATATTTGTTAAATCAGGTTCAGGATGTTTCTCATCAGGTTTAAACACAAGTAATGTTATATCGTCACCCTCCGAGAAGTTCTCAGTCAAAATCTCAATCGTTACACTTTTGCTTATTTCACTTATACCATTATCGACAATCGCTATTGTGCTGAAAGCAGATACACTAAGCGAAATTAAGGACATTAAACATAATGATAATACGAGAATCTTTATATATTTCTTCATTATACTAATCCTCCTTGATTTCTATAGGGATAACATCTGCATATATCACGTTTCCGTCTTCATAGGCCTCATAAATTCTGGTATAATATGTAGTTCCTTTTTTCAAATCCTTTCCGTAAACAAGAAAACCAAAACAATTGTTTGAGCCGATATTTATTGCCTCAACGGTAATTATATTTTCACTTTCAAGGGTTAAATCCCCGTCCTCGTTGCTTTCTGAAATAATTATCCCTGCTTTTTTAAAGGCAGAATTTGTTACAACAAGTTTGGAAAAGGACACAAAATACGGTGTTTTAAGGCTTATGTAAGTACCGTTTAAGTTGACTTCTTCAGGTGCATCCTCTGTTGGTTGAGTTGTTGGAATGAAAGTCCAACTTTTATCTCCCGGCAAGCTTGTTTCCGAAGATAAAAGTTCATCTCCCGAAACGTTTAAATATGAATCTTTATAGTCAATATCTAATTTATTTCCTTCTGTATTGCAAGCATAACTTGCATACACACCTTTTTTAATCCATCTGAAATTTAGGGGAAGAGCACCATAAATTTCTTCCGATGTAACCTTAAAATACACCTTAAATACTGTAGCATCACTGGAAAAAGAAACACCTTCGTTTGAAATAAAGGCTGCAGTAAATACACCGCCATTATTTGTATTAGCCACACCTATACTATCACAAAAAGAATAAGGAACGCTTAATTCTTCATTAA
>JAZOTP010000051.1:0-7879 GCA_045657705.1 Clostridia bacterium
CTCTACGTATAGTCCTGCCGGAACAACCTATTACCGATGCTATTTTCTCGGATTTCATGCCAATTTTGCTTAGTGTTTCAATTTTTATTCTTTCTTCGTAATTTAGGTGTTTACCTTTTCTGTTTTTTGTGGTATTATTTAGGTGACTCATATTGATTACTCTTTTCTATGTTTTGTTTTGTCACTTAACATTATATCAGAGTTCTCAATGTGAGTCATCTTTTTGGTCATTTTATTTTACAACTTTCTATTTTCTTTACCCTTTTTGAATGAGAAAAAAATCATAAACAAAGCTAAAAATTATATACTTGCATATCAGATGCTATTATAGTATAATATAGTTAAGTTGTAAGTGTCATAATATATTTTATCGCCAAACCGATATACTAATATAAAAAACAAGTAATATTGGAATAAAAATTTAATTTGAGGTAAAAATATAAAAAAACAAATATGAGAGGTAAAAATGGAAACAAGAGTAGCTTTAATAGGAATAATTGTAGAAAACTATGAATCGGTAGAGGCGTTGAATGCACTGTTGCATGATTACAGAAATTTTATTATTTCAAGAATGGGATTACCATACCGTGAAAAGCACGTTAATATCATCAGCATAGGTATTGATGCACCTGTTGATACAATAAACGCTCTGACCGGAAAAATCGGTCGCCTTGACGGAATAACTTCAAAAACGATAATATCAAAGGTTGATAAGACTCAGGAATCTGAAATTTGTATGTAATAACAGAAGCGATGTAGTAGGAAAGAATTCTTATTATATCGCTTTTGTTTATAATGACTAAAATCAAGTTGTTTTTGTATTAATTTTGTCTATACAAACCTGTTGACAAAATTTTTATTTCTGATATAATTAAAAACTGAAACAATCACTTTTGTGCAATGAGAGTGGTTGCTTATTTTTGGGAAAATTACGGAAAGAGGATGATTTGGATGAATACATTATTATCAGTATCAGTTGCACTTGTAGCAGGATTGATTATGACGAGGTTTTTTAAACCGTTTAAGCTTCCTGCAATAACAGCTTATCTTATTGCGGGTGTACTAATAGGACCCTATTGTATCGGTGCACTCAATATTAACGGACTGGGTTTTACATCAACTGAAGCGGTAAGCAGAATGTCTCTTGTGTCTGAGGTTGCACTTGGGTTTATAGCTTTTTCGATAGGAAATGAATTCATACTGTCAGATTTGAAAAAAACAGGGAAGCAGGCTATGGTTATAGGTGTTTTGCAGGCGCTTGCCGCAACTGTTTTTGTTGATATTGCATTATTTGTTGTTCATTTGATAATGCCGGATAAGCTTTCTGTTTCGCAGGCTATTACATTGGGTGCAATAGCGACAGCAACAGCTCCTGCCGCCACACTTATGGTAGTACGACAGTATAAGGCGAAAGGACCGCTTACATCATTGCTCTTGCCGATTGTTGCACTTGACGATGCAATAGGACTTGTAGTGTTTGCAGTTTCCTTTGGTATAGCAAAAACATTGATGTCCGGAACTGTAGATATAATTTCAATTATTGTAAATCCCCTGGTTGAAATTGTTTGTTCGCTTGGATTGGGTGCAGTAATGGGATGGGTTTTGACACAGCTTGAAAAGATGTTTAATTCAAATACAAACCGTCTTAATCTGACAATTGCGTTTGTTTTTCTGACAGCATCACTTTCAATGCTTGATTTTCATATAGGTTCGGTACATATCGGCTTTTCTTCATTACTTGTATGTATGATGTTGGGTACTGTATTTTGTAATATATGTCCGTTGTCACATGACCTTATGGAAGCATCGGATAAATGGACATCTCCGCTGTTTGCATTATTCTTTGTTATAAGCGGTGCAGAGCTTGAGCTTAATGTATTTGCAGACTGGGCAATTGTTGTTATAGGTATTGTTTATATTATTTTCCGCTCTATTGGAAAATACACAGGATCATATGTCAGTGCGAAGATGACAAAATGTGAACCGCAGATTTGTAAATATCTTGGTATAACTCTTCTTCCGCAGGCAGGTGTGGCGTTAGGAATGTGTACAACAGCAATGCAATTGGGAGATGATGGAAACTTAATAAGAAATATTACATTATTTGCAGTTCTTATCTATGAATTGTTCGGACCGTTCTTCACTAAACAGGCACTTGCTGCAGCAGGAGATATTAAGCCTGTGAGTGATGAGGTAAAAACAAGAAGAGAAAGAAAGCTTATGGAAGTAAATAAAAAATAAAATATTAAAACAAATCCCGGTTCTTGAGGATATATCAAAAACCGGGATTCTTTTCTGATTTTATTTTGCTTTTGATTCACAGTAGATACATCTGTAAACTGAATTTTCTTTATCTGTAAGCTTGAAGATATGCGGTAACTCCTGTTCGACTGATGTTATACATCTTGGGTTCTTACACTTGATAACGTCTTCAATCTTTTCGGGTAATTCAAGATGAAGTCTGTCAATGATTTTACTGTCCTTTATAAAATTAACGGTAATACCGGGGTCAAGATATGCGAGTATATCAAAATTAATATCAATTATCTCATTGATTTTTAAAATATCCTTTTTGCCCATTTTGACGCTTTGACAGTTTCTGATTATTGCAACCTGACAGTCAAGCTCATCAAGCTTCAAAATATCATAAATCTTCAGTGCATTACCTGCTGTTATGTGATCTAATACAATTCCGTTATTAATAGGATTTACCAACATCTTACTCCACCTCCAGAAGCTTTAAAATAAGAGCCATTCTTATATATTTACCGTTTAACACTTGTTTAAAATAGCAGGCTCTCGGGTCATTGTCAACCGCAATAGCAATTTCATTTACCCTCGGAAGAGGATGGAGAATTGACAAATCTTCTTTTGCATTCTCAAGCTTTGACGGAGTTAATATATAGCTATCCTTTAAACGGATATAATCTGCTTCATTAAAGAAACGTTCTCTTTGTACTCTTGTCATATACAGTATGTCAAGCATAGGCATAACTTCATCAAGATTTTGTGTTTCAATGAATTTTATGTTGTTTTTATTAAGCACTTCATCCTTGATATATTCGGGGATATTAAGCTCTTTGGGTGAAATCAGAATCATTGTAATATTTTTGTATCTTGAAAGAGCATTAATAAGTGAGTGAACTGTTCGTCCGAATTTTAAATCACCGCAGAAGCCTATACATAAATTATCAAGTCTGCCTTTTTCACGCTTTATTGTAAGAAGATCCGTCAGGGTCTGGGTGGGGTGGTTATGACCTCCATCGCCGGCATTGATAACAGGGATTGATGCATTCATTGAAGCTACAAGCGGTGCACCCTCTTTTGGATGACGCATTGCAATAATGTCGGCATAACAGCTTACAGTTTTTGCAGTATCTGCAACACTTTCACCCTTTGCAGAGGATGATGAATTTGCCTCAGAAAATCCCAGTACATTTCCGCCAAGTTCATACATTGCGGCTTCAAAGCTCAGTCTTGTTCGTGTTGACGGCTCGAAAAACAGTGTTGCAAGCTTTTTGCCGGCACATTTATGAACATATTTTGAAGGATTGCTGATAATGTCTTCAGCTTTTTCTATAAGCTCATCAATTTCAGCTTCTGTTAAATCCTTAATATCTATAAGACTTCTCATATACTTTTATCCTTTCGCTATAATAATTTAGGTAATTGCGCGATGGCAATTACCTATAAAATAATCAGTTATTTCCAATCCAGCTTTCATCTGAAGGATTATTTCTAAATTTGATAAGCTTTTCAATGTCTTCATGAGCAATATAACCCTCATCAGCTGCAACCTGTGCAATTGTGTCAAAGTTTGTTAAGCTGATATTTTTAACATTTGCTTCATTAAGTCTGTCAATACCTTTCTGCATTCCATAGGTGAAGATTGAAGCAATACCTAAAACCTCTGCACCTGCTTCCCTTAATACATTGACAACCTCTATAACACTGCCTCCTGTTGAGATTAAGTCTTCAACAACAACTACCTTCTGTCCTTTTTCAAGCTTACCCTCAATTTGGTTCTGTCTGCCGTGATCTTTTGCACCTGAACGTACATATCCCATTGGCATATCTAAAATATGAGCTGTTATTGCAGCATGAGCTATACCTGCTGTACTTGTTCCCATTAAAACTTCACAGTCAGGATAGTTTTCCTTTATAACCTTTGCAAGTGAGTTTTCAACATCATCTCTTACCTTTGGAGCTGTAAGAGTAAGTCTGTTATCACAGTATACAGGGCTTTTGATTCCGCTTGCCCATGTAAACGGATCGTTTGGTCTGAAAAAGACTGCCTTAATTGATAATAAATCCTTTGCAATTAATTCTTTCATTTTAATAAATCCTTTCGTATTTTTATTTTATTATCCTACAAACTCAGCAACACATCTTTTATATGATGCTACGGGGTCATCTGCCTGAGTAATTGGTCTTCCCACAACAATATAGTCAGAACCTATTTCCTTTGCTTTTTCAGGTGTTGTAACACGAACCTGATCTCCCACATCTCCGTCTGCAAATCTTACTCCCGGAGTTACTGTTAAAAATTCCTTTCCGCAAACCTCTTTAACCTTACCTGCTTCAAGCGGTGAGCAAACAACACCGTCAAGACCGGCAATTTTTGCATTGTTAGCATAGTGCATTACAACCTTATCTATCTTTTCATCAATAAGTAAATCTCTTGTCATGATTTCCTGACTGGTTGAGGTAAGCTGAGTTACGGCAATCAATAAAGGACGGGTTCCGTCTTCCCGTGTTAAGCCCTTGATTGCTGCTTCCATCATCGGAATAGTTCCCGATGCGTGAAGATTGCACATATCAACATCAAGTGATGATAAAACATGCATAGCCTTCATAACTGTGTTTGGAATATCACATAACTTTAAATCAAGGAAAATTTTATGTCCTCTTGCTTTGATTTCCTTTACAATTTCAGGACCTGCCGCATAAAAAAGCTCCATACCGATTTTTACATACGGCTTTACATCTGTGAATTTGTCGAGGAAATTAAGAGTTTCCTCCTTAGAATTAAAATCACATGCAATAATTACATCTTTACCCATTGTGTGCTCCTCCTATAATATCACTTAATTTATTTATTTTATACTTTTGCATAACCTCAGGAAGCTTTTCAATAATATCCTTGCATACAAACGGATCTACAAGGTTTGCAGCACCGATTTGTACGGCAGATGCTCCTGCAAGCATCATTTCAATAACGTCTTCACAGGTTGTTACACCGCCCATTCCGATAATAGGAATCTTAACCGCATCATATACCTGATATACCATTCTTAGCGCAACAGGGAATATGGCACTTCCTGAAAAACCGCCCATTTTATTTGCAATTACGGGCTTTTTTGTTTTTAAATCAATTCTCATGCCGAGCATTGTGTTTATCATGCTGATACCGTCAGCACCTGCTTCCTCACAAGCCTTTGCAATTGAAACAATATCGGTAACATTGGGACTCAGCTTTATGTATACAGGCTTAGTTGTGACAGCCTTCACAGCCTTTGTAACCTCGGCCGCTGATTCTCGACTTGTACCGAATGCCATACCGCCGTTATGAACATTCGGGCAACTGATATTTACTTCAATTATACCGACCTGTTCTTCTTTATCTATTTTCTCACAGCAGTATACATACTCATCAAGTGAAAAACCGCTTATATTTGCGATTACAGGCTTATTGAAAATTTTCTTTAAAGCCGGCAATTCCTCTGAAATCACCTTTTCAACACCCGGATTCTGCAAGCCTACCGAGTTAATCATGCCCTGCGGACATTCTGCAATTCTTGGAGTAGGATTCCCGAAACGGGGTTCTTTTGTTGTACCCTTAAAGGAAAAAGTTCCGAGCATATTTATATCGTAAAGCTCTGCAAATTCTTTGCCAAAACCAAAGGTTCCGCTTGCGGGAATAATAGGATTTGAAAGCTCCCAATCGCCCAATTTAACCTTAGTGTCTACCATATTATTTCCTCCTTTACAAGAACAGGACCATCTTTGCAGATTCTTTTATTTGCGTATTTTGTTTTACAGCTGCAACCCATACAGGCACCGAATCCACAGCCCATTCTTTCCTCAAAGCTGAATTGTCCCGATGTTTTTGTTTTATCATATACGGCATGAAGCATAGGCTCAGGACCGCAGGTGTAGAAATATGTATAGTCATTAAGTGTTTCAATCGCATCGGTCACAAAACCTTTTACGCCGTCACTTCCGTCTGCTGTTGCAACGATAACCTTTGCACCTAACTTTTCAAATTCTTCTTTATAAAATACTTCGCTTTTTGTGTTAAAACCGAGTATAACAGTTATATCTTTATTTTCTTCTTTTAATTTTTTTGCCAAATAATACATCGGAGGAACTCCTGCACCTCCGCCGATTAAAAGAGGCTTATCTCCTGATAATGACAGGTCATAGCCATTACCGAGTCCCGTTAAAATGTCAAGCTCTTCGCCTTCTTGCATTAATGCCATTTTCTCTGTTCCTTTTCCGACAGCTTTATAAATGATTGTCAATGAATTTTCATTAATATCACAAACCGAAATAGGACGTCTTAAATAGAAGCCGTCAAGCTTGATATTTACAAACTGACCTGCCGCATTAAACGCCGATACATCTCCGGATAGTATCATTTCATAAGTATTATCCGCAAGTTTTTTATTTGAGCGGACAGTATATATATCCTGTTTAAGCATTTTGCATTTTCCTTTCCTCATTATCTTCATATGCAATATTTCCGTTTGCAACCGTCATTAAACAGCTTCCGCATACCTTCATACCTGCAAATGGGGTCGATTTACCTTTTGAAAGAAATTCATCGGGATTTACTGTATATTCGGTATCGGTTTCAAATACTGCAAGGTTTGCAGGTGTGTTTTCGGTTATTCCGCATGGAATGCCAAATCTTTTACATGGATTTATGCTCATGATTTCAACAAGCTTTTCAAGGGTTATAACACCTGTTTTGACAAATTTAGTATACATAACCGCAAAGGCGGTTTCTATTCCGACAACACCCATCAGACTTTTTTCAAGCCCTCTTGATTTTTCTTCTGCACTGTGCGGGGCATGGTCGGTTGCAATCATATCTATTGTTCCGTCAAGTATACCCTCAATAAGCGCATCACGGTCAGCCTCTGAACGAATAGGTGGATTCATTTTAAAGCGTGCATCCTCAACTAAATCATTATCTGTAAATACCAGATAATGAGGTCCTGTTTCGCAGGTTATATCTACGCCGTCTTTTTTTGCCTGTCTGATTATTTCAACACTTTCTTTAGTTGAAATGTGGCAGACATGATATTTACATCCTGTTGCCTTTACAAGCTCTATATCCCTTTTTATCGGAAAATACTCACTTTCAGAGCATATTCCTCTGTGATTATGTTTTTTTGCATATTCACCGTCATGAATATACCCGCCTTTTAAAAGACTGTTTTCTTCACAGTGTGCACTTATTATTTTATTATGCCGTTTGGCAATTTGCATTGCTGCTTTCATCATTTCAGGATTTTGAACACCTTTACCGTCATCAGAATAGCCTATTACATAATCTGCCATCTCTTCCATATTGGAAAGCTCTTCGCCCATTTCACCTACCGTTATCGAGGCAAATGGGTAAACATTGATTACAGCATCATTTTTAATAATTTCAAGCTGTTTTGAAAGATTTTCAAGACTGTCGGGAACAGGGTTCAGATTCGGCATGGAGCATACAGCTGTATATCCCCCATGTGCAGAGGCGAGTGTTCCTGATTTTATCGTTTCTTTATACGAAAAACCCGGTTCTCTCAGATGAACATGAACATCCGTGAGCCCGGGAGTAATAATACAACCGGAAAAATCAAAAACAGAACCGAAATCTCCGGTG
>JAZOTP010000052.1:0-4538 GCA_045657705.1 Clostridia bacterium
GCACTGCCTTGAGGAAAAGAAAAAGTTTCCAAAAAATATTATCTACGGTATGATAAATAATTACCTCAGCGATATAGTTGTCGGTGTATCTGAAGCAGCTTGTGAGAATCTGATTGCAGATGGAACAAACAAAAATAAAATACGTCTGGTGTATAATGGAGTATATCCTCTTGAAAAACTTTCTGACGAAAAAAGAAAATCCATCAGAAATTCAATGAATATTCCCGATGGTGATATTGTTGTCGGAATTATTGCAAGGCTTGAGCCTGTAAAAAATCATGATTTGTTTTTAAAATCAGCAGCTAAAATTTTAAAAATAAGAAAAAACACAACTTTTCTGATAGTCGGAGACGGAACGCAAAGAAAACATCTTGAAGATTTATGTGAAGAATTGAAAATAAATGATAAGGTTATATTTACAGGATATAAAAAAGATATTACCGAAGTTATGAACATAATCGATATAAATACTCTTACATCAACAAAAGAGGCATTAAGCTTATCGTTGATTGAAGGTATGAGTATAGAAATTCCGGCAGTTGCAACCGATTCGGGAGGTCCGAATGAGGTTCTGGACAACGGAAAATGCGGAATAATTGTTAAAAACTGTGAGCAGTTTTCTGATTCGGTTATCTCGTTAATAGATAACAAAGAAAAAAGAAAACAGCTCGGAAATGAAGGAAAGAAGAGAGCAGAATCAGTATTTGGTATCAATACAATGATGGATGCTCTTGATAAAATATACAGTGAACTGATAAAATGAGAGGATGGATATAAATGAAATTTTTTGATTGTAAATGGAAGCTATTTAAACTATTTAATATTGTTGACTTATGTATTATTGTATTTGTTGTGTCAGCAGCAGTTGGTGCGTATGCATTCTTAAAAACGAATGTTGATAAGTCAAGTACCAATGAAAAAACATATCTTGTAACTCTTGAAATTAAAAGAGCAGAGAAGGATTTTTGTGAAACTATACAGCCGGACAGAGAAGTTTTTGACAGAGTTCAGAATAAACCCATAGGAACATTGCTTGATGTCAGATATAATGAAATTATTGAACATAACATATCAATATTAGATGCATCAATGCAGGAAGTACTTGTTCCCGATTTATATGACATTGAAATTGATATGCAAATCAATTCAAAAGAAGACGTATACATCGGAAAATATATGAGTGTTAAAACCAAGGATTTTACCGGTGCCGGTAATCTGATAAAGGTAGAAAAACTCGAAAATAATTGAAAGGAGAAAAAAGGCAATGAAAAAAATAATTGATTCAAAAGGCAGATTATTTGAAAAAATTAATATCATAGACTTGTTGATTGTTATTGCAGTTATAGTTCTTGCTCTTTCAGCAACAATTAAATTTGATCAAAGTGTTGAAACAATGAAATCAGATAAAACTCTTGAATATACTGTAGAAATTCATCAGGTGAGACAACAAACCGTAGATGCATTGAATAAAAAGCTTGACGGACTTATCGAGTATGAATCCGAAAAAACATTAGGGGACATAATTGATATTGAAGTATCAAAGGCTGATGAATTAGTAAGACTAAGTGATGGAACATACAAAAAAATACAGCTTGAGGATAAATATGATTTAGAACTTCTAATAAAGGTTAAAGGTACAGAAACCGAGGATAATTATTACACTATGGATGGTAAAGCATTGATAACAGGAGACAGTGTTTCCATTTACAATGATTATGTTCTATGCGGCGGCAGAATAACAAAAGTTGAGGTTGTAAGTGAATAATGGTAAATAATTTTCCACATACACTTGATAATAAAAGGTATCATACATGGAACTATCATTTGCAAAAAAAATTTGGTAAAAAGGTCTTTAAAGTAAGCTTAAATGCGGGCTTTACCTGTCCCAATATTGACGGTACAAAGGGGGTCGGAGGATGCATTTACTGTTCTTCCTCCGGGAGTGGTGATTTTGCAGGGAATCCATGTGAGGATATTATAACTCAATTTGAAAATGTCAAATCAAAAATGCATAAAAAATGGCCGGACGCAGAGTATATAGCATACTTTCAGGCACATACCAATACATATGCACCCCTACCGGTTTTAAAGGATAAATTTGAATCTGTTTTAAAGCTTGATAACGTGGTTGGATTAAGCATTGCAACCCGTGCAGATGCATTGGAAGACGATGTTATTGATTATCTTGAAGAGCTTTCTAAAAGAACCTATCTCGTTGTGGAGCTTGGATTACAATCTGTCTTTGATAAAACCGGGGAAACTATAAACAGGTGCCATACATATGAAGAATTTCTTACAGGTTACAAAAAGCTTTGGGATAGAGGCATAAACATCTGTGTACATCTGATAATGGGTTTGCCGGGCGAAACACATGAAATGATGTTGGAAAGCGTAAAACAGACGGCGGCATTAAAACCGCATGCCATCAAGCTTCATTTGCTTCACATATTAAAAGGAACAAAAATTTCCAATATGTATGAAAAAGGCGAGTTTAAAACATTAACCCGTGAGGAATATGTAGATATAATTGTAGATGCACTTGAGGTAATTCCGCCTGAAATTATCATACAAAGACTAACAGGAGACGGAGCAAAAGAATCGTTAATTGCGCCGTTATGGAGTCTGAAGAAATTTTGTGTATTAAATGAAATAGATAAAGAAATGGTGCGGAGAAATTCTTATCAGGGATGTAAGAAAGTATAATCTTTTACAAATGATGTGAAAGATTGTATTTTTTAAAAGTAGGTTTTGTCAAGAAATATATCGGATTTGTACATTGAAAAGATAAGCTTAGTATGTTATAATGAATTCAACTAAATTTGAGACAGTTTATATAATCAAATTATAAAAAATCTCATAAAAATTAATTGTCATGGAGGAGAGCTATGAAATTAAGTGCATGTGTTGATATGATATATTGGGGAAAGGATTTTTTTAAAAGTTCAAAAGAATTGATTGACAGTGGAATAGATGCAATCGAATTCTGGAAATGGTCTGACAAGGATATTGACCGTATCAAAAATGAAATTTGCAATAACGGTGTAAAAATTGCAGGTTTTTGTGTCGATAGTTCAGACAGTACCGTTTCAGAGTCTTGTCTTGTCAATATTCTTTCAAAAGGTATGAAAGATAAATTTGTCTTAGCAATCTCTGAAAGTATAGATGTTGCAAAGAAGTTAAATGCAGACTTTTTGATTGCAACTGTGGGCGACAATGTAGAAGGTCTTTCCTACGATGAACAGGTTAAAAATATTAAGGACTGTTTATATGCAGTAAAGGATATAATTGAAGAAAATAAAATTACTCTATTGCTTGAGCCAATCAACTGTTCTGAAAGAACTAATTATCTTATGCCAGAAGCTGACGATGTAATGAAAATAATAAAAGATGTTAATTCCGGATATATTAAGCTCTTATATGATGTTTACCATCAAAATATTACAGGAGATTTTTCTCTTGAGTACATAATTGAAAACATCAACCACATAGGTCATATTCACATTGCTGACGTACCCGGAAGAAATGAACCGGGAAGCGGAATAATAAATTTTAAAAATATATTGACAACATTAAATGATTTGAATTATAATGGATATGCAGGTCTTGAATATGTACCCGCAAATGCAACAGTTGCCGATACGGTAAAAGATATAAAAGAAATTATTAAATAATATGGAGGAAAAAATTATGAGTAATTTAAAAGTAGGTTTACAGTTGTATTCTATCAGAGACAAGATGGAACAGGACATGGAATCAGCATTAAAAAAGGTAAAAGAAATAGGCTATGACTATGTTGAAATGGCAGGCTATTTCGGTAAAAGTGCAGAAGAAATCAGAGCATTGCTTGACAAATACGGTTTGAAATGTATATCTGTTCACCAGTCACTTGATTTTTATCAGGAAAAGGGTGTTGAAGGCTGTGAATTTATAAAAACATTAGGTGCTGAATACACAGCAATTCCCTGGTATGATAAAAATGAATTATACTCAGATCTTGACAATATAATGGATTTATTCTCTAAAATGGGCAAATTCTTAAAAGAAAACGGATTAAAGCTCATTTATCATAATCACGATTTTGAATTTGTTAAAATTGGCGATGAATTGGTAATTGATAAGATTTATTCAACCGTAAGTGATGAATATCTGAATCCGGAATTTGACACCTGTTGGGTTAAATATTCAGGTTACGAGCCAACTGAATATCTTGACAAATACAAAGGTAGAATAAATGTTGTACATATTAAAGATTTCTGGTGTGAAAAATTTGGTGCAGGACCTGTTTATGCATTGATTGACAAAGACGGTAATGCTGTAAAATCAGATAACAAAGAAGAAAATAAATTTGAATTCAGACCTGTCGGAAGCGGACTACAGGATGTTAAGGCTGTTGTTGAAGCAAGTGAAGCAGCCGGTGCTAAATATATTATAGTTGAACAGGATGCATGGTATGATAATGACAGCATGGAATTAGCAGCAAAGAGCAGAGAATATTTGAAGAGTATAGGATATTAATTAACATTGAATAAATAAAAAAT
>JAZOTP010000053.1:0-10064 GCA_045657705.1 Clostridia bacterium
TTTAATAACAGCAAAATTCATTATTGCTGTAGCAATATATCCTGCCATTAAATTTTACTCATATTTCCATAGATAATCAGCCATACTATACCTGAGGTGATATTCATGGATGATAAAAATAAAAATGATTCACAAAAGTCAGCAACTGATAATCAATGGGTTTCTACCGGGCAAGCACGTCCTGATGATAAAACAGAACGAAAAGACGGTCCCGGCGGAGAGGATGCAGATTAATTCTGTTCCTCTACATACAGTTGATTATCGTTAACCTTACTTTCCGTCAAATAATCACACCATTTAAGAAACGCCCTTAATAATGGGTTTGTATTTCCCTGATCTGCCCAACCTGCAAATCCTATAAAACCATCCCTGTTAAAGCTTATTGCCTCTCTTCGTGTAAAATAATGCGAATTCATATACAGAAAACAAGTAATTATACTGCCATTTGTTTTCTTCTTTATATCAATTTTACTGCTCAAATGCATTGTTGTAGTGGAGGTTTCTTCATTTTTATTTGATTTTTTTATTTCTTGATTTAACATCATAACCAAAACTAATATGTCACCCTCGAAAATATCTGCATATGTTAAACTTTTATCTTTGAAATATGCTCTTGCTTCTTCATTGCTGCATACAGCTTTATATCTATCCATTTAATCTTACCCCCCTTTTATTAAATTTCTACATTATCATTGAATGTAACGCTTATATGACCACAATCATTTCTAATGCTCGTCACTTCAACTACCCGCTCACTATTCCACCCGTGATTTAAAATCATTTCTGCCGGGCTGTATCCAACACGAACCTCTTGATTTGTCAAATTTACAATTATTATCTCATTACTGTGATATTCATAATATTTTTGTGCAGCAATGTCTAACATTTCCTTTTTTTAGGTTCTCACTCTCTTCACTTTATCCCCCTGTACAATAATAACCGAATTATCACCAAACAAACACTCATAACATTCCCCCTCAATACGTATGCATTTAATTTTCTGAGAATATCTTCCTATAGCACTTTTTGAAATCATATATCCTCTGCTCATTAACATTTCAGAAATTTTTGTCATTGGTATTCTTTTCGCCAAAGCCTTTATTGTCATAGCAAGCTCACTCTCCGGCAGCTTGTCGCATTTGGTTTCTGCTCCTCTGGCTTTTCTGCTCGGTGACCGTAAACATATTTCGGTTATCTCACTGTCAAGCTGTACATGAACACTGCCGCTCATCATTACCGCCACCTGCTTTTGTATTTCGTTAACCTGCTTCGCCAAAACAGAAACTACCTTAATTAACTCCTGCACACCCTCTCTGCCTCCGATAGTCCCTATATATCCTCCTGTTTTTCGTATCTGTGGTAAAACCTCATCAAATACCCAACTTTCAAATCTTCCTGTTCCCGGTAATCTCGACCGTGCTATAAGCCTATATACATTCCCCTCATCAATAAATGCCACATTCTGAACACCGCTATCGGTATGGGTGTAACGATTCGTTACACCCTCGCTTCTGCAGTGGTCTTTTATTGCTTTTCTATTATTTTTGTACCCCAAAATTTTTGCCACGTCATTACCACAAAACCACACCTTTCCCTCAATCTCCTGCATTCTCACACTCCCAAACTCTTCATTTTCAAATACCCGTAATTCATTCACTTGAATCTTCCTTTCCTCATATCTCCACATTATCGTTAAACGTAGCACTAATATGTCCTTTGTCATTTCTAAAGCTCGTAACCTCAACCATCCAATCGCCGTTCCATGAATTATTAAGTATCAACTCCGCCGGACTGTACGCCTTAAAAACCTCGCAGCTTGTAAGATTAACAACAATTATCTCCTCGCTGCTATACTCAAAATACATCCTTGCTAAATAATCAAGCATTTCTTTAATTTTCATTATTTTTGGTCTCATCTTGTTACCTCCGTTTTTTCTCATTTTTCTTGTTAATTTCATTGACTAATTAATCAAAATATGGTATAATATATATGTAACAATCAATGATTGATTGACTTACAAAAACAGTATAACATTCATAATGTGCATTTGTCAACATCAAAACATGCACTTATTGAATGTTTGTAATAAGTATATAATTCTATAGCATTCACTTTGTGCATTTTTGGGGATATTTTTATGTTTTATGATATTATTTTGAAATTATGTAAAGAAAAAAATGTTAAAATTACAAATGTTGTAAAAGAACTACACATGAGTAGTGGTAACATGAATCGTTGGAAAAATGGTATTATTCCGCATGGAGATAATTTAAAAAAGCTTGCTGATTATTTTGGTGTATCAGTGGATTATCTCCTTGGTAATAATGAATCCTCATCTCCTTTGGTAAAGGATAGTATAAGCGAAACAGAACAGTTAATTTTATCAAAATTTCGTTCCTTAACTTCACATCAACAGGAAAAAGTTATATATTATATGGATTTTATAACTGAGGAAGCTCAAATGAAATCAACAATTCGATCTTCTTCAAAAGAGTCGGTATCATAAGACTTAAATCAAAAATAATACCTTTTCCAAAAAAATAAATACACAAGAAAAGAGAAATGTTATGGTAGTTCTACTGTTTATTATTGTTTTAATTGTTATTTTATATAAACTGTTTAACAATTCATCAATTAAACATCGTCTTGATGAATACGATAAAGAACAAACTCAAAACTACACATCACCTATGCCTATCAATATCACAAAAAACAGTACACATAGTAATTCATCTTATCCATACACAATTTTATCCGAAAAAGATTATCGGGATTTTAATAATTCTTCGGTATATATTAATCATTTTAAGTATCTGCCCATAATAACGGAAAATTATAAAGAGGTAACGAAAACAAAAGATTACTTTGGAACTGCCGCAAATAAGGTTATAAAATACTGTTCTTTAGATATCGATCAAGCGGAAGATTTCTATAAATTATATATAACTTACAACCAAGAATTGCCTCGTTATCCTTCATTCCAAATCTTGGCTATGTTATATGAATATCGTGGTGAAATTGATAATGCGATAAGCGTGTGTGAAAAAGCGATTTCTATTGGATTTGAAAATGATGGAACAAAAGGCAAGATGCAAGGACGTATTATTCGTTTGCAAAAGAAAAATAAATAAAAAATATTGTGTTTTATCATAATATATAATATAATAATAAATGAAAGGTTGTGTATAAAATGACAGGAAAATCAACAAAAAAATTAGATTTTAATATACTAAAAAATCGCAGTGCTTCCCCTGTTTCCACTAAGGACTCTTTAAAAGACATAACCCCGTTTGAATGGAGTAAATCTGTTCTCTCTGGTACAACGAAAATTTCTGTAAGCGAGGCTGATAAATAAAAATGTGTAAAACAAAAGATATTATTTTAATTGAACAATATAAATCAAATGAAGCTCTCTTAGATCGTCATTCATTCGTTGTCATAGATGATGAATGCGGAGAAATCTGCGGTATACCTTATGATATTGTATGTAATGTTATGTCATCATTTAAAAATGATATTCAACGTAAAAAAAAGCTTGAATATCCCGGCAACTTTCCTGTATCTGTTTCTGAAATTAATGTACCGAACGGCAACAATAGAGAAGGCTTTATAAAATCAGACCAATTTTATTATTTCAACAAGTCCAATATATCCTATAGGGTGATTGGTACTATAAATGATGAAACTTTTAATTCATTAATTGATTTCATCAATAATTCAGATTTTGATATTATACATATAACAGATAACATATAAAATAATACCATTTCCGAAAGAATACACATAAAAAGAGATGTTAAACCTATAACATTCCCCTCATCAATAAATGCCATATTCTGAACACCGCTATCGGTAGGGGTGTAACGATTCGTTACACCCTTTAGTGTTAACAGCGTTATAACACCTATTTTTATGTTTTTGCATAAATATAGGAAGAAACTCTACTCGTTTTCGTATCAGATCATGAAAAGTTATCCACACCTCACTTATCCACACCAACAACAAATCTCATATTTAAGCCATTTTCTACAATGTGTCTGATTTTTCAAAAATTAGGTTTCATACACCTTGCTCAAATAACACATTTACAAAATTAAAAGGGCCGTTTTTTAAACAAAACAACCCTTTAAAAACACTCTTTTTCGCTCTGTTATGCCATTTAACACCGCTGTTATAACAGTGTTATGAAATAGTGTTATAAATCGTTATCAATAACACTCTCGTTTTCTTTCCGCTCCGATTTTTCATTTTTTCTCGTTTTTCTCGTTTATTAAAAAAAGTTATCCACACCCACCAAACCCCCGATAAACTCTACCTTTCCCGCTCTTTCATCCCGTATCCCTGTATATCCCATTATTTCTCTTTCATCTCGTTAAATTACACTTTATCAGAAACCAACTTTCAAAATATCAGAACAAACTCACCAACCACAACACATAAATTCCTCTCAAACAACCGAAACACCAGAAATTTCAGAACAACTTTACCGCACAAAATACGGAAAACGTTATCACCAAAACAACTGTTCATATTTAAAAAGTAAAATCCCCATTACATTAGAAGAAGCAAAAAACAAAAATCTAAAGCCGTGTTCAAGATGTAATCCCCCCACATAAAAAGGTGTTCCACGGTGGGAACACCTTTTTTATATCATCTCAAAATCAATTACACCCTTATTATAAACAAGCTCAGGTTCGCCTGCTATCAATGGCAGTGCATAATCAACAAACTTTTGTGTCACACTCATTCCGTCTTTACCTATCATATCGGCAAATACACCCTTTTCAAGATTTGCAACATTTTTAACATCAAAATAATCAATTTCACATTTATACGGCTTATCCGATATACGCTTAAAACCTGCCATAAACCCTGTATTGCCCTCAAGTGCATGAGCTGTTCCCTCATAGCCGACACGAAAAGCCTCTTCATAATCACAAAGAGAAATGTTCTGAGCACAGCATCTTTGTAATGTGCTGAATTCAATACTTCTTGTCTTTATTCCGAGATTATTCTTTATAATGCTTTCAACGATTTTACCAACACCGCCCAGAGACGCATGGTTAAATCCGTCATTCATTAATTTTGTTTCCGATTCCCCGATATATTTTCCGTCCTTATCCTTTATACCTTCCGATACAGCTATAATTGTGGAATCCTTTTTTTTCATAACATCTTCGATACGAGCTAAAAATTTGTCTGCTTCAAAAGCTGCTTCGGGTAATAGTACAATGTCAACAGGAGAAATTTTTTCTGTGTTTGCAAGTGCGGCAGCCGCAGTGAGCCAGCCTGCATTTCTTCCCATAATTTCAGTTACAACAATAGATTTCATTTTATACACTGCTGTATCCATTGCAAGCTGTCTTATATTGTTTGCAATATATTTTGCCGCAGAACCGTAGCCCGGAGTATGGTCGGTTAAGTCAAGGTCATTGTCTATTGTCTTTGGGATGCCTGCAATTTTAATGTCTATATTATTTTCTCTGGCATATGCCGAAAGCTTTCCGACAGTATCCATTGAATCATTACCGCCTATGTAAACAAAATATCCGATATTATATTTTTCAAATAAACTGAATATATTACGGTAAATTTCTTCGTTTTCGGTATATGAGGGCAATTTTTTACGACAGGAACCGAGATACGAAGACGGAGTTTGTCTTAAAAGCTTCAAACGCTTTGAATCTTCAAAACGGTCAAGCTCGATAATATCCTCCCTTAGAAATCCGTCAATACCGTTCACCATTCCAAAAACCTTATCCGTTTTATCAGAACCCAACGCCTTTTTTATCACTCCTGCAAGTGATGAATTAATAGCCGCTGTCGGTCCTCCCGATTGTCCTACAATTAAATTTTTCATTATGTTAATTCCTTTCTTTTATTGTTAAATCCTTAATTACTTCTCCTGCAATCATTAAACCTGCCGATGACGGAACAAATGCCACACTTCCCGGTGTACTTCTTCTTTGAGAGCTTGTTTCCTCCTCAAATAACGGCTTTATTGGCTTTTCTGATGACCATAAAACCTTTAATTTTGGTATGTTTCTTTGTTTTAATTCTCTTCTCATAACCCTTGCCAATGGACAAACCTCTGTTTTCGAAATGTCGCTTATTTTAAACTGTGACGGATCAAGCTTGTTCCCTGTTCCCATTGAGCTGATTACGGGTATATTCATTTTATACGCCTTTTCAATGATAAACAGCTTTGAGGTCACCGTATCAATTGCGTCAACAATGTAATCAAACTCCGAAAAATCAATTTCATCACCGTTTTGAGGTGTATAAAAAATATTTAAAGCTCTAACCACTACATCAGGATTTATATCCTTAACACGCTCAGCCATAACTTCTGCTTTGTACCGTCCGATTGTTGAATGAAGCGCTATAATCTGTCTGTTTATGTTAGACTCTGCAACGGTATCGTTGTCAATAAATGTAAGCCTACCCACACCTGTTCTTGCCAGTGCCTCACATACATATGACCCTACGCCTCCGATACCGAAAACCGCCACCGAAGAACCGTTAAGTTTTTTTAAAGCGTCATTCCCCAACAGCATTTCACTTCTTATAAACTGTGACATTACTATCTTCCTTTATATTTTTAAGACTTCCTTAATTTATATTATAGTGGTTTTTTCCTGTTTTGTCAAATTATTTTTAAAAATGTCGTTCTATCTTATTATCTTTCTTTCGATAAATCTTATACAGGGATATTTAACAGACATGGTTTTCACAATTTTTTCGGTATCGTCACTGCTTCCCAAATCCACAACAATAATATCGACATCAGGATTTTTTATCATAGCGAGCCGAAGCTTTGTTTCTATTTTCTCCTCATCGTTGTATGTACTGATAACCACAGGCGATTTTTTTACTGACTTTGTCATAAAACAGGCAATCATTGAAAGAATGCCGAACACTGCAAAGATTGACAAAAGACAAAGAACAAAGGATTCAAGCATATAAAACATCCCCTTTTTCACAAAATTACATATCAATTTACTATTACAATATATGTATCATAATAGCATTTGTGAAAATTGCTTACTTTTACCATAATAATAAGCTGTGATTTTTACATATGAAAAAGGCGTGATTACTTGACAAAAGTGTTGTTTTTCTGTAAAATATAAAATGTAGATAAAGTGCTTTTTTTACATAAAAGGCAGTAATTTTTTATAATGCCGAATTAAGAAAATTTAAATAATTTACCCTTTTTCACGGCATGGAAAGGAATATAATCATGGGAATGACTTTAACGGAAAAAATTTTATCAGCTCATATCGTTGACGGCGAGATGATAAAAGGAAAAGAAATCGGAATCAGAATTGACCAGACTCTGACACAGGACGCTACAGGAACAATGGCATACCTCGAATTTGAGGCAATGGGTGTTCCGAGAGTAAAAACAGAGCGTTCGGTTGCATATATCGATCATAACACATTACAAAGCGGCTTTGAAAATGCAGACGACCACAGATTTATCGGAAGTGTTTGTAAAAAGCACGGAATTTATTTCTCAAGACCGGGTAACGGAATTTGTCATCAGGTACATCTTGAACGCTTCGGAATCCCCGGAAAAACCCTAATCGGTTCAGACTCACATACTCCTACAGGCGGCGGTATCGGAATGATTGCTATAGGTGCAGGTGGTATGGACGTTGCAGTTGCAATGGGCGGAGGTGCTTACTATATCACCTGTCCTAAGGTTGTAAAGGTTGAATTAACAGGAAAGCTCAGACCGTGGGTTGCCGCAAAGGATGTTATTTTAGAAGTTTTAAAAAGACTTTCGGTTAAAGGCGGCGTAGGTAAGGTTATCGAATACTGCGGAGAGGGTGTTAAAACACTTTCAGTTCCCGAACGTGCAACAATTACAAATATGGGTGCAGAGCTTGGTGCAACAACATCAATCTTCCCATCAGATGAAACAACAAAAGAATTCTTAAAGGCTCAGGGAAGAGTTGAGGATTACACTCCGTTATCTGCCGATGCTGATGCTGAATATGACGAAATAGTTGAAATAAATCTTTCAGAGCTTGTACCCCTTGCAGCTTGTCCTCATTCACCGGATAATGTCAAATCGGTTGAAGAAATAGGAAAGCTTAAGATTGATCAGGTATGTATCGGTTCATGTACAAATTCATCTTTACTTGATATGTTAAAGGTTGCGCATATATTAAAGGGAAAAACAGTTCATCCTGATGTATCCCTTTCAATTGCTCCCGGTTCTAAGCAGGTATTAAATATGCTTGCTAAAAACGGTGCATTGTCAATTATGATTGATGCAGGTGCAAGAATACTTGAAAGTGCGTGCGGTCCTTGTATCGGTATGGGACAATCTCCTAATTCAAAGGGTATATCATTAAGAACATTTAACCGTAACTTCGAGGGAAGATCAGGAACAAAGGACGGTCAGATATATCTTGTATCTCCTGAAATGGCAGCAGCTTCTGCTTTATCGGGATATTTGACAGACCCGAGAGAATTGGGAGATATGCCTGAGTTTAAGCTTCCTGAATTATTTGATATAAATGACAACATGATAGTACCTCCGATTGAGGCAGAAAAAATGGATACTGTCGAAGTTTTAAGAGGTCCGAACATCAAGCCTTTCCCTGTTTCTGAGAAGCTTAATGAAACAATTGAAGCAAAATGCAGTCTTAAGGTAGGTGACAACATCACAACCGACCACATAATGCCCGCAGGAGCAAAGATATTGCCGCTTCGCTCAAATATTCCTGAAATTTCAAAGCACTGCTTTGCGGTATGTGACGAAAAATTCTATCAAAGAGCACTTGATATGGGCAAATCAATAATCATCGGCGGTTCAAACTACGGTCAGGGTTCTTCAAGAGAACACGCAGCTTTAGCACCTCTTTATCTCGGAGTTAAAGCAGTAATCACAAAATCATTTGCAAGAATACACATGGCTAACCTTGTAAACGCCGGTATTCTTCCTCTGACCTTCAAAAATGAAGCTGATTATGACAAGATTGACCAAAATGATGAATTAAAGCTTGAGGATGTAATTGAACAGATTAAAGCCGGTGATGAAATCACTGTTAAGAACATAACAAAAGGATTTGAATTTACAGCAATTCTTTCTGTATCTGACAGACAAAAGGATATGCTTTATGCAGGCGGACTTTTGAATTATACAAAAGAATCAAACTAAGAAATAAGGAGAAAAAACATGGCAAAAATTCAGATGAAAACTCCGTTGGTTGAAATGGACGGAGACGAAATGACCAGAATTATATGGAAGATGATTAAAGACATTATCCTTCTTCCGCACATTGATTTAAAAACAGAGTATTACGATTTAGGGCTTGTTCACAGAAATGAAACCAATGATCAGGTTACATTTGACAGTGCAGAGGCTACTAAAAAATATGGTGTTGCAGTTAAGTGTGCTACAATCACACCTAACGCCGCAAGAATGCCCGAATACAACTTAAAGCAGATGTGGAAATCACCTAACGGTACAATAAGAGCAATCCTTGACGGTACTGTATTCAGAACACCTATTCTTGTTAAGGGTATCACTCCTTATATTCCAACATGGACAAAGCCTATCACAATCGCAAGACACGCATACGGCGATGTTTATAAGAATGTTGAAATGAAAGTTCCACAGGGCTCAAAAGCTGAATTGGTTATGACCGATGCAAACGGAAATATTACAAAAGAAACAATTTATGACTTCAAAGATACCGACGGTATAATTCAGGGACTTCATAACAAAGATAATTCAATCGGAAGCTTTGCAAGAGCCTGCTTCAACTTTGCACTCGACACAAAGCAGGATTTATGGTTTGCAACAAAGGATACAATTTCAAAGAAATATGACCATACATTTAAGGACATCTTTGCTGAAATCTATGAAAACGAATACAAAGAAAAATTCGAAGCCCTCGGGATTGAATATTTCTACACCCTGATTGATGATGCTGTTGCAAGAGTTGTACGTTCAAACGGCGGATACATCTGGGCTTGTAAGAATTATGACGGTGACGTTATGTCAGACATGGTTGCAACAGCTTACGGCTCACTTGCAATGATG
>JAZOTP010000054.1:0-8513 GCA_045657705.1 Clostridia bacterium
GTGTTTCTTCGGAAAAGGATGAACAGCTCAACTCCCTTGACAACCAGATTTCATACTACACAGACTTTATAAAGAAGAATTTAAACTGGGAATACGTACCGGGGTATATTGATGAGGGTATATCGGGTATCTCAACGCAAAAGCGTGAGAATTTTAATCAGATGATTGCCGACAGCGAAAATGATATGTTTGATTTTGTTATTACAAAGGAAATATCCCGTTTTGCAAGAAACACTCTTGACAGTATTCAGTTCACTCGTGAGCTTTTGAAAAATGGTGTTGGGGTATTCTTTCAAAATGATAATATTAACACACTTGACGAGGATTCAGAGCTTCGTTTATCTATTATGTCATCCATTGCACAGGACGAGCTTAGAAAACTATCGTCACGTATTAAATTTGGTCATCAACAGGCAATAAAGAACCATGTTGTACTTGGTAATAGCAGAATTTTCGGTTATGACAAAAAAGACAAAAAGTTAGTTATAAACGAAGAAGAAGCAAAAATGGTCCGTGAGCTTTTTGAATTATATGCTACCGACCAGTATAGCATGAAACAGATTGAAGATATTTTTTGGAACAGAGGTTATCGAAACCGCAACGGCAACAAGATTTCTCATTCCACAATGGCTAATACTATTTCCAATCCCAAATACAAGGGTTATTATGTAGGCAATAAAGTAAAAATTGTTGATATGTTTACGAAGAAGCAACATTTCCTTCCACCTGAAGAATGGGTTATGTTTAAGGATGAAACAGGCGATATTGTCCCCGCTATCGTAAGCGAAGAACTTTGGGAAGCGGCGAATACTGTTTTAGAAAGACGAAGTAAAGACGTAAAGAGCAGACAAAACATTTGCAATCATGCAAATCTTTTAACAGGTAAACTGTTCTGTACACATTGCGGCAAGGCTTATTATCGCAGAGACAGTGTTGACAGGCAAGGTAACAAAAACAGTAAATGGGTATGTAGTGGCAAAATAAATAATGGTGCAGATTCCTGTCCGTCTTTTGCCATATATGAGGAAGAAATCAAGCCTGTTCTTTTTGATGTGTTCAATGAAACATCTCCTGTCGCTGAAGATTTGATTGAATCATATATAGAAATGTATAAAACTATAGATGCAAACGGTGAGATGCTAAAGGATATTGAAAAATTAAAATCAAAAATTGACTATGAACAAAAAAAGAAACGTAAAATACTTGATTATAACTTGAACGGTGATTTATCAGATGAAGAATACATTCAGATGAATAAAGAATGTAACGAGATTATCAGCGAACTTGAAAAGGAACTTTTTGACTTGCAAGAACAACAAAACTCCAAAGATGATTTCAAAAAACATATTGAAGAAATACGCCGGGTTTTAATTGATGCACAAAAAGATGCAGTAAACGGAATCATATCAAAAGAATTTGTAAATAAATATATTGATAAAATTTTCGTTACTCCCGAAGGCGATAGACTAAAGCTTGAAATCAAGATTTTTACAGGAAAAATGTGCGAAAAGTACCTTTCTAATATAAGAAGTCGTTCGGGTCACATTAGTAAAAAAATGATCGAAAGCTACGAAAACAGCATTAAATAATTAAGCTAATTATCATAATAACCAATATTAATAAATAATATCGGATAGCTTAATTCTTCAGACTTTTTATCTTAATCTGATGTTCCCGAGGGTTAACCTAATTGGTGTTAATTGTCTTTTATTTGTATCGACCCTATCAAAATATCACATAAGATACGAACTTTGAAGATACAAAAAAGTGCCTTGGCTCAAGCGTTTGAGCTAAGGCACTTTTTTTACAGAGCAGATTGTGTATCGCTTGGATCTCCGTTAAGTGCAAGGTCATATTCTGCCGACCAGTCAAGACCTCTGTACTCTGCTGCACGGTCATCTGTTTCAATGAATTGCATGAGCAAATCAAGCATATCCTTTGTCCATGTGTTCCTGTCAATCTGGGCTGTTGTGAACTTGTTCAGGGTTATCATTTCAAAGCCGAACAGATCCTTAACCTGTGTCTTTGCCGCACCGCCGACAACCTCTTCAACCAGATGTGCCGGAATGAAAAGGACTCCCCCTCCTGCACCGAAAACTACATCACCCGGCATACAAATCGCACCACCGATTCTTGTGGGCGTATTGTAAGCTGTAATAATAAAATCTCGAATCGGTGTTGGGTCAATACCCCTGTAATAAACCTGTGTATCCTCTACCTTTTTCATCTGCTCGGTATCTCTGATACCACCCCAGATTACTGCTCCACCGTTTTCGTTTTTGGTTTTATTCTTTAATGCAGTCGTTAGATTGCCGCCAAGATATGTTCCTTTATAAATTTTATCATACATATCAATTACAGGAACATCGTATTCCATCAGATTATCGATAACCCACTGATTATATGTACCGGTTCTCCCCTCACTTCTGCCGATGTCTTTTGTAACCTCATCAAGGTCAGGACGATAAGGACAGTATGTTGCTGTCACTGCACGTCCGATGAGCTTTCTGCCGTCATCATGGAGTGTGTGAAATCTGCCCTCAAACTGGCTCTCATAGCCCTTTACGAATATAGGCTTCCACACTTCTTCAAGAGTAAGCGTCCTAAGTGCTTTAAGATATTTTTCATCTACTTTAGGTCTTCCATCGGGAAGCCTCTCACCTTTCCACTGCGGTGTAAGTGCGATTACCTCATCTATTACGTTAAAATTCATTTTATTTAACCTCCACAAGATACACACAATTTGCTGTAAGTTTCAATTGAACTTCATTATTCGCATTAAACTCTGCTATTGGTTTTATTTTACCTTCTTCACGAAGAACCTTAATCTCATTTTCACCGATTTCAGGCATACCCATTCTTTCATATAATCTATAGGGATTTGTTGTTTCTTTATCAATACAATATATTGTTACCTTTTTGTTTTCAACATTATCTTCAAAAACTAACTTTTCAGTAATTTCAGGCAAATCTTCTTTAAAATACTCATCGCTATATGTCACTAAAACTGAGTAATCTCCGTTTTCGTTTTTTGTTGGTATCACATAAATATTTTCGTTATCAGACTTTACCTTTATCAAACTTTTATATAATTTTGAAGCTAAGATATATGCGTTATATATTGGTTTTGCAAAAAAGTTCATTGTGAAAAAGTTACGAAAGCCTGAAAAATCGGTTGTCATTTCGTGCTGACCGGAAAGACATATTATGAGCTTTGATATATTCCAGCCCTTTTCTAAAATTTTATAAATCAGTTTAACATAATACGAGGAATATACTTCATTTTCTCTTGCTATAAATGATGGACATTCTTCTACATTGTAAAATCCATGAGCTGCCATTCCCCACTCATCAATTATCAGCTCTGTATCAGCAAATCCGCACTCCGTAATAATATCAATGAATTTCTGCTGGATATTAATCCACTTATTTGCATCAAATTTCTCGCCTTTTGCATACATATCGCAACCCATTCCTGCGTAATTATGCAAAGAAATAAAATCAAGTCTTATATTATTTTCTTTTATATAATCTAAAAATCCTCCTAAAAACTCAAACTTACATGCAAGAGCAGGACCTCCGAGACATAATTTGTCAGATGCTCTCAAAATTCCGTTCACAAAGGCTGTATATAATTTGCAATACTCTGTAATCCTGGTCTGAATATCTTCTTCTGGAATATCTGACATAAAAAAGGCCCCAATATCCGGTTCGTTAAAACATTGAATATGCCATTTTGAAACAGTTTCAACACCATATCTGTCTACAATATGTTTGGTATACTCATAGCATATTTCTTCCCATAGTTTGTACTCTGTCGGAACTGATGTGTTTATAAGCTTACCTTTGTATCTTGTTTTGTTTTTACTGTTGTTAGCTGTAGCATTTTTATTCGCAGCAATACATTCAGGCATCATTCCGTACGCTAATAAAACATTATATCCCTTTTCAACAAGATAATCCAGTCTTAAATCATTAATTCTAAAATCATATATCAGTTTGCCGTTTTCATCCATAAGTACAATGTCCTCAAACATCGTATATATTCTTACCGTTTGTATAGACTTATCTTCTGCCATACGGTCAAGTATTCTTTTTCCCCATGCGTCCTCAACTGCATCCGTAGGATGGAATAAACAGTTGTTCCAAAAATTTTCCTGATGTTTTTTTACTACGTTAGTAATTGTGATCATTTTTTCTTACCTCCTAATTGTTTTCAAGTAAACCTTTCAAATACCCGATTGCAAAAAGTCTTCCCAACGCTGCATATCCTGCAACCTCTGTTTCCTCACCTAAAATTGTAGGAACATGGTCAACACGAATCGGGACATTAACTCCGAGCTTTTTATAAAGTCTTATCAGATATGCCATATCAAGCTCTCCATTATCGTGAAATGTTTCACGGAAGCTATCAATATCTCCCGTTACATTTCTAAAATGGATAAAAAGAATCTTTTCTGCAAAATCAGTTATAACCTTATCCAAATCCTCGCCCATTATATAGTAATTTGCCTGACACATTGTAATACCTAGCATATCACTCATGTAAATATCATATATTGCCTTTTTAATATTCTCAGCTGAAACCATAATTCTTGATACATTTCCTAATTTTGAAATAGGTGGGTCATCCGGATGAAGAGCTAATTTTATTTCGTATTTTTCCGCTTGTGGTATAACTGCCTTTATGAAGTATTCATAATTATCCCAAAGCTCATTTTCAGTAATTTTTTTATCAGTTTCTTTAAAATCTGCCATATTAAAGCCCGTTACCAATGCACCGCCGCGTTCAGGTATATTGTCCGACGTTCTCAACCAACCAATATGTGCCATCCAGTTAAAACATATCATCTCTATACCAAGACTTCTCATTATAGGGAACATTTTTATAACCTTTTCAATGCTCTCATCACGCATACAGTCGCCTGTCTTGATGTGGTCATGTACTTTGTTTGGCATAGGTTCAATTATAATTGGTTTTATACCGAAATTCATAAATTTTTGATAAACAGTCTGCCAATGTGATTTGTCAGTTAAATCAAATAATTCTTGTTCAGGAAGCCTTATTACGCCATGATTAACCCCACACTGTTTTGCCAAATCCCATGTCAAATCTTTTTTACTTCTGAAATAATCAGTTAAAATCATTATCAAACACCGCCCAAAGTCAGGAATCCGCCGTCAACTGGTACTGTTATACCAGTAACAAAGCCTGAATTATCTGAATCCAACAACCATTTTACACAACCTAAAAGGTCACCTGCCTGCCCGAATCTGCCCATTGGAGTATGGTTTATAACAGCTTCACCTCTTGCAGTTAAACCTGCCTCTACCGTTCCGAGATAATTTCTACTTCTTTCATTCACCATAAAGCCCGGTGCAATTGCATTAATTCTTATATTTGCAGGAGCATAATATGCCGCAAAGGATTGTGTTAAATTTGATACTGCCGCCTTGCTCATTGCATAAGCAAAACATCGTGTCAATGGGCAATAGCTATTCATTGAAGCAAAATTTATAATACTGCCTCCGTCTTTTTTTATCATTTGCTTTGCAAACTCCATTGTTGGAATAACAGTTCCCATTGTGTTGATATTTAAAACACTTACAAAAGCCTCCATGTCAATATCATAGAGTCCTCTCTCACCTTCAGGCAAATCTCCTGTCATCTCTCTTTTGTCAAATTTGGTAATTGTAGGCATTGCCTTTATATTGTTTCCGCCTGCTCCGTTTATAAGATAATCACACAGCCCGAATCTTTTTTCCACCTCATTTGCAAGCCTTGAAATTTCTTCCTTATCGGTAACATCGCAGGCATATACCATGGATATTCCGCCGTTTTCTTTAATTTTTTCCGAAACAGTATCAAGCTTTTCCCTAGTTCTTCCGACAAGCACAACCTTTGTCCCACACTTTGCAAGCTCCAGTGCAATCTCTGAGCATAGTGTGCCTCCTGCACCTGTAACTACAGCAACCTTATCTTTAAAAATCATATATCAACTCTCCTTTATATTTTTTGCATTTTCATAGCACATATCTCTGACAAGCTTTTCCAGTTCTTTATAGGTACAGCAAAGCTCATTGTTTTCAAACTTTTTCCCCAGCCACTCACACAAAATACGTCTGAAATAATCATGACGTGTAAAGGATAAAAAGCTTCTTGAATCGGTAGTCATGCCGATAAAATTTGAAATCGTTCCAAATGCAGCACTATTTTCAAACACATCGCAAATCCCATATTTATGATCACACCACCACCACGCAGGACCCTGCGTTATAAGTCCCGAAACATTATCCTTACTGTATGACCCCGACAGCACTGAAATCATTGCATTATCAGACGGATTTAGCGTAAATAAAACAATCTTTGGTAAGCCATTTTCTCTTTGCTCCAATTCATCAAAAAACTGCGTAAGGGAAACTATATCCACACTGTTCCCAACTCCTGCAAAGCCTCCGGCAGCACCTGCAAGTTTTCTTAAACGTGTGCTTGTATATCTTTGTGCCCCGATATGAAGCTGAACGGTAAAGTTCATTCTTGCATATTCCTCACAAAGAAATGTAAGTAAATGCGAAAACAGTTTTCTAGAATCTTCATCATTTAACTTATTGCCCTTTATTACTTCATTAAATCTGTCATCATTTTTTCCGTCATCGCTGTAGAATTTAAAGCCGTTGTCAAGTGCATGGTCTGAAAATTTACAGCCGACATTCTTTAATGCATCAAGTCTTTTTATAACGGCTGTTTTATAATCAGACAGAGTGTTTACAGTATTCGTAACAGCTTCAAGCTTTTTTATTATTTCAGCAGTGGGGGCTACAATATCGTCACCTCGAAGCGACGGTGCAAGATTTATTTTATTTTCAAAAGCTGAAATATCGTCCATCAAAGATACGCACGGACAAGCAAATTCAACATTAAATTTATTTAATAAGCTTTCGGAAGTGATTTCGTTATTATGCAAATATAAATTCGTCTTCTTATAAATCACTTCCGCATTGCTTTCGTTAGGCAATTCCAGAATTCCAAATAGTATTTCAAGCTCCATCTGCGACCATATGTATAACGGATTACCGATAAGCTTCGGTAATATTTTGCACCAATTTAAAAACTTTTCATAATTTGAAGCGTCACCCGTTATATACTTTTCCGCCACACCACACATACGCATTGCACGGTGCTTATATGGGTCAGGCTCTATCCACAAATCATATATATCATAAAATCTTTTGTTTTCAGATATATCAGACACAGATAAATGATTATGATAGTCAATAATCGGTAAATCCTTTGCTGTATTATATAATTTTTTTGCTGTATCTGAATTTAAAAAATAATCTTTATTCATAATTTCTCCTTCAACAAAAATCATGTGTATGTGCTAACAGTCTTTTTGTATTATACAGATGCTGTTTTACATTCATTTTTAATCGCCTCTGTACCAGTTTTCAAAAATTCCGTATTCGGCACATTTGCGATAACGAAGATATTCTTCAAGGCTTCTGCGCGCTGCATTTAACGAAGCTTTCATTTTTTCGCTTTCATATAAATCACAATACTGTTTTGCCTCATAAAGATAAACATACCATTTATAAATATAAAAAAAGGTTTTGCTAAATAGTAGCCATTTAACCTCTACGTGCTTCTTTAACGGGTATGAGAGACTTTCAGCAAGTTTTTCAAAGCCGAAGCATAATTCTATGTATTTTGGAATTACACGCTTTTCGCTTATTCTCTTAAAATCATTTCTCATATTCCCCACAGCAAGACAAACATATTTGTTTGTGTTTTGGGGACAGATGTTTACACATTCGTTTTTGTTGAATAACTTCATAATTCTACACTTCTCTTAGTCATAAAGTATTGACTTTTTTCAAATTATAGTATATACTAAAAAAAAACAAAAAACAATACTCTATTCGATAGTAATGTATGGTATTCGCTTAATTTGGAGGTAGATATGTTAGATATTCGCTTTGACGGGAAATTGGATTACATAATAGATGATATTGGATTTGTAAACGTTTTACGAAATGCCGATTTCACTGTTCCTTACAAAATCGGCAAAGAAAGGTATTCTCTTATATATGTTGAAAACGGAGAAATGAATTATTATTTTATTAAAAACAAAGAAAACATAACTCTTACTAAAGGAAGTGCTTTATTTATTCCCACGTACACTCCCTATATTGCTACATATACAATGGATAACTCTATTGCAAAGGTTTTGATGTTCGATATAAATTCAAACAAACTACCTATAGCTTTTAATAGTCCTATTCATAAAAACGACGCTGTTTTTTCGGACATTTGTAAAACTATTTCAGGCGAAAACACAAACAACACTGTTTTTCTTGCTTCAAAAATATACGAATTGCTTTACATAATGGAAAAAAAAATTGTTAAAATTCCGGATAAATATAAAAAAATCATCCCCGCTTTAAATGAGATACAAAAATTATATTTTGAAAATAAAAAGCTTTCCTACTACTCCGATATGTGCTACATGAGC
>JAZOTP010000055.1:0-2145 GCA_045657705.1 Clostridia bacterium
AGGCAAATTTTCGTTAACGGAAAAACTGCAGAAAAATACTTTAAAAAGTATATGAAAGCGCAGATAAACAGAGATGCGGTATGCCTGCCGTCTACATCTCCTGCAAATGCTGCCTGGTCTACAGGACGGCTTATTGAGAAATGGCAAGTAATAAGAAAAGTTTAAAAGGTGGATTTATATATGGCGCATATTTTAGGAGTACTGGCAGTTGTAACCTTTCTTTTGAGCTTTCAGTTTAAAACAAGAAGAAATATTATTGTTGTTAATTTAGTTTCAAGAGCATTATACATACTCCAGTACATTCTTCTTGGGGCATTCGAGGGCGCTGTTTTAGATTTTATGGGCTTTTTGTTATCTTTTTTTGCAAGGCATAAAGAGAAAGACTTTGTAAAAAAACATTTTAAAATCATAATAATAGGTGTAAATATTCTTTTGCTGGCGATAGGGTTTGCTATGTACGAAAATATTTTCAGCCTGTTTGCCATAGGCGGAATAATTTGTGAAATAACGGCTTTGTGGTTGACAAAAGAAAAAAACATAAGAATCCTTTCTCTGTTTGCCGCACCGTGCTGGCTTATATATAATCTGATGAATGGAGCTTATAGTTCCGTGCTCGGTAATGTTCTGGTAATGGCTTCAATCGTAGTTGCTATGATAAGACTGGATTTTAATAAAAAAGAAAGACAAGCTGTGGAGTGAAGTTTATGAAAAAGCGAATACTGATAATTATGATATGTGTTGCATGTATGTTATCTTCAATGTATGCCGGTGCAACTTCTCAGACGGTCGAAGAAGAAAGCGGATTTGCAATTGTCATCAACGGAGAGATGACAGACTACACCTCTGTTATTTGCAATAATACACACTATCTTCCGGCACGGATGGTCTTTGAAAAAATCGGGGCATATGTATTTTACAGAAGTCGCGACCGGCGGATTTTAGTTCTGTCACGTGACGGGGATATAATACAGCACGTTGTTGGCAGCAGTGCAATTACCGTCAACGGAGAAGAGAAATGTTTTCCGAACACGTCTTTTTCAGAAAACAATGTGACATATTTGCCGACAGATATGATGTCGGCAGCTTTTCGCACAAATGCAATTTCGTTTGACAACCAGCAGATAATTATAAAAAAGCCAATTTCAAACACCGATTATGGCAAAGCAGTTAATGATGCACTGTATGCAAGCAATTACAGTAATTTTTATCCGGAAAAATTTAAAAGATACATAAATTATCACATCAAAAAGCCTGAGCTGAGTATGCAGAATGTTGTTTTTATGGTGAATCTCGGACTGGATTTTCCGTTTTATGAAAACGTAGCCGTGATTGCAAATCCTTATGACCGCTTGGTTCTGGTTAATAAGTATAATCAACTTCCATGGAATTTCAAACAGAATAACCTCGTTAATATGAATAAGAAATATACGGTGAATGACGGAAAACAGTATTTGCTTGAAAACACAGCTTATGAAAAATTCGTCCAAATGGCGGATGCTGCGAGAAAAGACGGAGTTTCTCTCAGGGTGATCTCGGCGTACAGAACAGAGGATTATCAGAGAAGACTGTACAATAAAAAAATCAAAACATTGGGAAAAAACAATGTAGATAATTATTCGGCAAGAGCCGGATTTTCCGAGCATCAGACAGGTCTGGCGGTTGATATAAACTCTACGAAGAATTCGTTTGAGCATACGGATGCATTCAGGTGGCTGCAAAAACATGCACACGAATATGGATATATTCTAAGATATCCGAAAGGGCAGAAATGGATTACCGGATATGAATACGAGCCGTGGCATTACCGATACGTTGGCACTGATGCCGCAAAGATAATACATCAGGAAGGCTCAACCTATGAGCAATATTATGCGAAATATATAGCTGTAAATGAATTCAGATAGATAAGAAAATTAAATATTGGCTTCTATTTTAAGCGTTGTTTTTAAGATTAAAGAAGATATAAACTTTAGTTCTGACTTAATGTAAAATTAGTAAAGAATATCGAATCTTGTTGGAATATGAGAAAGGTTGATTATATTAAAAAATGCGGTAAATGGATATTGGTAAGGCAGCAGTATGAAAAAATCAAAAATATGTATTTGATTCGCAACGATTATAATCACACATCATTTATTTGTTATG
>JAZOTP010000056.1:0-9901 GCA_045657705.1 Clostridia bacterium
TTGATGAAAGGAAGAGCATACTCTGAAGGATTACATCAGGCTATTGAAGCTAAGGAAGGTGTAACTGTAGAAAAAGAATCAAGAACACTTGCAACAATTACATTCCAGAATTTCTTCAGATTATACAATAAGCTTTCCGGTATGACAGGTACAGCTTTGACGGAAGAAGCAGAATTTCAGGAAATTTATAAGCTTGATGTTGTAGAAGTTCCTACTAATAAGCCTGTTGCAAGACATGATTATCCCGATTCTGTTTATAAAACAGAAAACGGTAAATTCTTAGCTGTTATTGAACAAATTAAGGAATGTCATGAAAAAGGTCAGCCTGTATTGGTTGGTACTGTTAATATTGATAAATCCGAAAAGCTTTCGGGTATGCTTAAAAGAATGGGAATAAAGCATGAGGTTCTAAATGCAAAATTCCATGCAAAAGAAGCTGAAATCGTTGCTCAGGCAGGTAAGCTTGGTGCGGTTACAATTGCTACAAACATGGCCGGCAGAGGTACGGATATTATCCTCGGCGGTAATGCCGAATATATGGCAAAACATGAACTTATGAAGCAGGGAATGAGTGATGAGCTTATTGCTGAAGCGACAGGTTTTGCTGATACAGATAATGAAGAAATTATAGAAGCGAGAAGATTATTTACAGAATACCATAATAAATTCAAAGCTGAACTCAAAGATGAACAGGATAAGGTCAGAGGGCTTGGAGGTTTGTTTATTATCGGTACAGAACGTCATGAATCAAGACGAATAGATAATCAGTTAAGAGGTCGTGCCGGACGTCAGGGTGACCCGGGTGCATCAAAGTTCTTCTTATCTCTTGAAGATGATTTGATGAGAATATTCGGTTCGGACAGAGTTAAAAAGATGGTTGATGCTTTAGGTCTTGAAGAAACCGAAGCGATTGAAGCTAAAATGCTTTCAAATTCAATTGAAAATGCTCAGAAGAACTTAGAAAGCCGTAACTTTGATTCGCGTAAGCATGTATTACAGTATGACGAGGTAATGAATCAGCAGAGAAAGATTATCTACAAGCAAAGACAGGCAGTTCTTGACGGTGAAGATGTAAACGAAACAATTAAATCAATGCTTGTGTCTGTTATAAATACTGCACTTGATGATTATATTGGAATTTCAGAAATACCTGAACATTGGAATTTAAGAGCTTTGACAGAATTTGCAAATACAACTCTTGCAGCAAGAGGTGAATTTGAAATTTCAAAAGATGAGTTAGAAACAATAACTAAGGATGAAATCAAGGACAGATTAATAGAATTGGCTGATAAGCGTTATGCAGAGCAAGAGGAACTGTTTGGTGAAAATATCAGAGAGCTTGAAAGAGTTATTCTTTTGAGAGTTGTTGATACATTGTGGATGGATCATCTTGATGAAATGGAACATGTAAAACGTGAAATCGGTTTAAGAGCATACGGTCAGCATGATCCTGTTGTTGAATACAGAACAGTAGGCAGTGAGTTGTATGACGGAATGCTTGAATCTATTAAGCGTGATACCGTAAGATATATTATGACTGTTCAGCCGAAACCAAGAGTTGAAATTAAGCGTGAACAGGTTGCAAAGCCTCTAGATACCGGCGGAGACGGTTCTCTCGTAAAACAGCCGGCAAAAGCAAAGAAGACTCCGGGAAGAAATGACCCTTGCCCATGCGGAAGCGGCAAGAAGTATAAACATTGCTGCGGAAGATAATATTATAAAGAATATTAGTTTGAAAAGTAAAAAAATTGAATGGAAGTGATAAAATGTTAGAGTATGATGAATACAGATTACAGCTCATTGGGCTTGAAAATAACATTAATGAATTGAGGGATTCACTTTGACATTGCCGGAACGATGTCAGAAATTGAAAAACTTGAAGCTCAGAGTGCAGAACCGGGGTTTTGGGATGATATGGAAAACTCACAGAAGATTCTGCAAAAAATAAAACAGTTAAAAGATAAGGTCGAAAAATATGATAATCTCAAAAGCTCATGGGAAGATGCGTTGGTTTTAATTGATCTTGCAAATGAAGAAAATGATGAAAGTATGCTTTCTGAAATTAAGAAAACTGTTGAAACAGTTTGTCAAAGCCTTGAGCAGATGACTTTAGAAACCTTACTTTCGGGTAATTATGATAAAAATAATGCCATTATGACCTTCCACTCAGGTGCCGGCGGTACCGAATCGCAGGATTGGTGTGAAATGCTTTTGAGAATGTATCAGATGTATGCACAGAAAAACGGTTACACTGTTTCAACCCTTGATTTACTTCCGGGTGATGACGCCGGAGTTAAGAGTGCAACAATAATGATTTCGGGATTGAATGCATATGGATATTTAAAGGCTGAAAAAGGCGTTCACAGACTGGTAAGAATATCACCATTTGATGCGGCAGGAAGACGTCATACATCCTTTGCTTCAATTGAAGTTATGCCGGAAATAGACGATGATGTTGAAATAAATATTAAAACCGAAGATTTAAGAGTTGATACCTACCGTGCGAGCGGTGCAGGCGGTCAGCATATTAATAAGACTGATTCTGCAATAAGAATTACACATATTCCAACCGGTATTGTTGTTTCATGTCAGACACAGCGTTCTCAGCATCAAAACAGAGAATATGCAATGAGAATGTTGAAATCCAAGCTTGCTGAAATTGCAGAGCAGCAGCAAAAAGAAAAAATTGAGGATATAAAGGGTGTTCAGAAAGAAATAGCCTGGGGCAGTCAGATACGTTCTTATGTATTCCATCCGTATAATCTTGTTAAGGATCACAGAACGGGTTATGAAATGGGAAATATCGGAGCGGTTATGGACGGAGATTTAAACGGATTTATTAACGCCTATCTGCAAGCTGCAAGTCTCGGTAAGCTTGCAAAAACAGAGTAAAAGCAAAAAAAGTTTTTTATCGGAAGAACAAATAAAAGGGCGTATATCAAATCGTTGATATACACCCTTTTTTGAATTATCTGTTATTGTTCTGCTGATTGTTGTTTTTCTGATTGTTTTTCTGATTTTGTTGTTGGTTGTTCTGCTGATTGTTCTGGTTATTGTTGTTTTGTTGGTTGTTCTGATTGTTGTTAGTCATTTTAAATCACTTCCTCTCTTAAACATTAATAGAATACCGCAAATTAATAAAAATTATACAAAAAAATTAAAAAAATTATTGGAGTAAAATATGGTTAATTGGAGATTCAGAGATAGTTTAGTAGAGCCGGGGAAGATTTCCGAGTATTCAAAAAAACATTCAATCTCAAATATACTGGCAACTATACTTTTGAACCGTGGCATTGAAACTGATGAACAGATTAATGAGTATATAAAAAAATCTCTTGAATCTATTCATAATCCTAACGGCTTACCTGATATGGAAAAAGCTGCAAAGAGAATTGTCAGTGCTATTGAAAATAATGAAAAAATTACTATATACGGCGATTATGATGCCGACGGTGTCACATCAACCGTACTTTTATACAGCTTTTTAAGAGATAATGGTGCTGATGTTGATTACTATATTCCGGATAGAATTCAGGAAGGATACGGTCTGAATATTAAAGCGATTAATAAAATATCAAAGACAGGAACAAGGCTTTTAATTACTGTTGACTGCGGAATCTCATCTTTAGGAGAAATTGAGCTTGCAAAGGCTCAAAAGATGGATGTAATTGTAACTGATCACCATACCTGTAAAGAAAAGCTTCCGAACGCTTTGGCTGTTGTAAATCCGAAAAGACCTGATTCGGAGTATCAGTTTAATGCTCTTGCCGGTGTCGGAGTTGCTTTTAAGCTTGCTTTAGCGATTACAATGCAGTTAAAGAAAAATACAAAGGAATGTTTTAACAAATATGTTGAATTTGCAGGAATAGGAACAATTGCTGATGTCGTTTCTCTGCACGGCGAAAACAGAGTTATTGCTGACAGGGGTATAAAACTTCTTGCTAACAGCCAGAATTACGGTATAAAAGCACTTATGGAAATCAGCGGTGTTGCAGGAAAGCCTGTAAATTCAACCACAGTTGCATTCATGTTATCACCAAGAATAAATGCTGCCGGCAGAATGGACAGTGCAGGGCTTGCTGTTGAACTGTTACTTGCACAGTCTGAGGAAAAAGCTTACGAGCTCGCGGTAAAGCTTGATGAGAAAAACAAAGAAAGACAGAAAATTGAACAGATAATGTTTCGTGAGGCTGTTGGATTAATTCAAAATGATGCTAAGATTCAGGAAAGAAAAATTATAGTTCTTGCTAAAGAAGGTTGGCATCACGGAGTTATCGGTATAGTTGCATCCAGAATTACTGAAATGTATTATAAGCCATGCATATTGATTGCAGCTGAGGAAAATGGCAAGGGAAAGGGTTCCGGACGTTCTGTTGATGGTATAAATCTTTTTGATGCATTAAATTCCTGTGAAGATATTCTTACTCAGTTCGGAGGTCATGCATTAGCAGCAGGATTATCACTCAACATGAGTGATTTTGATGCGTTTTATGAAAGAATAAATAAATACATTATTGATAATATAAAAGAAGAACCGATAAAAACACTTGATATTGATTGTAGTGTCCCGGCAAGCTTTATAACTTTACAGAATGCAAAACAGCTTGAATGGCTTGAACCGTATGGGATGGATAATGAAAAGCCTGTATTTGCAATGAGCGGTGTTAAAGTCGTAAATGCACAGACTATGGGAATGGATAATAAACATCTTAGATTAAGAGTTGAATCAGGCGATAAAATTATTGATGCTGTAGGATTTTCATTTGGAGAGTATTCAAAATATTTAACAACCGGAAGAGTAATAGATATTGCCTTTACACTTGATATCAATGATTTTAGAGGAAGCGAAAATGTTCAGCTTATATTAAAAGATATTAAAAGTTCGAGAGTTTAAAATATATTGAAAGGAATGTGGTCATATGGATAAATTGGAATACAGCTCAATTCTGGCTCCTGATAAGCTGCCGGGAATAAAAGTAGAAGATACCGATTCCATAATTAATGAAATAATAGAAATGGTAAAAAAATACAGTCCTAAAGCGAATACTGATATGATTTATGTGGCATACCGTTTTGCAAAGGCTGCACATAAAAATCAATTCAGAAAATCGGGAGAACCGTATATTGACCACCCTGTTCAGACTGCATATATTGCAGCTGAATTATCAATGGATGTTATAGCTATATGTTCGGCATTGCTTCATGATGTCATAGAAGATACACCGTATACTTTTGATGATGTGGCAATGCTTTTTGGAAAAAATGTAGCTGAAATTGTTGACGGTGTTACCAAGCTTACAAAATTGCAGTACACATCACATGAAGAACAACAGGTTGAAAACTTAAGAAAGATGTTTCTTGCCATGTCTAAGGATATAAGAGTTGTTATAATTAAGCTTATAGACAGACTTCATAATATGCGAACATTGAATTTTCAAACACCTGCAAAACAGCTTGAAAAAGCAAAGGAAACACTTGAAATTTACTCTGCACTTGCACACAGGCTTGGTATGTCAAAGATTAAATCAGAGCTTGAAGATTTATCGTTAAAATATCTTGATCCGATTGCATACGAAGAAATCAGAACTAATATAAAACAGAAGAAAGATGAAAGAGAAAAATATGTTGCGGATATTATAAAAACTCTAGACGATAAATTAGCTGAAATTAATATTAAAGGACAAATAACCGGACGTGCAAAGCATTTTTACAGTATATTCAGAAAAATGTTTGCTCAGAACAAAAGTATTGATGAAATATATGACTTGTTTGCTGTAAGAATTATTGTTGACAGTGTTGCAGACTGTTACGCTGTTTTAGGTATGGTGCATGAAATGTACACTCCTATTCCGATGCGTTTTAAGGATTATATCGCTATGCCAAAACCTAATATGTACCAGTCACTCCATACAACAGTTGTTGGTCCTAAAGGTACGCCGTTTGAAATTCAAATACGTACATGGGATATGCATAAAGTGGCAGAAGAGGGTATTGCTGCACACTGGAAATATAAAGAAGGAATTTCCGGACAGAATGACATGGATTCAAAGCTTGAATATGTAAGACAGCTTCTTGATAATCAGCAGGAAATTATGGATACTGATGAGTTTTTAAATAATATCAAGCTTGATTTGTTTGAAGATGAAGTTTTTGCTTTGACACCAAATGGCAAGGTTATTTCATTGAGAAATGGAAGTACAGTTATTGATTTTGCGTTTGCGATTCATACTCAGGTTGGGTGTAAAATGTGCGGTGCAAAGGTTAACGGAAAAATAGTTCCTCATGATTATCAGCTCAAAAACGGTGAAATTGTTGAAATTTTAACCTCACCTACAGTTAAAGGTCCGAGTCGTGATTGGCTGAAAATTGTTAAAACTTCACAGGCGAAAACAAAGATTAATCAGTGGTTAAAAAAGGAATGCCGTGATGAAAATATCATTCACGGAAAAGAATTTATAGAAAAAGAATGTAGAAGAATTAATGTTACTCCATCCGTACTGTTGCGTGAAGAGTGGCTTGCTCCTATTTACAGAAAATATAATTTTAATTCAGTTGATGATTTATATGCAAGTGTAGGTTACGGTGGTTTGACCGCTCAAAAAGTTATTCTACGTTTGAATGAGGAGTATCAAAAACTTAAAAAAGAGGAAAAACAGGAAATAAAGCCTGAGGATATACAGACTAATGTAAAGCGTAAAAAGACTACTAACAGTCACGGAGTTATAGTAAAAGGAATTGATAACTGTCTTGTACGACTTGCAGGATGCTGTAATCCTGTTCCCGGTGATGATATTATTGGTTTCATCACAAAAGGAAGAGGTGTTTCTGTTCACAGAGCAGATTGTACAAATATGCAGCCGGATGTTTTGTCTGCCGAGGATAAACTCAGATTTATACCTGTTGAATGGGCTGATGAAAAAAGAGCAACTTATGTTGCAACACTGACCATTGAAACAGAGGACAGAACAGGAATGATGATGGAGGTTACAACTGTGCTTGCAGATCTTAAAATTAATTGTGTGTCGATTACAGCAAGAGTAACTAAAAATCATATAGGAATCATGACGCTGGGTTTGGAAATAAGTGATACTTCTGATGTTAAAAGAGCATCAAACAGGATAAGACAGATACAGGGAGTTATAAGTGTGTCAAGAACGAAAGGATAATTGATAATGCAGAAAGAAAATGTAAAAATTCAAACAGAATATATCAAGCTTGATCAGCTTTTAAAATTTTCGGGAATTGCCGAGAGCGGTGCTGATGCAAAGGATATGATATTGGGAGAAATCGTTGATGTAAACGGTGAAATATGTACTATGAGAGGTAAGAAAATACGTTCAGGTGATAAAGTTTTAATTAATTTTGAAGATGAAGAATTTTTGATTGAGGTTGAATAAAATATGTATATAAAAAACCTTACGGTTGATAAATTCAGAAATTATGATCATGAAAACATAGAGCTATGTCGTGCAACAAATGTATTTTACGGAAACAATGCTCAGGGAAAAACAAATTTGCTGGAGGCTGTATATTTGTTTTCTCACGGCAGAAGTCACAGGGCAAGGTTTGATTCTGAGCTTGTTAAATTTGGAGAGAGTATAGCGACTCTTAATTTGAATTTTGCTGATACAGGCAGAGAATACAATGCTGTTATGAGATTTTCAAAAGATGGTAAAAAACAGATAAAGGTAAATAATGTTCCGATAAAGAAACTTTCAATGCTTATGAGTTATCTGAATGTTGTTATGTTTTCACCGGAAGATCTGGAGATGGTTAAGGGTTCTCCTTCAGTAAGACGTCGCTTTATAGATGAAGCAGTCAGTCAGCTATATCCAAATTATCTTTCTAATCTGATAAATTACCATAAATCGCTTGCTCAAAAAAACAGTCTTTTAAAAAATCTTCGTGTGTCACAGGTTTCAAACGATGCAATGCTAAGTGTATGGAATGAACAGCTTGCAGAATTTGGTGCAGTTGTATATCGTTACCGTATGGATTTCATAGAAAAGCTTAATCAACTTGCAAACCCTATACATAAAGATATTGCAAATGAAAATTTCAAGATTCAGTATCAACCGGGAATTAAATTAATTGATTCTGATTTGCAGAAGGGTTTTTATAATACACTTGAACAAAATCAAAAACGTGAGATTGAATTAGGAGCATCTCAGGTGGGTATACAAAGAGATGATTTCAAAATATTTATTGATGAAAATGAAGCAAAGGTATTTGGTTCACAGGGACAACAAAGAACCTGTGTTCTGACATTAAAAATGGCAGAAACTGAATATATAAAATCGGTACGTTGTGAATATCCGATTTTATTATTAGATGATATTATGAGTGAGCTGGATATAAACAGAAGAAGATATTTATGGGAAAGAATAACCGATAAACAAGTATTACTTACCTGTACCGATACTGATATAATTAATAACAGTGACAATATATCCTTGTTTCATATAAATGATGGAAAAATAATAAGATAATGGCGGTGATTTATATTATACCTGTAGAGAAAAATAAAGAATATGAAGTAAAAATTGAATCTGTTACCTCAGAAGGTATGGGAGTAGGTCATATTGACGGCTTTTGTGTTTTTGTGTCCCAGACTGTAACGGGTGATAAAGTAAAAGTATTAATTTTAAAAGTAAAGTCAGGTTATGCATATGCAAAGGTTACTGAATTTATTGAAAAATCAAAATACAGAACAGAACCTGTCTGTCCTGCTTTTTCAAAATGCGGCGGCTGTCAGCTCATGCATATAGATTATGATTATCAGTTGGAAGTTAAAAGAAATATTATTGATGATGCACTTTCGAGAATAGGCGGTCTTGATTGTAAAGTGAGTTACATGATAGGTGCAGATAATCAGTTAAGATATAGAAACAAGATGATTTTCCCGATTGGAAAAGATAAAAATAATAAACCTGTATGCGGTTTTTACAAAGAAAGAAGTCATGATATTGTGTCACTTGACGACTGTTTCCTGGGCGGTGAGATTAATAAAAAGATTGTTTCATGTATAATGGATTTTGTTAAAGAAAACCGTATCAGTGTATATGATGAAATAAAACATACAGGTACTTTGAGAAGGATTTTTATTCGTGAGGGATTCCATACAAAACAGGTGATGATAGTTATCTCGGTAAATGACAAAAAATTAAAAAATTCTGACAAACTTGTTGCTGTTCTTACCGAACTTTCAGCAGATGTTAAAAGTATAATTTTAAATATTAATACAAAGAAAACCAATGCAGTTTTGGGAGATAAGAATATTCTTCTTTTCGGAAGTGAAGTAATTGAAGATTATCTGTGTGGAATGAAATATGAAATTTCGCCGTACAGCTTCTTTCAGATTAATCCTGTTCAGACTCAAAAACTGTATGATACAGCTATTGATTTTGCACAAATAACGAAAAATGATTATGTAATGGATATTTATTGCGGAATAGGAACAATTTCACTTGCAACAGCAAAAAAAGCAAAAGAAGTTGTCGGAATTGAAATAGTTGAACAGGCAATCATTAATGCACGAAAAAATGCAGAGCGTAATGGAGTTGAAAATGTTCGTTTTTATGCAAAAGATGCATCAGAGATTGTCCCTGAACTGATTAAAAACGGAGAAAGACCGGATGTTGTTATTCTTGATCCGCCAAGAAAAGGAAGTGACGAAAAAACACTTTCTGCCATAGCTTATGCAAAACCGGAAAGAATTGTTTATGTGTCATGTAATCCTGCAACACTTGCAAGAGATTTAAAATTTTTGACACAGAATGGTTATGAGGTCAAAAAAGTTTGTGGTGCGGATATGTTCTGTCAGACCGTACATGTGGAGAGTGTTGTAATGATGTCAAAAGTTGAAAAATAAAAGCTCAAAAACTATAGTAAACAAGGGATT
>JAZOTP010000057.1:0-10375 GCA_045657705.1 Clostridia bacterium
ATAACCGATATTACCTGCATTCAAGTCAGGGAATATGAGTACGTTCGCTTTACCTGCAACCGCAGAACCATGAGCCTTTGACTGACCTACTGACTCAACAATAGCAGCATCAAGCTGTAATTCGCCATCAACCTTCAAGTCAGGATTATTAGCTTTACAGATTGCAGTTGCTTCAACAACCTTATCAACATCAGCGTGCTTAGCACTTCCCTTTGTTGAATGTGAAAGCATAGCAACAACGGCTTCCTTTTCAACCAACAATTCAAATGATTCAGCAGAACAAGCTGCAATTGCTGCAAGCTTTTCAGGGTCAGGATTTTGTTCAAGACCGCTGTCAGCAAATATAAATGTACCGTCTGCACCATATTCACAGTTTGGTACAACCATTAAAAAGAACGCAGAAACAAGCTTAACACCCGGCTTTGTTTTGATAATCTGCAGGCTTGGTCTTAATGTGTTTGCAGTTGAGTGACACGCACCTGATACAACACCATCAGCATCTCCTGCTTTAACCATAAGACAAGCATAGTACATATAATCGCCTAATGCTGTTTCTTTTGCTTCTTCATATGTAAGTCCCTTTGACTTTCTTAATTCAACAAATAAATTTAAATATTCTTCTGTTTTCTCATATGTATAAGGATTGATAATTGTAGCCTTTGAAATATCAAGACCCTTACCATTCTCTTCAATTTCTTCAGGTGTTCCGATAATTATAATATCGGCAATATCCTCTTTCAAAATTTTTTCAGCTGCTTCAAGCGTTCTTCTGTCCATTGATTCAGGAAGAACTATTCTTTTTTTATCCGCCTTTGCTCTTTCCTTAATTCTGTCAATAAATGTCATTATTTATTCCTTCTTTCTTATCTTTTATGTTAATAGGTTAAGTATTAACTTACCTAAAACTTAACACAATAACAGTTTCTTTTACCTAATATGTTATTATATAACATTTTTTTTCATTTTACAAGTATTTCTCACAAAAAAATTATACATAATTATTATATTAAAAACTGTATATAAATGACAAAATGTATAAGTAAAAAATTACAGAGCAGTGCATTACCATGTGAATATAATTTAAAACAAGGTCGGTTCACAATCGAACTGACCCTGTTATATTCATTTAATTAAAAGACGGTGCATCTACTTTGATGTCGGTAAATCTGCTGTCCTCAGGCGAGGGTTCCGACAAGCTGAAATACATTCTTGCTGCTTTTGTTGTACCAAAATCTCTGTTTGAGCCGGTATTCTGAACCTTGTTAAATGCCTCTCTGAACATTGCATTATGAGCTTCTTCACGGTTTAGGAGAAAATCAATTGTTTCTCTAACTTTTTTATCTTCAATCTGTCTGTAAAGATATTCATAAACAACTTTTGCTCTTTGCTCCGATGCAATATTTGAAAGAAGATCGGCACATAAGTCTCCGGTTACAGTCACATAGTCCCCTGTCCATGAATATCCTGATGAATTTATAAGTCCGGGATTCAATCCGAGAAGTACATGAGACTGAATTTCACCGCAAGGCACTGTACCTGCATCAACATCATGACCGTTTAACAGATTAATTGTCTGGGCTACCATTTCCATATGTCCCAGTTCTTCAGCGGCAATATCCAAAAACAAATCCTTTATTTCAGGATCCTTAATTCTGAAGCTTTGTGACATATACTGCATAGCTGCTTTTAATTCACCGTTTCCGCCTCCAAGCTGTTCCTGCAAAAGCACAGCATACTGCGGATTTGGTTTTTCAATTTCAACAGGATGAAATAACATTTTTTCGTGTTTAAACATAATAGAACATTCTCACTTTCTGTAATTTTCTATTATTATAATTACCGTTTGCCAAGGATAATATTCTATATTTTTTTATTTAAAACAATTCTGAAAAACTTCTACTCTACCTTTATATATTGCACCGAATATGCACCCATTCTGCTTCCGCCGCCGAAATCATAATGCTTCCCTGTCAGCAAATCAATCCCGCAGCCGGCATTGGCATTAAAATGAGCTACATATTCACATTCATCTGCATTTATCATTATAATTATACGTTCATCTTCAAAGCTTCTTTCAAATACAAGCTGTTTGTTTGTCATGTGAAGAATGTCAAAAGAACCGTAGCAAAGACTTTTACTCTTCCTGTGAACCTTAGCCGCTGTCAAAATAAATTCTGTAAGCTCATTCATTCTCGGTTCATCAATTTCAGGACGAAGTGCATCATCACCATCTTCTTTTCTTCCCTCTATTCCCCATTCACTGCCATAATATATACAAGGTATTCCCGGCATAGCCATTAGAATTCCGAATGCCGGAATAAGATGATTTTTATTTGCAAGATTTGACGCAATTCTTGTGACATCATGGTTATCAACAAATGATATAAGCTGTAAATTACGATACATACACCAATCCTCACGCCCAAAACGGTTTCTAAAGGAATGACCGATTTCAAACATATTCATGCTGTTAAAGGATGAATATATCCCCTTAAAGCATTCATAATTTGTAGCACTGTGAAGCATCTCATTATTTACAATATCATTATAATTTCCGTGTATCATTTCACCTGCCAGGAAAAATTCAGGATTTTTTAAAAGACAAAAATCATGCAACTCACGCATAAACTGACGGTTGAGCATATATGCAACATCCAATCTGAGACCGTCTATCTTAAAATAATCCATCCATTCCCCGATACAGTTAAAAAGATACTGTTTTACATGGAAATTGTCAAGATTAAGCTTAACAAGCTCAAAATGTCCTTCCCATCCCTCGTACCAAAAACCGTCATCATAGCAGTTGTTACCGTCAAAGCTTATATAAAACCAATCCCTGTATTCGGAATCATATTTCTTTTCTTTTAAATCACGAAATGCAAAAAAATCTCTGCCAACATGGTTAAAAACTCCGTCTAAAATGACCTTTATTCCGTTTTCATGAAGTTTATCACAAACAAGCTTAAAATCTTCATTAGTTCCGAGTCTTACATCAATCTTTGAAAAATCCGATGTATCATATCCATGAGCACTGCTTTCAAACACCGGACAAAAATATACTGAATTAATATTAAGCTTTACCAAATGCGGTATATAGTCAATCAACTTCAGAATTCGTGATGTTAAAACTCCGTCATTTACCTTTGGTGCTCCGCAAAATCCCAACGGATAAATCTGATATATTACACTTTCATTAAACCACATAATAATCCCCTTCAAATTATTTTAAAATATATAAACAACACAACATAAATAATCGGTTGATGCAAAAGATATATTGCCAGAGAATGCTGTCCTATCCATCCAATCGGTTTATTTTGATAAAATGACAAATATTTTAACATACCGTGTCTCTTCAATACACCGCAAAGAAAATATCCTGTCTGATACAAAAAGAACCATGGCATCAAAGAAAAATAATCATTTGATACAAAACTGTCATACGGTAATCCCATGTATGCAGTTAAAAGATTTGAATACCACTCCTTCGGCAAATCCAATATCCGCACACCGTAAAACCCAAGATACCCCGAGTTTATATCCCTTGTAATCAGGAACAGCAACAAACATATCACAAGACCCAAATACGGATTTTTATTTTTTATCACCTTATCAATAATATATGTTAAAAACATACCGCTTGCGATTAAACTTAATATTCCGAACATTATTATATTTTCACTCATAAAAACAGCAGTAATGACACTTATCAATAAAGATGCCACAAAAACGCTCATAATACGCCCAGGCTTTATTTTTCCTAAACCCGAACAAAAGCCGGAAAGCAAAATGAAAGTACAGCATATACATTGCTGCCATATAAAAGCTCCTGTTGATTTATACCATTGTAAATCAACCGAAAAAATATACACTAAATCCCACAGTGCATGGTATATTATCATGTTAATGAGGGCTATACCTCGTATTATATCCAACACAGAATACCGTTTTGTCATATGCTTCCCCTATATATGTTTTTTCTGTTCACAAGTTAGCTTCATAAAATTATCCCATACCTTTCTGGCCTAAAAGAACAACAAGCTGTACAATATAAATTACAGCTTGTTGTTTTTTCTGTTATTTACATTATTATTTAATTTGCGTCAGGATTTTCATTAAAATCGAAATCCTTACCCGGAAGAATAGCATTTAATACAATACCTGCAATTGAGGCAACTGCTAATGCTGACAATGAAATTGTCACAGAGCCTATTATAAATGTAGCTGTACTTCCAAGTCCTAAAGCAGATACAAGAATTACTGCGGCAATTATAAGATTTCTACTCTTTGTAAAGTCAACCTTATTTTCAACAACATTTCTTACACCGATAGCTGAAATCATACCGTAAAGTACAAAGGAAATACCACCGATAATAGCTGTCGGAATAAGGTTAACAACTGCCGCAAACTTTGGAGAAAATGAAAGAATAACCGCAAGAATTGCCGCAATTCTGATAACCTTAGGGTCATATACCCTTGAAAGTGCTAAAACACCTGTATTTTCACCATATGTTGTATTTGCAGGACCTCCGAAAATTGCTGATAATGATGTTGCAAGACCGTCACCTAATAAAGTTCTGTGAAGTCCGGGGTCTGCAATATAATTCTTTCCTACAGTTGATGATATTGCAGAAATATCACCTATATGCTCCATCATAGTTGCCAAAGATATAGGTACAATTGCAATTATTGAGCTAATAATTAATGATGTATCTGCCCAGTTAATTCCTCCAAATACTGTACCTTCCCATTTTACCGGCATTCCTATCCATGCAGCATTTTTTAACTGTTCAAGAGCACTTACAGAAAACAGTTGCATATTTGGATTACCGAAAATTGCAATATAGTCAGTACCGTTTATATTTACAGTCTCACCGCAAACTAACGCAAGAATAACAGCAATCAGACATGAGCCGAACACTCCCAAAAGAATAGGAATAATCTTTGCCATTCCCTTTCCCCAGATGTTAAACACAATAACTATTGCCAGAGCAATAAATGCAACAAGCCAGTTTGCCGAACAGTTTCCAACCGCACTTCCTGCAAGCCCAAGACCTATTGAAATAATAATCGGTCCTGTAACAACCGGTGGGAAGAATTTCATTACCTTTTTAATTCCCACAAGCTTAATAAGTCCTGCAAGCACAAGATACACAAGTCCCGCAAAGGCAACACCGAGGCAAGCATAAGGCAAAAGCTGCGCATTGGTCATTCCGTTAATTCCGTCCATTGGTGCCACTGCAGCATAACCGCCTAAAAATGCAAAAGATGAACCCAAAAATGCAGGAACCTTTCTTTTTGAAAGTGCATGGAACAATAATGTTCCCAATCCTGCCATCAGCAATGTTGTTGCAATATCAAGTCCCGTCAAAAGAGGAACAAGTACAGTTGCACCGAACATTGCGAACATATGCTGAAATCCTAATATCAGCATTTTTCCTTTGCCCAGAGTACGGGCATCATAAATTGCTTCCTGTGATAGATTTGCCATTATAAATCTCTCCTTTTGTATAAAATTCTACAAATTATTATATCATAATATAAACAGAATGTAAAGAAAAAATTAACATTCAGAAAATTTTGTCATTTTACATATTTAAATAAATTTTCCGACAAAATAATAAAAACAGATTTTATGGAGGAGTTTTCATGTTCAGAGGTAAAATTGTAATTGTAGGTGCAGGCTTTGTAGGTTCAACTACCGCCTACACAATTATGCTTGGAGGTCTTTTTTCGGAAATTGTAATTATTGATATAAACAAGGATAAAGCTGCAGGCGATGCACTTGATATTGCACACGGTGCAGCTTTAAAAAAACCTGTTAATGTATTTGAAGGTGATTATTCAGAGTGCCGAAATGCCGATATTGTTGTTATAACTGCAGGTGTAAATCAGATTCCCGGCGAATCTAGACTTGCCTTACTAAAACAAAATGCTTCCATTACAAAAAGCATCACCGAAAATATCATGAAATATGCACCCGATGATATAATTATTCTCGCCGTCACAAATCCGGTTGACATTCTTACCTATGTAAGCTATAAGGTTTCGGGGCTTCCTTCCAATCAGGTTTTAGGCTCAGGAACGGTACTTGACACAGCAAGACTAAAATATCTTATCAGCCGTAACACAGGTGTTGATGCAAGAAACTGTCACACCTACGTCATCGGAGAACATGGCGACAGTGAGGTTGCCGCATGGAGTATTACAAACATCGGTGGAATGTCCATGTCTGAATTTCACAATTTTTCAGGCATTTGTTCCGATGATGACTTAAAGAATATTTATCACGATGTAAAAAATTCTGCTTATCAGATTATTGAAAAAAAGGGTGCAACATATTTTGGTATTGCAGTTGCAGTTGAGAGAATCGTTGAATGTATTGCAGGCGATGAAAATTCAATTCTTACAGTATCAAGCGTATTTGAAGGGCAGTATGGAATCAACGATGTTGCGCTTTCAGTTCCTACAATGGTCGGCGGTTCAGGTATTCAAAAGGTTTTTGAAGTACCATTGTCAGATGAAGAGCTTCATGGTTTACGAAAAAGTGCCGACACATTAAAATCACTCATTAAAGACATTGAATTTTAGAAAATTGCTGAAAAATACAATAATAAAGGTACAAAAAACACTCCGCAGTTTGCAGAGTGTTTTTGTATAACCAAATTATTTAACTAACATATCTGTAAGATTGTATTTTGCAGCAATTTCTGCAACTGTACCGTCAGCTGTAAGTTCAGCAATAGCTGTGTTAACCTTTTCTGTCAAATCGCTTCCCTTTCTGAATGCGATACCATACTGCTGAGCACCAAATTCGTTATCAACATTTACTACAAGGTCAGGATAGTCTGTACCTTCACCTACCATACCGTAAGCACATACACTGTCAACCAAAGCAATGTCAGCTGTACCTGCAGCAACTTCCATCAAAGCCTTAGCCATTGAATCAACTGCTGTGTAGTTTGAATTAGCAAAGAATTCCTTAGCTGATACTACAACTGTTTCATCATCTTCAATTGTTCCGTTAATTTTACCTTCACCTGTTGAACCCTGTTCAGCAACAACATTTGCACCGCTTGGGTCTTTAACGTAAGTATCAACATTTTCTGCTTTCATAACCATAGCCTGTGTATTATTGAGATATGGCTCTGAAATGCTCATGTTCTGCTTTCTTTCTTCAGTGATGCACATACCGTTCCAGATACAGTCAATGTTCTTTGAGTTTAACTCAATTTCCTTTGAATCCCAGTTAATTTCTGTGAAATTAGCTTCAACGCCGAGCTTTTCACAAACTGCTTTTGCAAGCTCTGTATCAAATCCGATAAGCTCGTTATTGTCATCATAGTAGTTCATTGGAGCAAACAATGTGATACCAATAACCATTTCGCCTTTTTCTGTGATTTCATCATAGTCTGCAACTACAGCTTCTTCAGTAGCTGTCTTTGTTTCTTCTGCATCATTTGATGCCGGTGTTGTTCCGCAGCCTGTCATTGATGCAAGCATCATAGCTGCTAAAGATAAGGTTAAAAACTTTTTCATAATTTTTTACTTCCTTTCAAACTTGTTTGTTTTAAATTACTTTACCACTATACCACTTTACTATACTAAAGTCAATACATTTCTTAATCTTTTTTACATTTTTTTACAATTTATATAATTTATACAATATCATAATGCTTTTTTAGTAACCTTTTCACAAAAGCTCTTTCCAACTTTCTATATAATAATCAGCCACAGACTTTAATTCATCAGTCTGATCTTTATTTGATTCATCGAAAACCGCTGTAGTCATCATACCGCCTTTTTTAGCTCCGTTTATTCCCGGTACAATATCCTCATATACCATACAGTCACAAGCCTCAACTCCCAACCGACTTGCCGCAAGAAGATAAACATCGGGATTTGATTTGTTTACTCCCACCTCATGAGAAAAAGCTCTTGCATCAATATATTGACTTATACCAAGCTTGTCAAAAACTCCTGCACACAAATCCGGATAACCAGAAGATGCTATTGCAATTTTAACACCACTGTCATGAAGCTTTTTTAAATACTCACCGCAATACGGTTTAATCGGAATTTCATTCAGATATTCACTTTTTGCTATATCAAAAAAAGCCGTAAGCATTTCTTCATCTGTTTTTTCTATTGAATGCAGTCTTTTTATTAAAGGTATTGATTCTTTTGGTATCATATCCTTATATTTAATCAAATCACTTTCCGTTATTTCATAAACACCGTATCTGTTCATAAGTTTTATAAGCACTCTTTCCCACATTCCCATAGAATCAAGTATTGTTCCGTCAACATCAAATATTGCAGCTTTAAACATATCTATACCACCATTTTTTATAATATCAATTATATATTATACCACTGATTTTCACAACAATCAATAGTTATTATTTTACAGTGTGTCACATTATATTTTCAAATAACGTAAGGTTACATAATTCGTTGAATTTCATATTATATATTAAGCTGTATAAAACAGCTGAATTTTTGCTATATGAATATAACAACTACTTACCGTTCATTTATGTACGGTACATTAAGGGGTGATATCATGTCTAATTTAATCATAACCACAGGCTCTGTCACAACGGCAGTGCGTACCGCAAAAAAACTTAATTCAATAAGTAATGTAAATGCTTCAGTAATACACACACCGCCGGCAATCAATACAGGAGGATGTTCCTATTCCGTAAAAACCGCCCCTGATAATCTGGAGCTTGTAAAAAAACTCTATCAGGAAAATAAAATCAGATTCCGTAAAATTTATATAGAAGACACTGTTAACGGGGAGAGTGTTTATCGTGATATATCTTGATAATGCTGCAACAACCTTAAAAAAACCGTTCATACTCTACCCCTCTCTCCTAAAGAACACAGTATTCAACAGCTCCAATGCCGGCAGAGGCGGACATTATTACAGTGTAAAAGCATCAACGGGTGTATTTGAGACTGCCGAAGCACTATCTACCCTTTTTAATATTTCAAACCCCGAACAAATTGCCTTTACTCCAAACGCTACCTATGCATTAAACTTGGGTATCCTTGGAGTACTCGATAAATCATCTCATGTAATTATTACACAAATGGAGCATAACAGCGTTTTAAGACCTGTCCATAAAACCTGTGAATATACAGTTATTAAGGCAGACAGACATGGAAATATAAAGCTGTCTGACATAAAAAAATCAATAAAAAAACATACAAAAATGATAATCTCAACTCATGCATCAAACGTCTGCGGAACAATTATGCCAATTGATGAAATAGGTACAATTGCACACGAGAATAATTTATATTTTATGGTTGATGCGGCTCAAAGTGCAGGAAGTATTCCTATTGATGTTGTGCGTTCAAGGATAGATTTACTTGCATTTTCAGGTCACAAAGGTCTGATGACACCGTTAGGTGTAGGCGGTTTATATGTGAGAGAGGGGATTATTTTAAATCCTGTTATAACAGGCGGAACAGGAAGTCTGTCCGAAAGCCTTAGTCAACCTGATTTTATGCCCGATATGCTCCAAAGCGGAACACTTAACGCACCTGCAATAATTGCAGCAAAAAAATCAATTGACTTTATAATAAAACATACACCAGAAGCTATCGGAAAAAAAGAAGAAGAGCTTGCATTGAATTTAATTGAAAATCTTAAAAACATTGATGGCGTAAGCATATACGGTCACACAAAAAAAGGAATGCGAAACGGAACTGTTGCTTTTAATATTCATGGCTATGACAGCGTTAAAACTGCGGAGCTTTTAAATAATGAATTTAACATTTGTATAAGAGGCGGCTGGCATTGTGCATATCCTGCACACATTGCTCTCGGTACTCAAAAAACAGGTGCTGCCCGTGCAAGCTTTGGATATTTTAACAAAAAATCCGATGTCACAAAATTAACCGATGCAGTTTATAAATTATCAAAAAAATTAAATAGAAAAAAGTCATAACCATTTTCCGGGGTTATGACTTTTTGACTAAATAAAATGTATACATTTCAATTTATCCGATTATGTAATAAAAAAATATTATGCTAAATTTTTGAATCAACACTAAAATTCTTTATAGTCTCTGCTGACTCTTTTGACAACTGCAATCCGAGTGAAAAAGCAAATTTAAAAGCTTCCTGAATTTCTTCACCCACAGCAAGGCTATGCTCCTCCATCATTTTGTCAAATAAAACAAGATTATCTTTATCTAATGTTTTTTCATATTCTGCTTTCATTTTAAGATAATTTTCCCTGCATGGTGTAATCTGTTTATCATATTTTTCTTCATATAACAGATATAAATATTCAAACAAATTCATAATAGTTTCTCCTTCTATATTACAATTTATTGAAACTATAAAAAAGCGCGCGCT
>JAZOTP010000058.1:0-11240 GCA_045657705.1 Clostridia bacterium
GTCATCATAAGGTGAGAAAATATCAACAATTCCCCCTCTGATGCTAAACTGACCACACCCCTCCACAGTATCATCTCTTGTATATCCCATATCTATAAGCTTTTTTGTAAGCTCATCAAGGTTATGACTCTCACCCGGAGTTAATATTAATACATTTTCCCTCAGATTCTGCGGAGGAATTGTGTACCCTGTAACCGCTTCAAGCGAAGTTATAACAATCTGGTTATTATTTGAATTTAAAATTGTATTTAAAACATTTATTCTTTTATGTTCATTAAAATGTCCCAGTGCCGCAACATTATAATAAATGTATTCCCTTGCAGGAAAATATACTGCCCTGTCGGTAAAAAATTTCAAATCACTGTATAAGCTCTTTGCTTCCTCTTCATTGTACATTACAACAAGTGCGTTTTTTCCTGTATCGGAGGAAATTATAAAATGAGCAAGGCATGACTCTACCACCCCTGCAACAGATACAGGCGTGTTATCAAGGGATTTAATATAATTTTTAAATTCTTTACTTTCTTTTAATACTTCTGAAAATTTCATTTTACACACATTCTTTATATTTTTTTGCAAACCCATATGCCCGAAAGGCATACTTCCCCCGGGCAATATTTTTCTCTGCTAATATTTTATGTACTTACTCTATTAAAAATTCTTGAATTAAAGAATTAATACCCTGTCGCATCACTTAACGATTCATCGTCTTCAATCCAATCCTGAACATTAATAACTCTGTAATCGTCTTCTGTGTCACGAATAACAACCTCTTTAATTCCTGAATTTATAACCATTCTTTTACACATTGAGCAGCAACAGCTGTTTTTTATTATTTCGCCGGTGTCTGCTTCAAGTCCTACAAGATACAGCGTTGAGCCTATCATATCACGGCGTGATGCTGAAATAATTGCGTTGGCTTCTGCGTGGACACTTCTGCACATTTCGTATCTCTCGCCTCTTGGAATATTTAACTGCATTCTCCTGCATACTCCGATGTCACTGCAATTTTTTCTGCCTCTTGGAGCTCCGACATAGCCTGTTGAAATAATTTCATCGTTATGTACTATAATTGCTCCGTAATTACGCCTCAGACAAGTCCCACGTTCGGAAACAGTCTGTGCAATGTCAAGATAATAATTATACTTATCTCTTCTTTTCATAATTACATCCCTCCAATATATATTTATATACTTATTTTTTTGTAATACTCAAGTGAAGAAAATTTCTTTTCAGTATATGTTCTCATATAATTCTCAGCAATTTTTGAAACTGCTTTCATTATCTCGTCAGATGCCTGAAATGAGAATATTTTCTTTTCTTCCGTTGTTAATATATATTTTATCGCATGATATATGTCTGCGTCAATGGGAAAATCCTCCCTTTTTGCACAATTTCTGCAGACTATACCGCCTGTTTTTGCAGAAAAAGCAGTAATATCCTCACTTTTTGAACAAACAGTGCAATGATTAAGATTTGGTCTATAGCCTGCATACGATAAAACTCTTAACTCAAAAACCGTCCGCACGACCTCATTGTCAATACTTTTATAGCTTAGTGCATATACAGTATTTAAAAATAATCTTAATATATTTTCATCAGGCACATTCTGATTTATAAGATTATATATAAGGTCGGAAAAATATACACACAGAGAAAGCTTTACTATATCCTCATGAACCGGAAAAAAGCATTCAACTGCATCACTTGACTGCAATGTCATCATATCTCGTCCGGTATCTCTTAAAATAAAATCCGCATAGGTCAGAAATTGAGTTGATGCACTGTTTTTACTTTTTATACTTTTTGCACCGTACACCGCCGCTCTTATTATCCCGTATTCCTTTGTAAATATCGTTAAAACCCTGTTTGCTTCTCCGAAATCAGATTGTTTTATTATAATTCCTCTTACTTTTATATTAGACATAAGCCTTACCCTTATGCGTCAAATCCGAAATTCTTAATCAATGCGTTGTTATTACGCCAATCTGTCTTTACCTTTACCCACAATTCAAGATAAACCTTTTTATCAAGCATTTTTTCTATATCACCTCTTGCCATTGTTCCTATCTTTTTGAGCATTTCTCCGTTTTTGCCGATAATTATACCTTTGTGAGAAAGCTTTTCACAGAAAATACTTGCATTAATGGCTGTAATATTCTTTTTCTCTTCCATTTTTTCTATTTCAATAACTATTCCGTGCGGAACCTCCTTGTCAAGAAGCCATAAAAGCTTTTCTCTGATTATTTCCGCTGCAATCTGCTTTTCGGGCTGGTCTGTTACCATGTCATCATAATAATACTGTGGGCCTTCCTTTATATACTGTCTGATATTGTTCATAAGTATTTCAAGACCGTCCCCTGTTTTTGCACTTATCGGAACAATCGCCTCAAAATTGCAAAGGCTTGAATAATCCGCAATTACAGGTAAAAGCTTGTCTTTTTTCATTGTATCAATTTTATTTAATACTAAAATACAGGGTATTTTTGATTTTTCAATACTGTGTGCTATATTTCTTTCCATATCCTGTATACCCTTTGAAGCATCAACAACAAAGATGATAACATCCATTTCGTTCATAGATTCATTTGCGGTTTTTACCATAAGCTCACCAAGCTTGTTGTGAGGCTTATGTATACCGGGGGTATCGGTAAAAATTATCTGCTCCTCATCAGTTGTATGAATGGCAAGAATTTTTGTTCTTGTTGTCTGAGGCTTGTCAGAAATTATAGCAATCTTCTGCCCCGCTATCTGATTTAAAAGTGTTGATTTTCCGACATTTGCCATTCCTACAATAGAGCAAAAGCCTGATTTAAATTCTTTATTTTTCATTATTTTTATTTTCCTTTCGTAGTTTTTTTCTGCCTCCGAATATTAAAAACAGAATGTCGCCAATGCCGATTAATAAGCATATTATTAAAACCTTTGGCGTTGAAAAAATATATGTAAGTGTATTTATTATTCCGGATATATCAAAAAACAGCATAAAACCCACAGCAATCGAAATAATTGCAGCAAACAAAACCGCACCTGCGGCAGTATCCTTTGCAATTCTAGCTGTTTTTGAATATTCTCTGGTTGCGGTATCAACTGCATTTTCAATGGAAGTATTTATCAGTTCTGTGCAGAATACAAGTGCAATACTCAAAAATAAAACTGCCCACTCCACAGAAGATAAACCAAAAAAATATGCAAATATTATTATCAGATTTGCAATCATAAAATGAAATCTGAGATTTCTTTCTGCCGAAAATGCCGTAATTATTCCGTACACAGCATTTTTAAAGCTTTTAAAAAAATCCTTGTTCTTTTTCATAATTTAATCCCTTGTTATTCCCATTTTATCTAAAATATCTTTTTGTTTTTTAAACATTATCTGTTCCATGTTGACATTATCTTCATGGTCATAACCGAGAAGATGAAGCATTGAATGAACTGTTAAAAAAGCAATTTCACGAATAAAGGAATGACCAAATTCTTTTGCCTGCTCCATTGCTCTTTGTGCTGAAATAACAATATCACCAAGCACTACCAACTCTTCATCAAAATCAAATTCCGAATCGATAATATTTCCATCCTCGTCAAAATCAAGTATCGGGAAAGAAAGTACATCTGTCGGTGTATCCTTTCCCCTGTGTTCTCTGTTCAACTCTCTGATTTCTTCGTTATCAACTATTGTAACGCTAACCTCACAGTCAAAGTCACATTCTTCACTTTCCAAAACGGCATCAACACATTTTTCAATTACTTCTCTTATTTCCTCAGTTATTTCTATTACGTCCTGATTGTTCTCTATATACAGCTCTGTCATTTTTTCTTCTGTTCTCCTGTTCACGGTCATATTTTTCATATGCTTTAATAATCTTTTGTACAAGCGGGTGTCTTACAACATCCTTTTCGGTAAAGCTGCAAAAAGCTATTCCCTCAATATTTTTCAGAATTTTCTGAGCTTCCTTGAGTCCTGATTTCTTTCCGTCAGGCAGGTCAATCTGTGTAATATCACCTGTGATGATTGCCTGCGAACCGAAGCCTATTCTGGTCAGAAACATTTTCATCTGTTCAGGAGTAGTATTCTGAGCCTCGTCTAAAATTATAAACGCATTATCAAGAGTTCTACCTCTCATATATGCTAAAGGTGCAACCTCAATAACGCCTCTTTCCTGATTTTTAAGAAAGCTTTCAGCTCCGAGCATTTCATACATTCCGTCATATAACGGTCTTAGATACGGGTCAACCTTATTCTGTAAATCTCCCGGCAAAAATCCAAGCTTTTCACCTGCTTCAACAGCCGGACGTGTCAGAATAATTCTTGATATTTCTTTGTTTCTCAGTGCTGTTACCGCTCTTGCAACCGCCAGGTATGTTTTACCTGTTCCGGCAGGACCTATTCCGAAAACTATAGTGTTTTCTTTCATAGCCTCAACATATTTTTTCTGTCCGATTGTTTTTGTTTTAATGGGTGCTCCTTTTTGATTGATTGCAATGCAGTCATCACCAAGCATCTTTAAATCAAAGCCGCCGTTTTCCTGCACCATTGTAATCGCGTAAAGGATTTTTTGCTCATCTATTATTTCATGCTTTTCCAGAACCTCCATAAGCACGTCAATAACCTGTGAGCATTTTTCAATATTTTCCTCCTCACCCGATATTTTTATAATATTATCTCTTCCTAAAATATTTACAGACAACGCTTTTTCCAACAATTTTACATTAGCGTCAAAATCACCGAAAAATTCTGATAATTCAATCCCTTCGGGTATTTCAATCTGTCTTTGGTTCAAATTCTACCATTCCTTTCTTATCCGGGCGTATAATTCTGTAATTTGCTGTTTTATTGAGCTTGATGTGATTCTACGATAATCGGTACCTGTTTGCCTATCTTTTCAATAAAACTCATTTCAACTGTTACTTTTACGGTTTCTTCATCAATTTTTTCGTGTGTTACTTCCTTTTCAATCAGTCTTGAAGAAGGTAAAATTTCCTTTGCAATCAATTCTTCAAGTTCATTTCTTCCTTTTTCCACTGCAATATCATACGGAACAGGCGTTTTTTCAATTGTAATTTCATTATAAGTTTTTTTATAAATCCCTATCCCGAGATATTTATCTTTTCCGATTTTTAATTCGGAAAGCTTTTCCTCTACAATGTATTCTTCAAATCCGACATTTTCACTAAAAAATAAATCAAAGCATTTTGAAAATAATTTAACGGTATTAAAATGCTTAACTCTCCCTGTTTTTATCTTCTTATCACAAAACAGCTTATATTCTCCGCTTCTTTTATGACTGGTAACTGCCTCTGCCTCTCCCGATGCGTGAACTGTTTTCATAATGCCCTCGCCCGGCTGGATAGTTCCTGCAATCAGAAGGTCTCCTGCAAGTACAGTGTCTCCCGCTGCAACTCTTTTTTCACCGTTCTTTTCGACAATGCTGTATATTATTCCGTCTTTTAATGCTACAATATCACAAGGCAGCGACTTATCAACCATCAATGGAGGTCGTATTCCCTCCTTATATTCTACACACGCCTTTGTACCCTTAATATATACCCACGCCCATACAAGATTATCAGTATTATTCATTATAATATTTTTCATCTGGGTACCATCAATCAATGATGGTTTAAATGAACCGATATATAACCCTGCCTTATCAAGTGCTACAGCAATGTCATTAGCTGTTTTTGCGTCTGTTCCTTTAATTTCTATTGTCCATATAAACTGTGATGATGCAAACATCATACATACAACAAGCATCAGTCCGATTATAAGAAAATATCTTCTTTTGATTTTGTTGATAAAAAAAGGTAATCCGCATTTTTTTATAATGCGTATACGGGTGCCGGTTTTAAAAGCCACATCACGCACCCTGTGAAAATCTGAAATACCTATGCACATAACGAGTGACTTATCCGTTCTTTTGCCTATACGAAAAAGCTTTATGCCACGTTTTGCACATATGTATAAAAACCGCTCAATGTAAAAGCCTGCTAGTCTTATTATAACATATCCTTTCACAAAATGAAAGATTTTATTAAAAATCATATTAAAAAACCTCTTAATTTTCTACTTTTTATATATTATGTTTTTAAAGTTTTGTTAATTTTGTTCTATTTGTTCCTCTTGTTTAATATAAAATTTTTGGTCTTTACGGCAAAACTCAACCTTTAAAATGTTTCCGCCGATATATATGCTGTCACTTTCAAGCCTTTTTATAAAAAGCTCATCCCCTGTTATGACAATCTGACCGTTATTTGTCATTAGCCGTATCATTTCCTGTCTGTACTCTAAAATTCCTTTGTAATTTGTTATTTCGATTTCTTTATTTCCGAACAGTATAACTCTCGGCATATTCATGACAAAATCTTTAGGAAGCTCAGTTATCTCTGCAATTTTTTCCCGAATACTTTTTTTCAAGAATCCACCCCCTCAAATTATTTTTTATCTGTATATCCTTTTTATTTGAATTTATGCAATAATTTTAAATAAAATTCATATAATTAGAAACACAACAGTAAATTTCAAAGGAGCATTAATTATGAGAAAATTTCTGATATACATAATTGTTTGTTCAATTACCGTTCTTTTAATTCTGAATCCCGAAAAATCAGTTTATTACGCACGGGAAAGTCTTTCATTGTGTGCAGATATTATAATACCCTCGCTTTTTCCTTTTTTTGTATGCTCGGGTTTATTGATATATTCTGGATTTTGTGAAATACTTGCAAAGCTTTTTTCACCTGTAATGAAGCCTCTGTTTAACATAAATCCGGCGGGAGCATCTGCCTTTATTTTAGGAATAATAAGCGGTTATCCCTTAGGTGCTGTAACCGCCTGTCAGCTGTATCGTGGATTTTATCTTTCAAAATCGGAAGCCGAACGGCTGCTTGCTTTTTGCAATAATTCAGGACCTCTTTTTATAATGGGAGCAGTGGGCGTGTCAATCTATCACAGCACACAAGCGGGAATTATACTCTACATAGCTCATATACTCGGAGCTTTAACAGTTGGAATTCTCTCACGATTTTATAAGTATGAAAGCTATCACGCTCCCCAGAATAAAATTTCAACAATGCAAAAATCAATTCCCGAAGTATTTAAAACGGTTATAGCAAATTCTCTTCAAAGCATTTTAACCGTTTGTGCAACGGTTGTATTTTGCAGTGTTATTTCAAATATTGTTATGGATTTAATTACTATGAACGAAACGGCAAAAGCATTTTTAAACGGTATTATGGAATTTGTTTCGGGACTCAACAGAGTATCATATCTCGACACCAATATGATTTCAAAGCTTCTTATGTCAGCATGGATTTGTGCATTTGCAGGGATAAGCGTCCACCTTCAGGTTATGAGTGTGGTTGGAGACACCGGTCTTAGCTTAAAACCGTATATTACGGGTAAAATTCTGCACGCATTTTTTGCGGTTTTTTATACATTCATTATTTTAAAAATTATTCCTGTTACACAAACTGTATTCTCTCACGTTTCCGATTCTCAAAGGATTTCCGGCGGATTCTTTGTAAGCTCGCTTTTTGCTGTAATCGGGGTTCTTTTACTTTGCGTTATTGCTGTTTTATATCTGTCGCACCGTCTTAAAAAACAATTTTTAAAATTTTGCAAAAATCAGTAACAATATTCTTTCAGATATATCAACAGCTTAATATTAAATTATCAATTCTGCCAGAATATTTTATAATTTAGAATATTTACGCAAAATTTTTTAAAAAACATATAGCAAATTTTTCAATTATGTGATATAATATAGTTTGGAATTTTATATTATTAAAACAAGAGAGGTTTATATATAAAAATGGCGAACAAAAAAAGGAATAATTCAAAGAGAAAACAAACTTCAAATCGCAATTCATCAAAACCGCAACCGCTTCATTATTCGGTAAGCGTGATTGTACTTGCCTTTGTTGCAATACTCAGTGCTCTGTTTGTTTACATAGGCAGCAATGCAATACTGTCTTCAATTATCCGTGATGCACTTTTATCATTGTTTTCAGTATCAGCATACGCTTTGCCCTTTATTTTCGGAGGTCTTGCTGTATATGTTTCAAAGGTAAAAAACACTAAAAAGCTCACAATAAAAATAATACTGTCATTAGTCTGTTGTGTGATTGCAAGTGCTTTATATCAGCTCTTTACAACAGGATTTATGGAATATTCCGCACTTATTGCATATGCAATATCAAATTCAGGTGGCGGCTTAATCGGCGGTTGTATCGCAAATATTCTCCATTCTTTATTCGGTGCCGCAATTTCTGTGATACTTCTGATTTTTACATTGATTTGTTTAATAAGCATAATTATTAAAGTATCTGTTTTCAGCCTTGCAGCAACCTTTGTATCGGGAATTTTCAGAATGCGTGATGAGATAAATGAGGTAAATTACGTTGATTCATATGAACACGGTAAAAACACAAGAGAAAAAATCACACATTCGACACCAGAAAAAGTAAGAAAGCCTCACAAAGAAAAGGATTTTGATTTTACTTTGGGTGACGATGACGAAGATATTAAAATAAAAAACAAGAAAAAGAAACAGAGGGATAGAACACAAACAGCGGGAGAAGAAAACAAAGATACCTCTGTTATTTCTGAAAAGGATCTCAAAACCAGAATTGACGAAATTATCTTCCAGCCGGATTTGCCTGTTGAAACAAATGACAAGCTTCCTGAAGAAGATGAGGATATTGTAATCGGCGGAACTCTTGATGATGTTGAAGAAGAAAACGAGGCTCAACAGCCCGAAAATGCCGGAAATGAATATCAAAAAAATGATCAGCCGAAAAAAGTATCTGCAGTTAGTGAAGAAGAAAAATCTCAGATAAAAGATGAAATTGAAGATTGTATTGAAAATCAAAAGATAGAGTATGTATTCCCTCCGATAAATCTTTTGAAAAAACCGCAGGCTGCTTCTGCCGACAAGCGCCGTGAAATGCAGGAAACTGCAAACAAGCTGATGGAAATACTAAAAAACTTCGGAGTCGAAGCAAAGCTGTTACAGGTAACGCAAGGACCTTCTGTAACCCGCTATGAAATTCAGCCTCATACAGGCATTAAGCTGTCAAAAATAACAGGACTTGCAGAAGACATAGCATTAAATTTAGCAGTCCCTACCGTTCTTGTAGCCGCTGTTCCCGGAAAGGCGGCAGTCGGAATTGAAGTTCCGAACACAAGTGTAAATATGGTATCTGTACGAGAGCTGTTGGAAAGCACAAAATTCCGCGATGCATCTTCAAAGCTTACAGTTGCATTCGGTAAAGACATAGGCGGAAACGTTGTTGTCGGCGATATTGCAAAAATGCCTCATGTATTGATTGCAGGTTCTACCGGTTCGGGTAAATCGGTATGTATAAATACAATAATTACAAGCTTACTCTATAAAGCAAATCCGGATGAAGTTAAGCTTATAATGGTTGACCCTAAGGTTGTTGAATTAGGTGTGTACAACGGCATTCCACACCTGTTAATCCCTGTTGTAACCGACCCTAAAAGAGCAGCAGGTGCACTTAACTGGGCTGTCGGAGAAATGATGAGAAGATACGCATTGTTTGCAGAAACAGGTTCAAGAAATCTTACGGGATACAACGAATTAATGGACAAAAATTCACAACCACATCTTCCGCAGATTGTAATTATAATAGACGAGCTTGCAGACCTTATGATGGTTGCGGCAAAAGAAGTTGAAGATTATATATGCCGTCTTGCACAGCTTGCACGAGCAGCCGGAATACACCTTATTATAGCAACACAAAGACCCTCTGTTGACGTCATTACGGGACTTATCAAGGCAAACGTACCTTCGCGTATTGCATTCGCCGTATCAAGTCAGGTAGACAGCCGTACAATCCTTGATAAAGGCGGAGCTGAAAAGCTTTTAGGTAAGGGAGATATGCTATATCACCCGACAGGACTCAGTACTGCATTAAGGGTTCAGGGGGCATTTGTATCTGATTCTGAAATTGAAAATATAGTAACCTTTATAAAAGAAAACAGTGAAGTTACTCATTACTCGGACGACCTTGCAAGTCACCTTGATAAAATTGCATCGGGTGATGTTGCGGCAGAGGAATCAAAGGACGAGGACGACGGGGATGAGCTTCTTCCCGAAGCAATAGACCTCGCTGTTGAGCTTGGTCAAATTTCAACCGCCATGATTCAAAGACGTTTAAAGGTTGGTTATGCAAGAGCCGGTCGAATAATCGATCAGATGGAGGCACGGGGTATCATAAGTGGTGCTAACGGTTCAAAACCCAGAGAGGTTTATATGAACAGAATTAATATGATGGAATAATAAACACATTAAAATAGAGCTGCAGTAAAATTTCGATTTACCGCAGCTCTATTAATTTAATCTAATGTTATAACATCATCATCCTCTTCAGGGACTAAATCCGGTGTTGTACTTTGTGTGGGTTCAGGTGTTTTTATTGTTTCAGGCTGTGAAGTCTTTTGCGGCGGAGTATGTGCAGGTGCAATTGTATATGCAGGTTTATTCGTAACCACGACATTTTCTTCCTCAAAGTCTTCTATTGAATTGCTGTTGTCATAATCATAATCATCGCCCTCATAGCCGTCAAATTCTTCATTGTTAGTATCTTCCGGCTCTTTGGTTTTCTCAGCCTCAGGAGTTTTTGACGGCTTTGGAGTTTCCTCCTTGTCGGCATCAGGCACAGGGGTCTTTTTGCTTCCTTCCTTTTCCTCATTGTCATCATTCTTCGATGCCTTATCAGAGCTTAAAATATTTTTTGTACCGTCAATATCATTTACCGTAATCTTGTTAGTCAACTCTCCAACCTCATAACCAAAGCTATTCTTAATTAATTTGGCTGTTTCCCCCAAATCACATATAAAATACCAACCTGCAGATGTACTCTTCGAACTACCCGGCAAGCTGTGAGTCGTAATATTTTCACTCTTTAAACCGTTTAAATACTTTGCATACTTCACAGCATCACCTGCTGAAAAATTTGTCTTTATATTCTTTTTAAGCTTTGAAAAAATTGACGGAATTTTAGCTATCAACCCGAGATTGACCTTCTGATCAACAACTGCCTTTAAAAATTCCTGTTGTCTTTTAACACGGCTCAAATCACTTCCGTCACTTGCACCGTTATTGCTTTTTCTGTATCTCAAAAACTGCTGAACTTCATTTCCTGTAAGCTTTTGCAGTCCCGGTTTTAAATGAATGTGTAAATCCTGTGCAGGGTCATCGTAGTTCATACCACGT
>JAZOTP010000059.1:0-16509 GCA_045657705.1 Clostridia bacterium
TCTGTTAATGAATCCTCTTTGTCTGACAAATTTTTTTCTGCTTTTAGATATTCTTCACTTTTCGGTAAAAAATCTGAAGAAACATTAATATTTCCAAAGTATAAATCATTTAAAAAATCCATGTAAATCACAATCCTTTCAGAATAAAAAATGTGCAGCTCCAAACGAAGTCTGCACATAAAAAATACAGTACTCCTATAAGCAACACATATCTATACTGTCCATGCAAGTATAAGAAAAGGAGCATGTATTTTTTTCAAAACACACACCTTGCATGAACAGAAAGTATTTAACTGTGTTGCTTGAGCATATTATAACATATTTTTTGTGTTTTGTCTACTCTTATTTTTTGAGTTTTATTATTAAATTGTGCAACATTACATATTGCAAATAGTTACAATCTATAATATAATCTATTCTGTTGACTGTATGGCAGTTAAAAATAAAACAAAAGGGGAAAAAGAAATGAAAAACAAACTATTAAGTATTGTATTAATGCTTGCTATTATTATGCAGGTATCTTGTGTATTTGCATATGATGAAGATGTGGAGGAGGTGGTTCTACCACCTACACCAACCAATGTGAAATTAGTTGAAGAAGATGAATATGAAAGATACCTTACATGGGACTTTTTATCTGATGCGGGAGCGTATATTGTAAAAGAGGGCGTTTATCTTAATAACGGTGTTTTATATTTCAAAGAACATGACGGCGGAACAATATGTGATGAAGCATATTATTATATTGGTACAAAGGAAGAAGCTGCCGAAAGATATAATGAAGTATATGAAGAGTTCAGCCAATTAAATCTCAAAGGTGATTATGCACCTAAGGCTGTATTTGCAGTATACATATTTGAAGATATGTACAGCAATTTTAGCGGTAAGCCTGTTCTTATTGATATGAATACAGGTAAAGAAATAGAAAATAATATTATTTCATCTGCAATTTGCGGAGAAACAAGCTTTGCAACTCTTGATGATAAAGGAACTTTGTCTATCATAGGAACAGGGGTTGTTAACAGAAAAGAATATGCAGGAGAAACAATAAGCGATTATTTTTATGATTATTTTGATTATATAAAGGATATTGTCATTCGTGACGGAATAACCGAAGTTTATGATGAAAGACTTTACTGCGATGTAATTACTTTTCCTGTATCTATGGTAAAAGCAGAAGGAATAGAAGCAGAAGTTGTATATATTTATAATCGTAATTTCCAGGTGAGTGACAGCTGGCCGTGGTGGATAGTATATTGCTATAAAAATTCACCTGCATATAATAAAATTATGGATGCAAACAATAAAAACTGGTCTATAACTCACTTAATGGATATAGAAGAAACAACAGGCTGGTATAAGGATGTTATTCCGGAAGAATACCGTGATGCGGCTGAAGCAATGGCATCTATAAAATTCCTTGATTGTGTATTCACAAAGCACGGTCAAAACCTTATTAAGGATGACTTTATAAAGGGTCTTGTTTCAATACAGGTAATAAACGGCGACGGAATGCTTGCAATTCGTTCCTATTATAACGAAAGTAGTGCGGATTTAGGTCGATATAATGACCTCCCATATGATACTGATTTACATGGAATGGCACTCTATGGCGCAGACTTTGGTCTGGCATTAGGTGAGGATATTTTTGGAAGCGGAGAAGAAGTAACTTATAAGCAATTCTTAAAAGCCGCAATGACAGGAATTTTATATTATACTGAAGAAGAAGCAACAAAAGCAAAAGCAGATGAGTTGGGAATAGGTCTTGCTCACCTTACAGAGGACAGCAAAGTGAAGTATGAAGAAGCATCTCAGCTTATGTATAATATATTAAAAGCAAAGGTCAACGACAATTATGAATATGCAAAAGACAGATATGCATATCAGTTTCATGACGTTGGCGGTGCTATGAACTACAGAAGAGAAGAAGCAAAGAATTATGCTCCTTGTACACTCAATGCATTCCCGGGTTCACAGCAGGGTGAAAAAACAATTGAGCTTGCAATCGGAAAAATAGGAGCTACAGTTAACGGTCAGAATATGTCGAGTGACGCTGCACCGCAGATTGTTAACGACAGAACAATGATTCCTGTAAGAGTTGTTTCTGAGGCTATGGGTGCAAATGTATCCTGGGATGGTGCAACTAAGACTGTAGGCATTACACTGGGTTCGGATAATATACAAATTATTATAGGAAGCAATGTGGCATATGTAAATGGAGAAGCAAAAGAGCTTGATTCTCCTGCATTTATAGATGCGAGCAACGGAAGAACATATATTCCGTTACGATTTGTTGCAGAAAACTTCGGTGCAGAGGTTATATGGAACAGTCAGGACAGAACAGTTACAATTATAAAATAATGACACTAAAAAATCAGCCCTTAATTCGGGCTGATTTTTTTAGTGTGGAATTGGGGAATAATTTCTGTCAACAGTTATTACGCAGTTAAAATCGGGATTGTTTTCTTTTACAAGCTTTGATATTTCATTACGAAGCTCTGTATCTGTCATTTTCAAATCAAATGATGCAAGACAGTCAAAAACGAGATTGGTGTGAGTTGTTCCGGGAACAACTCTTAAATCGTGTATTGTCAAATCGGGATTGATTTTTTTAACAACCTGTGAAATCTGATTTCTTAAATCAAGAACAAGCGGATCTTCTGTTAAAATCGGATCATAATGAATAATCATATGTAATCCGTTATTTTTCAAAAAATCAACTTCAATGTTGTCGATTATGTCATGACATTCCAGAACATCGGATTCTGCCGCCATTTCAACATGAACACTTGCAAATTTACGACACGGACCGTAATCGTGAATAATCAAATCGTGCATTCCGAGAACTTCAGGATAGCTCATTATTTTTTCTTTTATACTGTCAACAAACTCAGGGTCGGGAGCAACGCCCAGCATAGGGTCTATTGTTTCCTTAATCAGACCGAATCCGCTTAACATGATAAATATTGCAACCGCAAGACCAATCCAGCCGTCAAGTTCAAAAGTGGTATAGTGAGAGATAATTGCGGCTATCAGTACGGCAAGAGTTGAAATAATATCATTTCTGCTATCAAGAGCCGCTGCAATTAATGTTTTTGATTTAATTTTTTTACCTGCTTTTTTATTAAATATCATCATCCACAGCTTTACGGTTACCGAAAGAAGTAATACTATAACAAGTGCAGGATTGAAGCTTACTGCTGTAGGGTTGATAATTTTATTAAAACTTGTCTTTAACAGTTCAAAACCAATTATGATTATAAGAACCGCAACGCTTAATCCCGAAAGATATTCATATCTCCCGTGACCGTAGGGGTGTTCTGCATCGGCGGGCTTTTCTGCAAGCTTGAAGCCTAACAGACTTATAATGCTTGAAGATGCATCGGATAAATTGTTGAATGCATCTGCAGTTATTGATACCGATGCTGAAATTGTTCCGATTATCAGTTTTGCAATAAAAAGTATGATGTTGCATACAATACCCACAAAGCCTGCAAGCTTTCCGTAAGCCGCGCGGACTGCCGAATCGCTTGTGTTCTGATAATTTTTTATAAATGTTTTAAATAATAACTCTGTCATAATTCTCTCCGTTCTGTTTATGGGATTTTACATTATTATATTCATATAACGGTTTATTTATTTTACTCCTTTTCATATATTTTGTCAAGGAAATAATCTTATTACTGATGAATGATTTTTATATTAAGTAATTGAAATTTTTGTGGATTTGGTGTATAATGGTTATGCTGTGGGGATAAAGAGGGTGAAATTAAAGTGTTTTGGAAAAAAATCAGCATAAAAATTGAAGATGTATATGATAAATATAATAGATTGATATATTCTATTGCAATAAAGAGATTTAATGATTGTCATTTGGCAGAGGAGGTTGTTCAGGAGGTTATTATCAGACTAATTGAATATCCTGAAAAAATAAATAGCTTAGATGATGTTGCTGCAAAAAATTATATTATGAGAGTAACCATAAACGTATGTAATGATATATACAATAAATTATACAATAACGGTCAACCGTATGATGTGGCAGATGAGTCTGAAAGTATAGAATATTCAGACAAATTAAATCCTGAAAATTATGTTATTACAAAAAGTGAAGCAAGCAGAATTGAAAATGAGTTGAGAGTACTTGACGAAAAATACAAAACACCGCTTACTTTACATAGGTTTAATAAGCATACAATAAAAGAAGTTGCAGACATTTTAAATATTTCTGAAAGTACGGTTAAAAACAGAATTAAAAAGGCTCGTGAAATAATTAAAATGAGATTATCCGAAGGAGATGATAACTGTGAGTAAAAAAGAAACTTATGATAAGCTTTTTGACGTACTTCTTGATGATGCGATTGAAGAATTGGAAAAAGAACCTATATTAGATATTCAAGAGGTGGAAAATATAGATTATTCAAAAGAACATCAGGAAAGAATGCATAAGATTTTTGGTAAAGAGAAGAAAAAAATATACAAAAGAAAGTTGTATAAAAATTTGCAGAAAACAGCAGCGTGTTTTTTGATTCTGGCATTTGCTTCCGGTGTGACGATAGCAAGCGTTGAAGGACTAAGAGTGCAGTTCAAAAATTTTATTTTAAAACCGCATTCACAGGGTACAGATATAATAGTTAATGAACAAAATGAATATAGCAGTACATTTGAAAATGGGTACATATATATGGGATATATTCCGGAAGGATATGTTTTGGAAGAACAGGATATATCAGAAGAGATTTGTATTGTAGTGTTTGTCAGAGAAACAGATATATTGACTATAGGGATATATGGTCAAAGTGATGTGTTATCAATTGACACTGAAAATGCAGTTGTTGAAAAAATGAAAATTGACGAAAAAAATGCATTATACAGTGAAAATGATAATGTTCATATATTGGCAGTATATGATACTGAATTGACATATACTATAAATTCAAGTATATTAGAAAAGGAAGAAATTGTTAAAATTCAACAAAATTTAAAAATCAAATAAAAAAATATTAAAAATTTTTACCTTTTTACCTCTTTGTAGATGTTTTATATAACAGATAGGCAAATTAATGCGAAAAATGTCGAGTGACATAGAAATGTATTTTATTCCTGTCGAGAACATTTACAAGGAGGTGTTTTGTTATGCAGAAAAAGATGAAAAAGGCTGTTGTGGTTATGTTAAGTGCAGTAACTATGTTTAGTGCATTAAACTGTGCGTTTGCTGAAACAACAAGTTTCAAATTTGGTGATAATGGAAATATTGCTGTACCGTCATACATATTAATAGCAAATTTAAGCGTTTCATTATCTGAAAATGCTGATGGTTCTTTACAATGCAGTGGAAGTACATTATTAAGTCAATCAAAAAAAGCAGAAGTTATTGTTGAATTACAGCAATATAAAAATGGTTGGAAAACTATAAAAACATGGACTAAATCAAAAAATTTATCTGCAACTGTTTCAGAAGCATGGCATGTTTCAAGTGGGTATGATTATCAAGTTAAGACAACACATAATGCATATGACAGCAATGGAAATTTGATTGAATCTGTTGTAAAATACAGCAGTATTGTTTCAAAGTAATTAAAGAATTTTGAAACAACGGGTTATATAACCCGTGTGATGATACATTAGTATCATCACAACATTCTTTGGGGGTAAGAATGTTATACTTCAAGGGGTATGAGGTATAAAAGAGGTTATAATTGTATGAATTACTCCCTGATGTTTTATTCGGGGAGTAATAACAAATCAACTAATATGAAAGGATTGGTGTTACGAATGAAGAAGGTCTTAAGCACATTGTTATGTGCAAGTATGCTGATAGGAAGTTGTCCGGCTGTTTTGGCAGATGAGACAACAACGGAAAACAATTCAGTATGGAATTACAATCTTATTGAAAGAGGCTCTGAATGTTTATATCAAGAGTTCCCATTCAGTATAAATAAACTTATGCAGCGTGATATGGGAATGGGATTGTATTTCTTATATTTGAAAAATCTTGGTGCAAATGATTCAGTAGAAGTACAGATTGTAGATACTGCAAATAATTCAACGGTTTTGAGTAAAACGCTTACAGGAAATGATAATGCAATAAATTTTGATAATGTACCTAATAATAAAACATATCAAATAACAGTTAATGAAACCATTAATAATATTGCAAATCAGTATGGCGGATATATTAAGACATCATTTGTTGAAGCAGATTTTCCTGCTAATATAACATTAGGAGATAATGTTATAAATAATAACAGCGGAGAAGTGTTTTCTAAGATTGCTTATAAAAAGGTTGGTGAAAAGCCTGAGTGTAACCACGAGTCTGAGGATGAATGTACTGCTGAATGCAGTATGTCTGCTTATATTCATACAGTGACTGCAAGTGAGTTAGACACCTTTTATAACACCCTTGACGATAATGCATACTATGAATTGCAAATGACAGCAATAAGAGGAACAAGTCAGGATACATACCGCGGTTTTATATCAACACATGACGGTGGAGAAAATGAGGGTATTTTTACCCCCGGCTTTGTTTTTACACAATCATTAGATGTATGCAATGAAGCTGAACCCTTATCAAGACCTATGCCTATGGCAACCAGTATCCGTGGAGACGATTATTTCCCGACTGCTGTAGAGTATGAACTATATGAAAATGTGTATCTGGACTTTTCAGAAGAAAATTATTATGTATTTAAGTATACAGCTCAGGAAACAGGGTATTATGCTTTTGAAACAATAGGTAACATGGATCTTCAGTTTGATATTTATAAGGAAAATGATGGGGTACTTGAATCTTTAAGACCTAACAATGTAAAGAGCGGCGGAGAAGGCTCAAATCCAAGAGCAAGCTATGGTTGGTTAGTTGATGAAGAGTATAAAGCTCCTGTTTATTATATTGAAATAACAGAACAAACTGAAACAACAGATACTATGGCGGCATTTCGTGTTGTAAGAACCGATAGTGACTTGCAAGATGATTATACCAATAACAGAGATGAGGTTCAAACTGCTTGTGATGCCGGAAATTATTCAAATAAGGATATAGTGAACGGATATATTGATTATAGCCGTGATGTTGACGTGTTTGGGTATGATTTTGATTCCGGAAACGGGTACTGGGTTTTTACAAGTACGGCAACCAATATAATTGTTATGGATAATTATGTTTATGAAAGGGATACAAGTGGCTTTGACCTTTGCTGGTTGGACGCCGATCAAATCGCACAAACCGGGACTGAGATAGAACCACATTTTGTTGAATTTTCTGATGGCAGACATTATATTGAGGTTAAGCAATTAAAGAGAACTTTGCCTGCTTATGGTGATGAATCGGCAGGATTTTATGAGCCGTTTGAGTGCAATTATAATTTCAGTGTATATGACCCGAGAAGACCTGATCCGCTTGACGTAGTAGCAAATCCGACCTATGGAAATACTTCTCCTGTTTATCCGACATTGCTTACATCACTTAATAAAACAGTTAATGGTCGCTTGACTACATACACAACCGGAGAATATGGTAGTTCAAATGAAATCAGAGTTACTCTTCATAAGGGTGATACAGACATGTATACCTTTACAACAGGTAATAATGTAAGTGATTTTACAGCCACAGTCAAACAATATGAGAGTGGTCATTTGCCCACACTTCAGTTATACGACAGCGACACTGTAGAAATCTTGTCTGCTGAAAATGAATCACCTTCATGGAGAATGGGTACTGCTTTGACTGTTACAGAAACAACAACAGATGAAAATGAGGAGATACAAAGAATAATTACATATGATAATCTTAAAAAGAATCATCAGTATTATTTAAGAGTATCAAGAGCAAGCAGTACGGCTTATAATTCATATTATAACTACGGTTTAACCGTTGTGCTGGAAGAAAATGTTCCGGCTGCTGTATTAAGCCAGAATGTAGAATTAAGCCATACATACGGAGAAAATATAACATCTGTTGACAGCTATTTAACAGCGGTTATGAATAGTATGACCTGTAGCGTAAATGGTATAGAAATCAGTGACAGCGAAGCGTTGGAAAATGTTAAATTGTATTATAATAATGCAGAATTAACTGCCGATGTGGTTAATTCATTACAGACAGGAACATATACAATTGTACCAAAATATAATGATGTATCGGCAACAGGAGGAACAGTGACATTAACAGTAAGTCCTGCAGCAGCAGTACCATCTGCTGTGATAGAAAGTGCAGTAACGCTTTCACATACTAATGGAAGTGATATAACATCAACCGATGCATTTAAAAGTACAATAATGTCAAATATGACCTGCAAAATTAATGATGTTGCTGTTGATGACAGTGAAGCAATAAGTGATGTTGAACTATATTATAATGACAGTGTTCTTACAGCATCTGTTGTAAATTCATTGGGTGCAGGTACTTACCCAATTGTTGTTAAATATCAGGATGTTGTAGCAACAGGCGGAATAGTAACTCTTACTGTATCTCAGGCTGCTTCTGATAATAAAGCTGAAATTGAACCAATAGAGAATGAGGGTGTGATTTTAGAAACATTGGATTGGCTATGGGCTGCTAAATTAATTGCTAATATACGTTTAAGAAGAGAAGGAAGCCAATTAAATACAATGGATATACCAAGTGCGGCAATTGAATTTGGGTGGGAAGATCCAACTGTTAGAGGTGAATTGTTAGATACAAAGAATGCTGCAGTTTATTTTTATACTTTTGGAGAAAAAACAACCGGAGCTAATTTTTTGAATACAACTATAACAGAATCTACTGCAGAAAATACACTTTTCAACTCTATAAAATCCGGAAAGGCTGTTATTATACAATTAACTTCAACACTTGCACCTACAGATATGTCATTGGCTCGTTATTTGGTATTAGTTGGAGTTGATAAGGATTTGCATACTGTTGATGTTATGGATCCTTATACAGTTACTACACAAACAGTATCAATTAATGTTTTGTTTGATGGCGGATATGGCGGTGACAATAATTTAAGATTTACGGGAAGAATTATAGAATATGTATAATATTACTTCTTGATAAAGCAATTTTGTTAATTTAATATGAGAAAGGGACGGATTTAAAAGCTTTCCGCCCTTTCTTGTAATATTATTACTTTACTATCATTTTAAGTTTGCAAATGTTATTTGTTTTATACAGTGTTATTTAAATTGTTGTAAAATTTAGCATGGTATGATAAAATTTACTTACAACGTAGAAAGGCGGTTTTCGTATGAGAAAAATAATTACTTTTTTATTAATCGCATTATCGTTATCATTATCAGCAGTACCAATATATGCAACAGAAAATGGTAACGCGGAAGAACAGCAGGGTATCGAATCGAAAGTCACTGAAAATATTGATGATAGCTTGACATCTGCGGAGGATGAATTGACCTCCGCCGGAGAGGATAAACAACAAGAACAGCCGGATACATCGGAAAATGTAGCTGAACAGATTGAAAAAAAGAGTGGTCTGGAAATTATTTATGATACACTTATGGAAGATTATGAAGCAGCGGCAGTTGGCTATTTTGAGGGAATGATACGAGCCAGAACGGATTCAGAAGGGATTTATAATATTTGTGGAAATGATGTGACAGAAGAGCAATTGAAAATATATAAAAAATTTATATATGATTTTTATAATTTGCTTAAAGAAAATGTTACTGAAATAGAAGCGGAAGAAATGGAATATTTCTCCATTCATGAGGGAGAGTTATATTGTTATTGTAAAGTTAGATTTATGCATTTGTATTTTTCAATTGGCAATGAATATATGTGGGTTAAGGATGAGTTGTTGCGTCCGGAAACGCGATTTGAAAATAAATATTTTCGCATTGATGACCCTATAAAATTAGCGGAATTTATTCAAAACTATGACTGGTGGTTTGTAGAAGAAAAAGAACCAACAGTTAAAATGACAGGAGTGGACGTTGAAAACAGAACTTATGACGGAAGAGAAATGGAAATTGTTGAAGAGCTTACATTTGATTTTGAGTTGAAAGAAGAAAACTACAGAATCTTTTTCCCTGAAATTGCCAATGTGGGCGAAAGAATAAAATGTAAGATAGAACAATTCAGATATTATTATGGTGAGTATTCATCAGATGATTACTTATATCTTTTTACTTTTGAAGGAAGTAAAGGAAAAAATGTCTATTGGGATGTGTTAGGAAGTAATTTTGGATATACATATACAAAGGGAAAGCTAAGCACATACATTAATGCATATTACGAGAATAATACATTGTATTTAGACGGAAAGCCGGTATATAAGCTGTCGTATTCGGGAAATGCGGAAAACGGAAGTGTGACGGACGTGCAAATGAGATTTTCATGGCAGGTTGGTGGCCCGGTAACTATGTCCATAAAAGGTGAAAATATCAAATATAAATTTTACAAGGATGACTTTAATTTTAATCGAAAGAGAAATCTTGTATACCTGTTCGGAATGGATGAAGCAATAGAATTGGATAAGCTTGGATATAATCCTGACGGAACAAAGAAGGAGGATAATGAAGAAGAAAAAGAAGTAAAAGAAATAGATTACACCCGTTATGAAAAAAAATTGAAAAGTGTAAGTGATAGATATGTATTTGACTATAATATATCATTTTTAACAAAAAATAAGCTTGACATTGATTTATTATATGCACCCGAATGGTATAAGAATTTGGGAGATAATGTTACTGTAACAGTAATGGGACTTGATATTGTCAGAATTTTCAAGGGAGAGCCAATGCACCCTACTTTTTCAACGATGGTTTATTTTGAAGGAGATGAAGGTGGTCAATGGTTTGAGCTTAATTCAAGTGCTCCGAGCGAAAATTTGAGCAACGAGTCAAAATATGAATTGGGCGATTTGTATGAAGATCAGGAATTGGTGTCTTTAATATCCTTTGACGGTGTAACGGTAATACAAAATCTGGAGGAATATGATACTGTAAATCTTCGTTTCAATTATTCATATAATGACGGAACAGTTGATTTTGACGGAATTGATTTCAGAATTAATTCTGAAATTCAAGAGGTTAGTGTCGAGGATATGAAGTACATTGGAGCAGGAAAGACAATGTATGAAAATTATATTGCACCGTACAGCCTTTTGGCTCGGGAATAACCGGAGGTTAGAAAGCTATGGGAAAAATAATAAAAATATTTACAATATTAACAGCTGTTTTTTTAACTTTTAACTCCACTGTTACAGCGGCACAAAATGAAAAATATGCAGATATTCTCTTTAAAGCAGGACTTTTTAAAGGTACAGACAACGGATATGAGCTTGATTCAACCCTAACCCGCGAACAGGCGGCTACTATGCTTGTGCGTCTGCTGGGTGAAGAGGAAAATATAAAAAATGAAAATTATTCTCCAAGATTTTCCGATGTGGCAGAAGAAAGATGGTCGTATCAGTATGTTATGTACTGCTATGAAAATGAAATTACAAGAGGAACATCTGATAATACATTTTCTCCTGACAAACAAATCAGCGCAGAAGAATTTATTACATTGGTTTTAAGACTTTTAGGATATACAGAGTGTGAGCCTGAAACTGCATATGAAGAAGCGGTCGTTAACGGACTTATTAACTCCGAAGCAGCAAAGCAAATGTATAGTAAAAAACAGTTTACAAGAGATGATATGGTTTATGTGGCTTACAGAAGCCTTAAAACCAAAACAAGTGACGGAGTTCTTCTTGCAAGAAAATTAGAAGAACAGGGAGTGCTTGAAAAATCTTTGACTGATGAATTGGACGTTTACAGTCAGGAGGTTGATATAGAAACTTTGATTGAGAGTATTTTTGAATAAGAACAAATGGACGGTTGGAGAACACTAACCGTTCTTTTGATGTATTTATTAAATATGATATGTACTTGACTTTATCTGAAATTGTTATATAATAAATTTATAACTGTAATATATCAGGTGGTGAGAATATATGATAAAAAACGGAGATACAAAAATAGAATTTTATACAATGGGTTTGTTTACAACTGACGACGAGTGGATACACCCGGAAAGAACCGAGGTTACATATGAAGTAATTTTTGTTACGGAGGGAGATGTGTATCTTGAAGATAACGGTGTTGAGCATCATTTGAAAAAAGGAAATCTTATAGTTTTAAGACCGGGAGTGATGCACAGGGGCTATAAAATAAGCACGGGTAAAACATCATTTTACTGGCTTCATTTTTATTGTGAAAATTTAGAACTTCCATACATATTGGAAAGATTTTCAAATTCATATCTTTTCAGAGAGCTTATTCATTACTGTAATTTACCCGATTCACAGCAATTTGTAATTGACAGTATATTATCACACCTGATTGCACAGATTCAGATTGACAGCTCTGAAATTCAAAGGGGTGATTCAAAGCTGATTCTTGAAATTATTGAATGGATAAGAATAAACGCCGACGCAACGCTTACAGTTGCAAAAACTGCAAAGCATTTCGGATATAATCCGGAGTATCTTACAAGACTGTTCAAAAAAAGCTACAGTGTGGGAATAAAGAAGCTTATTGATGATTATATAATAAAAAGGGCGAAGGAGTACCTCGCCAATACCAATTATTCAGTTAAAGAAATTGCTGTAATCTTAAAATTTTCAAATGCAAATCTGTTTACCAATTTCTTTAAGTATCATGAGCATACAGTGCCGCTGAAATACAGAAATACATATCTTCAGACACATATGAACAATAAATAATGTTTTTACAAAAATTCATTCATTTTGTTTATACTTTCTTCCTCTATGCCAATAAGGTCATAGGCGAGAAATCGTGATTGCTGTGATGCGTCTGTACATGAATTAATATGGTTTGCTAAATCAAAAATCCCCTCCTTGCTTCCGCTTATCAGAATTTTTGCAAGACGCCGTGAGGAAATGTGTCCAAAGCCGACAACATCAACTGCAAGGTGAAATCCTGATTTTTCAAAAAAATTAAGGCTCGATGGAAAGGAGTCGGTGTCGTTTAGCATTGATTTTGCATTGTTTGCAATTTCTCTGTAACGAAGCATCTGTTCAAAAAGACAGTTATATAGCTTTTCGTCTCTGATTTTAATAAGCATGGAAGAAATGGCATTTATTGCTGTTATTGAGTTTTGGTATATTTCATTCAACAATTTTGTATCCGAATTCATTATTAATCAGTCCTTTTATATTATTATTTAAAAAGAAATAAAAAATATTCAAAAAGTCCGGAAAGTGTTATTATAATGTGATTTTTTCACACATTTTTTTTCGGGGCATATAATATTTATGAATTGATATGAAAGGATTGATGTGAAATGACAGTTTTAGAATATTTTCCCGGCGCAAATACACCAAAGGGTTTTTATTCTTATTATGATTACATATTGAAAAGCCGTGAGGCAAAAAGAATAATAGTTTTAAAGGGCGGACCTGGTACGGGAAAATCAACCTTTATGAAAAGAATAGCAAAACATCTTGTATCGCTCGGGTATGAAACGGAGCTTTTGCATTGTTCCTCCGACCCTGATTCGTTAGACGGTGTATGTGCAAGAGAAATCGGGTTTTTAATTCTTGACGGAACTGCACCGCATATTGTTGACCCTAAATGTCCCGGTGCGGTAGATGAAATAATAAATCTGGGAGAATGCTGGGACAGTGAAAGAATTAAAGAAAACAAAACAAAGATAATCGAAACAGGAGAAAGGATTTCATCATATTTTGCCCGTGCATATCAATATTTATCTGCGGCAAAAAATATTTATACCGTTTACAGTTTTGAACATCATGCAAATGCTGATGCCATAATTCATGAACTTGAAAAAATAAAAAATACGCTTAAAGAAAAAGATGTTGGTACAGGACAGGAACGCAAAGCGTTTTTAAGTGCTGTTACACCGCTGGGGAGAATTAATTATATTGACACTTTTGCACAGAATGCAAATTATATATATAAAATTAAATCAAAAAATAAAAAGAATGCTGATATGTTTATGAGCGGACTTTCAGAAATGCTGAAAAACTGCGGTTATGATATACGCACATTTTTCTGCCCGATGTCGCCGGATAAAAGTATTGAACATATATATGCCAATGGAATGTTTTTCACTGTGGAAAATGAATACCATTGTATTAAAAATGCCGATGCTTCATATGTTATTGATTTTGATAAATGGAACAAATGTGATAAAGCTTCAGCGGATTTGCAACAGTACAATATGCTTTTGAAACGCAGTGAAGAAATGATAAAAGAAGCAAAAAAACTTCATGACGAGCTTGAAAGATACTATGTTCCGTATATGGATTTTGAAAAAACAGAAAATCTTTGTGATAATGTTATAAGGACTATAAAATAATAGAATATCTCGTGTCGGTGCTGTATGATTTATACCATGTTAATCGGGAATTTTACCATCAAAACATAAAAAATTGTTGACAAGTAAGAAAAATAGTGTTATAATATGCTAAACCGTTGAGGGAGAGTAAGTAGGTTTTATCACTTTCATAAGAGAGAGCTGCAGATGGTGTGATTGCAGTATGAAACATAAAATTGAATGGACTCCCGAGGGCAATCAGAACAGAAGCTTCAGGCTTCTCAGTATGTGAGACGGAGTATGGCACTCCGTAATCAAAAGTCTGCATATGATAGTATGCGTAAAGGTGGGCGTATTAACGTCAAGCCGGGTGGCACCGCAGGAATTTATACTCCTGTCCCAGCGTTAAGGGACGGGAGTTTTTTGTGTTCTTGCCCCGAAAAAAGAAAGGAGAGACATAAAATGTCAGAGAAAAAAATTCCGTACAAAATTTATCTTGAAGAAAGTGAGATGCCGAAAGCCTGGTACAATTTGCGTGCAGATATGAAAAATAAGCCTGCACCGCTTTTGAATCCTGAAACATTAAAACCAATGACAGCCGAAGAGCTTGCCCCTGTGTTTTGTGAAGAACTGGTTAAACAGGAGCTTGACGATACTACACCGTATTTTGAAATTCCTGAGGAAATAAGAGATTTTTATAAAATGTTCAGACCGTCGCCTTTGGTAAGGGCGTACTGTCTTGAAGAAAAGCTTCAGACCCCTGCAAAAATTTATTATAAATTTGAGGGTAATAATACAAGCGGAAGTCACAAGCTTAATTCGGCAATTGCGCAGGCTTATTATGCAAAGAAGCAGGGTCTGAAAGGTGTTACAACAGAAACAGGAGCCGGTCAGTGGGGGACAGCGTTATCTATGGCTTGCTCATATTTTGGTCTTGACTGTAAGGTTTATATGGTTAAGGTTTCATATGAACAGAAGCCTTTCAGACGTGAGGTTATGAGAACATACGGTGCATCGGTTACTCCGTCGCCGTCTATGGAAACGGAAGTGGGAAGAAAAATTCTTGCAGAACATCCGGGAACCGGCGGCAGTTTGGGCTGTGCTATTTCAGAGGCTGTTGAAGCTGCAACAAAGCTGGACGGATACCGTTATGTGTTGGGAAGTGTATTGAATCAGGTACTTTTGCATCAGACTGTAATAGGACTTGAAACAAAAACGGCACTTGATAAATATGGCATAAAACCTGATATAGTTATAGGCTGTGCAGGTGGGGGCTCAAATCTCGGCGGTCTTATATCACCGTTTATGGGCGAAAAAATCAGAGGTGAAGCTGATTATAGAATTATTGCTGTTGAACCTGAATCATGTCCGAGTTTAACAAGAGGAAAATATGCATATGACTATTGTGACACAGGAATGGTTTGTCCTTTGTCAAAGATGTATACGCTTGGAAGCGGATTTATGCCGGCGGCAACTCATTCGGGAGGCTTAAGATACCATGGAATGAGTTCAACGCTGTCACAGCTTTATGATGACGGATTGATGGAAGCAACAACCGTTAAGCAGACAGAAGTATTTAAAGCAGCAGAGGAATTTGCAAGGGTTGAGGGAATATTGCCTGCTCCTGAGAGCAGTCATGCTATTAAAGTTGCAATTGATGAGGCTATGAAGTGCAAGGAGACAGGTGAAGAAAGAACAATAGTATTTGGTCTTACCGGAACAGGATATTTTGATATGATGGCATATGAAAAGTTTCATGACGGGAAGATGAATGATTACTGTCCTACTGATGAGGAAATTAAGGCAACACTTGATAAGCTTCCCAAAATTGACTTATAATATTGTATATAACATAGTAGAAACTCCTGCGAATATCAATTATTATTTGCAGGAGTTTTATATTAAATCAAAATAATTATAAATGAAAAATCGGCAATTTGATGAATTATGCAAAGGCTTTGTGTGCAAATTGAACAATTAAATTTAAAAAGAGATAAAAAGCAGCATTAAACTTTAACAAAACGAAAAAAATAAAGAAAAAAGCGTTGACAAAATGCTTTGATTATGTTATCATACAGAAGTTGTCGCTTTTTGGAGGCAGTAAAGATACCGAAAAAAATAATTTGAAAAAAATTAAAAAAAGGTATTGACAAACCGAAAAGAATGTGATATACTAAATAAGCTGTTCAGCGAGCAGCGGATTGTACATTGAAAAATAA
>JAZOTP010000060.1:0-6607 GCA_045657705.1 Clostridia bacterium
GGTTAAGATTCCTGTTGTGGGTGACAAGGTTGCAGTTGTTGGTTGTGGCTACATGGGTTGTGGAGCTATCAGCCTTTTAAAGAAGAGAGGCGCTTATGTTGTTGCTGTAGACATCAGAAAAGAATCTCTTGAAAATGCTAAGAGATACGGTGCAGATGAGACATATACACCTGACGAATTACCTGAAAATTATCTTGATATTCCGGGCCAGGGTCTTAATTTCGACGGCGGTGAGGGCTGTGGATTTAAGCTTGTTATGGAATGGGGAGAAACAGAAGAATCTTTAGATTTGGCTATCAGAATGACAAGACAGTGCGGTCAGCTTGCAATCGGTGCATACCACACAGGTGGAAAAAGACTTGTTGATGTTCAGATGCTTAACGTTAAAGCTATTGACTGCTTAAGCACACATCCGAGAGAAGAAGATTTGAACTTAATCGGATATGCAAACGCTATAAAAATGTTTATGGAGGATGACTGGAATTACAAGCATGTTCCAACAAAGATTTATCCTATAACAATGTTTGACGAAGCACAGGCTGAACTTGAAACAAAATTCGGTAAATACATGAAATCTTTGGTAGACTGGACAAAAACTGAAGGTGAACCATACATAATTGATTAATTAATATGACGAAAGAGGTGAAAAGGAAATAGATGTAAGGCTTTTTTGCCTCTTTTTAATTACCTGACATACAAAGAAAGGACAAGAAAATGAAAATAGCAATTGGAAACGATCATGTGGCTGTTGAGATGAAGCAGCACATACAAAAATATCTTGAAGATAAAGGTCATGAAGTAATAAACTGCGGTACGGACAGCGGTGAGAGAACAGATTACCCCATTTACGGCAAAAGAGTTGCTGACCTTGTTGCAGGCGGTGAATGTGATTTGGGTGTACTTATCTGCGGAACAGGAGTCGGAATTTCGCTTGCCGCAAATAAGGTTTCGGGAATAAGAGCGGTTGTTTGCTCTGAACCGTATTCCGCACGTTTATCACGTCAGCACAACAATGCAAACATAGTTGCATTCGGTGCAAGAGTTGTCGGCATGGCTACTGCTGAAATGATAGTTGATGAATTTCTTGCCGCTGAATACGAGGGCGGAAGGCATCAAAAGAGAATTGACATGATTGCCGCAATTGAAAAAGGAGAGTTCTAATGTACAGAGTAGGAATTGACATCGGCGGTACTAAGATAAACATTGGTATTGTTGATGAAAATAACAAGTTATTGGTTAACAAAAAGATATACATAAAGGATATAAAAAATCTGACTGAAGATGTTAAAGATATTATTCTTGAATTATGTAATGAAGCTAAGGTTGACTTTGACGAAATCGGTGCGTGCGGAATAGGTGTTCCGGGAACGGTTTCGGATGACGGAAAAAAGCTTTTAAAAGCTCCCAACATAAGCATATTATCAGAAGATGTTGCTTACCGCTTTGAAGAGACACTTAATGTTCCTGTATCTCTTGTTCAGGATTCAAGAGCGGCGGCATATGCTGAATTTGCCTGCGGTGCAGGGGCAGGTGCCGGGACTGTCGTTTGTATCACACTCGGAACAGGAATAGGTACAGGAATAGTAATTGACGGAAAGGTTTACAACGGTGCTTTAGGCAGTGCAGGCGAAATGGGACATATCTGCGTTGAGGAAAACGGCAGACCTTGCGGTTGCGGTAAAAAGGGTTGTCTTGAAAAATACTGTGCAGGCGGAGGTCTTGATATTACTGCAAGTGAATTGCTTGGTGAGGGAAAAAATGCAGGAGATTTATTTGATGCGGCAAAATCAGGAAATGCAGATGCTCAGAATGAGATTGACAAGGCTGTAAAGATTTTAGGTAATGCGGTTGTTGCTATTATAAACTTACTTTCACCCGAATGTGTTTTATTCAGCGGTGGATTGAGTGCGCAGGAGGAAATGTATGTAAATCCGTGCATTGAATACATTAAGGAGCATTGCTACTCAAGCGGCAGAATCCCTGAATTGAAAAGAGCGGCACTTTCGGAAAATGCACCACTGATAGGTGCGGCTTTAATTCCGAAAATCGGTAAAATATCAAAAAGAGAACCGTTGCTCTCGGCATCAATAATGTGTGCAGACGTTTTAAACATGGGTAAAGCTCTTGATGAAATTAAAGAGGCTGGTATTCAGTACATACACTGTGATATTATGGATAATCATTTTGTGCCGAACCTGATGCTTCCAATGGAATTATTAAATAAGCTTCATGATTATTCCGACATTCCTTTTGATTATCACATTATGGCAGAAAATCCCATGACAATAATTGAAAAGATTTCACTAAAGGAAAACGATTATGTATCTGTTCATTATGAAAGCACAAATCATTTACAGTTAGCTTTAAATGCTGTTAAGGAACGTGGAGCAAAGGCGGCTGTTGCAATAAACCCTGCAACTCCTATTGAGTGCATTTATGAGGTTTTACCAATGCTTGACATGGTGCTTATAATGAGTGTAAACCCGGGGTTTGCAGGACAAAAAATTGTTCCGACAAGCTTTGATAAAATAAAAAGAATGAGAAAAATGCTTGATGATTTAGGATATGGGGACATAAAAATTCAGGTTGACGGAAACTGTAGCTTTGAAAATGTTCCGAAGATGTATGAAGCTGGTGCAGATATATTTGTTGTTGGAACATCAAGCGTGTTTAAAAAGGATATGTCTATCAAAGAGGGGACAGAAAAACTATATAAATTATTGGAGGAAGTAAAGTAATGAAGCAATTAGTCATGACAGGACCTAAAAAAAGCTGTGTTATTGATGTTGACATACCGAAAATCAACGATAATCAGCTTTTAGTAAAGGTAGTTTATACAGGAATGTGTCACTCTGAATTTCATCCGTGGTGCACTGCAAAGGAAGGGGATTTGCTCGGACATGAAACGGTCGGAATTGTTGCCGACAAGGGTATAAATGTCAAAGGCTTCAGCATCGGTGACAGAGTAACGGGACTTGGCGGAGGCGGTTACAAGGAATACATTGTAATGGAGCCTGAAAAGACCTTTATCGTTCCTGATAATGTTAAAGATGAGGATGCAGTAGGTGAACCGCTTGCCTGCATGATGAGTGTTTCGGAAAGGATTCACACAACAAAAACAGGTGATACAATTGTAATTGTTGGAGCAGGATACATGGGACTTGGTATGGTTTCATTGTACAAGGCTAAGGGTTATGCTGAAATTATTGCAGTTGACAAAAGAGAAATTGCTCTTGAAAATGCGAAGAAATACGGTGCAACTAAGGTTTATTTACCTCATGAATTACCGGAGGAATACAAGCTTAACTGGCAGACTTGGGAAAAGCCCGATTTGACAAGAGACGGTCACAAAACAGATATTTTCAATACAGGATTTAAAAATGTTGTTGAATTTACAGGAACTCCCGACGGTCTTGCTCTTGCCGGTGAAATGGTTTGTGCACACGGAAATCTTGGAATTGCAGGCTATCACAATGACGGCATGAGAACAGTTGATTTTCAGTTGTGGAATTTAAAGGCGATGACAATGTATAACTGCCATGAAAGAAGAATTGAATATGAAGCAACACTTTGTGAAAGAGCAATAAAGCTCATTTCGCAGGGACAGTGGAAATTTACAGGTGCATCTACGCACATTTATACTCTTGATGAATTTGATAAGGCAAATTACGATATGGAAAATCATACCGATAACTTTATAAAGGGTCTTGTAAAATGTGATTTGTGATAAAATAGAGGGACGGTTAGTGTATGATATTTACACTACCTGTCCCTCTGACATTATGCATTAACATTGGCATCAGACTGAATAGCCGGCTAAATTTGTGAATTTATGCACGAGCTTTTATTTAAATGTTTTCGCCTTTAAATTTTGGATATATAATTTGAAGTCTGATTGAGTGAAATTGCTTTTTTGTCAAAAGGTCTTGAAATTTACGGGTAAATAGTGTATAATACAGAATGTCGGAGCAATCCGATGTTAAAGGTAAGTCTGAAAACAGTGTAAAAGCTGGGCGGTTATGCCACCTTCCGAAAGGGGGTGGTTGCTATGATTAAATACATATTAAGAATTATATTTTTGATTTTTGTGTTTTTAATAGCATTTACTATAAAAGTAAAATAACGCCAGCCCGTCAAAGCTATGGCGTGATTTTATAACGTTTATATCTTGGCATAACCGTTTGATGTCTTGCCTTTTTCTGTGTTCATTATACATCTTAAATCCGTATTTGTCAACGGTTTTCAGGAAATTTAATAATTTTTTCGCAAATGAGTACTCTTTTGCTGTGTTTGCTACCTACCCAAAAAGAATTGTTGTGATTATGCTGAGCAGAAGATTTAATAGTAACATACCAAGCTATCATCTTCAATACATATTATAAACTAAATTTCTTGATTTGTCAATTGATTTAAATTTCTGTATTAAAATCAGAATCTTTTATTGTGTCCGCAGCTTCTTTTGACAGATGCAATCCAAGTGAAAAAGCAAATTTAAATGCCTGAAAAACTTCTTCGCCTGCGGCAAGGCTTTGTTCTTCCATCATTTTATCGAACAGGATGAGATTTTCCTCGTTGAGAGTTTTTTCGTATTCGGCTTTTAAATTGTGATAATTTTTCTCATAATCGGTAAGTTCTCTGTTTTCTCTTTCCTGATACAACAAATATAATTGTTCGATGATATTCATTTATAAATCTCCTTTCGTTTTAATGATTTGAGACTATAAAAAAACGCGCGCTGCCTTTTTATAGGAAGCTACGCGTTGAAAAACGACGAAGCTCCGTTAAGTTTGCTAATACCCAATATAAAACACATTAATTTATGCTATATTGTAAGAAGCTTCTCGCTTTTACCAATATTCAAGCATAAATTGGAAAATAGGTATAAAAACTCTACGGATAATTTTATAAAGTTTTTGGTAAAACTTTTTTATAAGAATCCATAAATTAAACAATATATTAGGTATTAGCATATTTATTGTATCATACTTAAATGTTATTTTCAATATTTTTTTGTTTAATTGTGCATTTTTAAAATAAAATATTTAAGAGTTAAAATGTTGCTGACATAAATTTATGGTAAATACGCGGAAAAAGGGAAAAGTGTATAATTTATTTCAATAAACGTGTTTTTTTGTGGAATTTGTCAAAAGGTGTCAAGAGAAACATCAATTTGACACCTGTCAAAATATTCGGGTCAAATTGACTTTTTTGAATATATGTGTTATAATGTTAAGAAAAATTTAAACTCTACATTATCAAAATACATTAAAGTTATTGAAGGAATATTTTTTTGGCTCTGACTTGACATGAGTAATATGGATATGTCGAATGTTGTCGAAAATAAAAGCCTTCCCTGTGTAAGGGGAGGTGGGTTTGCGAAGCAAACTCGGAGGGATTGTAAATTAAAGGGAATAACAATCCCTCAGTCAGCTACGCTGACAGCTCCCTTTACACAAGGGAGCCTTTGAAAGGTTTGCATCTAAACCTTATGTGTCGCAATGTAATGTGTGTCGAAACTTGTCTGATAAACTAAAATTAGGAAGGAAATATCTATATGGATATCATACAGAGTTTTTATGATAATTTGGCTTCACAATATGATAAACTTTTTCTTGATTGGCAAGCCACAACAAAAGAACAAGCTTTAATCTTGGATGAATTGTTTAAACACAATGGAAATGGCAACCAGTATAAAATTCTTGATTGTGCTTGTGGTATTGGAACCCAGGCAATAGGGCTTGCTTCTATGGGATATAATGTAACTGCTTCTGACATAAGTGATGGTGAACTTGAAGAGGCGAGAAAGCGAGCCATAAAAAACGATGTAAAGATTTGTTTTAAAAATGCTGACTTTCGTATGTTATCCAAAACCTTTTCACAAAAGTTCGACATTATTATTGCTATGGATAATGCTTTGCCGCACATGCTCACAAAAAGTGATTTGGAAATTGCTGTCAAGAGTATAACAAGCAGGTTAGCGACCGGCGGTATGTTTGTTGCAAGTATCAGAGATTATGATGCACTGCTTGAAAGTAAGCCATCATATTCTGCACCATATATACATAAGACAGAAAAAGGACAAAGAGTATCTTTTCAAACTTGGACTTGGAATGGTGATTGCTACAAACTAATTCAGTATATTATTGAAGATGAAGAAACACTAAAAATAAATAAATTTGAATGTGAATACAGGGCAGTTCGGAGAGAAGAACTCACAAACATACTTCTTTCTAATGGTTGTAGCAGTGTGGTATGGAAACTCCCTGAAGAAACAGGTTTTTACCAACCAATTGTAATTGCAAAGAAGTAATATTTTATGACCTTAACTTAACACGAACTTGACACTAAAACGGTTTGCATCTATTCCTTATGTGTCGCAAGAAATGTGTCGAATGGTGATGAAAAACAAAAATATTTGACGGAGGTTATACATATGGATAACAAAATACAAATATTTGAAGATAAGAGAATAAGAACTGCTTGGAACGAAGAAACAGAAGAATGGTATTTTTCTATTGTTGATGTTGTGTCTGTTCTTGCTGATAGCGTAGATGGGAGAAAATATTGGAACAAGTTAAAACAAAGATTGAAAGAAGAAGGAAATGAA
>JAZOTP010000061.1:0-11498 GCA_045657705.1 Clostridia bacterium
TTTCCGCAGATTGAAAACGGTGTCGGATTAATAGCGAGCATGAGTGAGGAATTTTATGAGGGAATAAAAATGCTTACTCAAAAGAAAAAGAATAAAACGGTATCGGTTGTTACCGGTGAACTTGCCGTAGGATTTATAAATGAGCTTTGCACAAAGCTTACTTCTATATTTGAAGGATTAACAATTAATGTGTATCCCATAAAGAATAATTTCTTTGGTGGAGGCGTGAATGTTTCGGGGCTTGTAGTCGGAAAGGATATAATAGAACAGCTAAGAGAAAAGGAAATCGGAGAAGTAATATTTATACCGTCATCAATGCTGAGAGCGGAGGAAGATGTATTTCTTGATGATACAACTCTTTTACAGCTTGAAGAGGCTCTCGGAGTTTCGGTTGTTGCAATAAATAATGACGGATATGAATTTATTGAAAAAATAACAGGTGAAGAGCTTGATTTTTCAGCTGATTTTTAAAAAATTAATTTATACAGGAAAGGAAAAAGAATGAAACCAACAGTTGCTATAGTAGGCAGACCAAATGTCGGAAAGTCTACATTATTTAATAAAATTACAGGACAGAGAATAAGCATTGTAGAGGATACTCCGGGTGTTACCCGTGACAGAATATATGCCGATGCGGTATGGCTTGATAAGCATTTTACCCTTATTGATACGGGTGGTATTGAGCCTGCAAGCAAGGATGAAATTTTGTCGCAGATGAGAACACAGGCACAACTTGCCATTGAAATGGCTGATGTTGTTATTTTCATGGTTAATGTCAGAGACGGTCTGACCGCAAATGACAGTGATGTTGCGGCGATGCTTCTGAAAGCAAAAAAGAGAATTATACTTGCGGTAAACAAGGTTGATAATATTGGTGATCCTCCGTTTGAGTTTTATGAGTTTTATAATCTTGGATTGGGTGACCCTATTGCAATAAGCTCGACACATGGTTTGGGTGTTGGAGATTTGTTGGATGAGGTATGTAAAATGTTCCCTGAGGATGCTGATACATCTGAAAATGAAGAAGAAATCAAGGTAGCAGTAATAGGCAGACCAAATGCCGGAAAATCTTCATTGATTAATAAGATTTTAGGCGAAAACAGATTGATTGTATCAAATATTGCAGGAACAACACGAGATGCAATTGACTCACGTTTTCAGCGTGGAGAGGACAGATACTTGTTTATTGATACTGCAGGTATGAGAAAAAGAGGAAAAATTGATGAAACGGTTGAACGCTACAGTGTAATCCGTTCTCTGGCTGCAGTTGACAGAAGTGATGTTTGTGTCATTATGATGGATGCAAATGAGGGAATCTGTGAACAGGATACTAAAATTGCAGGATATGCGCATGAACAGGGAAAGGCTTGTATTTTAGCCGTTAACAAATGGGATGCTGTGGAAAACAAAACAGGAAAAACAATGAAAGAGTTTTCTGACAGACTTCGTGAAGAATTTGCATATATGTCATATGCAAAAATTGTATTCATATCTGCAAAAACAGGTCAGAGAATAGATACCTTGCTTGATGAAATAAAGCTTGTTGACGAACAGCATAAAAGAAGAATAACAACCGGTATGCTTAACGATATGCTTAATGAAGCTATGGCAAAACAACAGCCGCCGTCAGATAAGGGTAAGAGATTAAAGATTTATTACGGAACGCAAGTTTCTGTTGCACCGCCGACGTTTGCCCTCTTTACAAATTCGGTTGAACTTTTTCATTACTCATATTTAAGATATATTGAAAATCAGCTTCGTCAAACCTTCGGATTTGAGGGAACACCGGTTAAATTTTTAATAAGAGAAAAAGGTAAAAAAGATTAAGGAGAGGTAGTATGTTATATATTATTGCAGTTTTAACGGCAGTCATTGCCTATATCATAGGAAGTATTTCGGGAGCAATCCTGATATCAAAATCGGTACACGGTGAGGATATAAGAAATTCAGGTTCAAAAAATCCGGGTACCACAAATATGCTGAGAGTATACGGAAAAAAAGCTGCAGTATTTACACTTTTAGTTGATGTTTTAAAGGGTGTACTTGCTGTTGGAATTGGTATGATTATTGATACTGTAGTGAAAGATACGGGTTCATTAACAGCATTTGAAAGTAATTATTTGCTTGGTTCAATTAAATACATAGCCGGAGTTTTTGCGGTTATAGGACATGATTTCCCGGTTTTCTTCCGTTTTAAAGGCGGAAAAGGTGTTGCCACAAGCCTTGGAGTTGTACTGATGTTTGATTGGAAAATAGGTCTTGTTGTAATGATTGCCTCTTTGCTTATAATGATTTTATCAAGATACGTTTCCTTAGGTTCGGTTACAGCTGCTGTTGTTTATCCATGCATAATTGCGGCGTTTATGATTGGAAGAAATGATTTTAATCGGACATATCTTATATGTTCAATAATTTTAGGAATATTGATTATAGTTAAGCATCATGCAAATATAAAAAGACTTGCAAACGGAACGGAAAACAAACTTTTTTCAAAGAAAGAAAAATAATAAAATAAGTTTTTTGTGTAATATTTTTTGAATGCATGGGTATATATAAATTTTTGTTATTAAAGCGGACAGAAAGGCAAAAAATAATATGAAAATTAGTGTTATAGGGTCGGGAAGCTTTGGAACTGCAATAGCCTCTCTTTTAGGAAAAAAGGGATTTGATGTTTCGTTATGGAGCTATTCCGAACAGGAAGCGAAAAGTATAGAGTTAAACAGAGAGAATACTGAATTTTTAAAAGGAGTCAGGTTAACTGATAATGTGCATTGTACAAATGATATGCAAAAAGCTACTGACGGTGCAGATTTAATTGTAACGGTTGTACCGAGCTTTGCAACAAGACAGACTGCAAAAAAACTTTCACAGTACGTTAAAGACGGTCAGCCAATTGTAAACCTTTCTAAAGGTCTTGAAAATGATACTTTGATGAGATTGTCACAGGTTTATGCACAGGAAATACCAAATGCAGTCATGGCAGTTATGAGCGGACCTTCTCATGCTGAAGAGGTCGGACTTGGCTTACCTACAACAAATGTGGTTGCATCAAGAGATGTTGAGGTTGCAAGATTGGTTCAGGATATATTTATGAATGAAGTGTTCAGGGTTTATTTGTCTGCTGATACTATCGGAGTTGAAATTGGAGGAGCTTTGAAGAATGTAATAGCTTTATGTGCGGGAATCAGTGACGGTCTCGGCTTTGGCGATAATACAAAAGCTGCTTTGATGACAAGAGGAATTGCAGAAATTAAAAGACTTGGAATTGCTATGGGTGCACAGCCTGACACATTTGCGGGACTTTCAGGAATTGGTGATTTGATTGTTACCTGTACAAGTATGCATTCAAGAAACAGACGGTGCGGAATATTATTGGGACAGGGTAAGTCTATGGAGGAAGCATTAAAGGAAGTTCATATGGTGGTTGAAGGTGTTCATACTGCAAAAGCGGCATATGAACTCAGCAATAAATATGGAATAAAAATGCCGATAATTGAACAGGCTTACAGTATTTTATTTGAAGAAAAAAATGCAAAAGATGCTGTTTGTGAGCTTATGACAAGGGATAAAACATTTGAAAATTTATAATAATTTGGAGAATTTATATGGATATTATTTCACTTCTATTTATAGCTGTAGGACTTGCAATGGATGCTTTTTCAGTCGCTGTAACAGACGGTATAATTCTAAAGAGAATTAAAATCAGAAATGCTTTAAAAATTGGATTGTATTTTGGTATATTTCAGTTTGGAATGCTGTATATTGGTAATTTGCTCGGTTCGGCATTTGCTTCTTATATAACTGCTGTTGACCACTGGATTGCTTTTGGATTACTTTTTGTAATCGGCGGAAAGATGCTTGTTGACGCAATCAGGGAAGACAACTGTGATGAGAATTTTGATGAAACAAAAAATCCTTTGAGTGATAAAACTTTGGTTGTTCTTGCGATTGCAACAAGTATAGATGCATTGGCGGTAGGCGTATCCTTTGCTGCTATGGCGGTTGAAATTGTGTTTGCTTCAAGTGTTGTGGGAATAGTTGCTTTTGCTTTTTCATTTGCAGGAGTGTACATAGGAAATAAATGCGGTAATCTTTTTGGTAATAAGTCGGAAATTCTTGGCGGTGTTGTATTAATCGGTATCGGCGTTAAGATTCTGGTTGAGCATCTTTTCTTTTGATAATATACGGAAGTGTGGTTTAGAAGATGAAAAAAAAGAGTGTAATGGTCGGAATGAGCGGTGGAGTGGATTCGTCAGGTGCTGCTGCGATTTTACTGGAACAGGGATATGAGGTGTGCGGGGCAACTATGAGATTGCTTCCGTACAGTGATGAAGAGCTTGATAAAACAAGTGAAGAGGATGCAAAAAAAGTCTGTGACATTCTTGGGATAAAGCACTATATTCTTGACTTTAGAGAAGAATTTAAAAAGTTTGTTGTAGATTATTTTGTATCAGAATATATAGGAGGAAGAACTCCGAACCCTTGTATTGCGTGCAATAAGCATTTAAAATTCGGATTAATGTACGATAAAGCAAAAGAGATGGACATTGATTATATTGCAACAGGACACTATGCTAAAATAATTAATAATAACGGTGAATATGAGCTTAGAATGAGTGATGCCGGAAATAAAGATCAGAGTTACGTTCTTTATAACATGACTCAGGAATTGCTTGAGCATACTTTAATGCCTTTGGGGAATTATACAAAGGATGAAGTAAGGCAAAAATGTGTTGATTTAAATTTACCTATTGCAAATAAAGCGGAAAGTATGGAGATTTGTTTTGTAAAGGATGATGATTATGTATCATTCATCAAGGAATATGCAAATCATAAACCTGTGCCCGGAAAAATAAAAGATACATTTGGAAATGTTTTGGGAGAACATCAGGGCTTGATAAACTATACAATCGGACAGCGAAAGGGAATAGGTGCATACGGCAGACCGATGTTTGTATTAAGACTTGATACAAAAAACAATGAATTGATTTTAGGTGAAAAGGGAATGGAATTTTCTGATTCACTTGTAGCGGCTGATGTTAATTTTCTTTCGGGGAAGTTCATAGACGAGCCAATTAAAGCACAGGCAAAGGTAAGGTATCAGGCAAAGCCCGCAGACTCTCTTATAATCCCAATGGAGGATAATAAGGTGACGGTGAAGTTTGAAACGCCGCAAAGAGCGGTTACGCCTGGACAGGCTGTTGTTTTTTATGACGGGAATAAGGTTTTGGGCGGTGGAACTGTTCAATAATGAGTATATTTAATTAATTTAAACTTTGTGATGTTGTATAATTAAGAGTTTTGAAACTAACTTGTCGCTTTTGATTTTAATGCTTATGATGTTGAAAAATATGTTTAACTGAGAATTACTTAGTCATGATGGGAAATATTTTATAAAAAATTCGTTGAAAAAAACCATAGATTCTATCAGAATCTATGGTTTTTTTGGTGAGCCATCGGAGATTCGAACTCCGGACAACTTGATTAAAAGTCAAGTGCTCTGCCAACTGAGCTAATGGCCCGTATTATGGCAGGGATAGCAGGACTCGAACCTACGAAATGCCAGAATCAAAATCTGGTGCCTTACCGACTTGGCTATATCCCTGTATAAATCGATATGCATAAACAATAAGTCGATGCTAACCATACCTAAAAATTTGTAATTTTTGTGGGGTGGGTAGTGGGATTTGAACCCACGACATTCAGGACCACAATCTGACGCTCTAACCAGCTGAACTATACCCACCACATAAAAAAATGGCGCACCTGAAGAGATTCGAACTCCTGGCCCACTGCTTAGAAGGCAGTTGCTCTATCCAACTGAGCTACAGGTGCATGATGGAGCGGGTGATGGGAATCGAACCCACACGACCAGCTTGGAAGGCTGGGATTCTACCATTGAACTACACCCGCATTTTTATGTTTTTCAATCTCTTACCGACTGACCTATATTATTATAGCAGATGAAAACTAATTTGTCAATACTTTTTTTCAAATTTTTTGAATTTTTTTATTTTTTTTCTTTGACTGTATATTATTATGTCAATTTTTTCGATAATTATGCAAAATTATTTTTTTGTCAAAAAACACCTCAAAAGCCTTTTTGCCTTTGAGGTGAGATTTTTTATTAAAAGATAGTATTTTAGCCCTTTAAATTTCGCTTCCCTTTGCGATTGCAACAGGATAGCTTTTTTGTCCGATAAGTTTTTTGCCTTGTGTGATGGTTACCTCTTTATCGAACACAACATAATCAAGATTTGCTTTTTCTTCAATTACAGAATCCTGCATAATAATTGAGTTCTTTATTACTGCACCTTTTTTTACAACAACACCTCTTGACAGTATACAGTTTTTAACTGTTCCTTCTATGATACAACCATTGGAAATAAAGCTGTTTTCTACAATTGCATCATTGGTATAGGTGGTAGGAGCCATATCCTTACTTTTTGTGAAAATCGGATTGTCTTTATTAAACAGTTCATTTCTGTGATCATCATCAAGGAAAATTATATTATTTTCAAAATAAGCTTTTAAAGAATCAATCTTGTCATAGTAGCCCTTGTATTCATAGCCGGTAATAATCATACCTGAAAGCTTTTTAGCCAAAGCATCCTTGATAAAGTCATGGTCACCTCTTGCACTGCATTCATCTATAATGCTTTCAAGAAGCGCCTTTTCCATGACATAAAGCTCGGTGCTTGCATAGCTTGTTTTCGGATATTGCGGTTGTGATTCTATATCGTTAACCCTGTTGTTTTCATCAAGATCTATTAATGTAAAACGTGATAATTCGGATTCTTCTGCACCGGTCATATCTTTATAAACTATAGTAATGTCAGACTGGCTTTCGATATGTTTTTCCAGAACATCGTTAAAATCAATATTGTATACACTGTTTCCGAGTGAGAGAATAACATATGTCTGCTGAGAACGGCGGATAAAGGGTCTTGCACCTGCAAGCATATCCAAATCGCCTCTTGTTCTTCCATAATCAAAGGCTGCAAGGTTTGGAGGAAGGATGCTTAGTCCATAACTCTTTCTGTCCAAATCCCATGGCTTGCCTGATTTTATATGATCCATCAGGGAGCTGTAGTTTGAATCGGTAACAACTCCTATATTTGTAATACCTGCATTAGCCATATTTGATATTACAAAATCAATTATACGGTAGCTTCCGGCAATCGGCAGAGCGATAACAGAGCGTTTGTCGGTAATTGGTGGTATTTTGTCATCGTTGGTAACAATAATTCCCATTGTATTTCTCATGTTTATCTTATCTCCTCTCTTGGTAAATCTGCTTCAACCATTGAGCCGGTTGGAATTATATCGTTTTTATGAATTTTCGCTCCGCCTTCAACAAGGACAATGTCATGTGTACATAATGCGGAAGCGTGTTTGTTTTCGCCTGCGGCATTAACAGTGCCTATCTGTGCTCCGTCAGAAATTACTGCACCCTCTCCGATAACAGCTTTTTTAATTATAACATTCTTTCCGATATGAACATTTGACATAATTACCGAGTCGATAATTCTTGAACCTTTTTCAATTGTTACACCGTTTGAAATAACAGAATGATTAACCTCTGCGTCAATTTCACAACCTTCGGAAATTGTACTGTTAATAATCTTTGCCTTCTTGCCTATATACTGAGGAGCAAGAGGGAAGCGTCTTGAATAAATACTCCATGAACGGTCGCTTACATCAAACTTTGGCGGTGTGTCAATAAGATCCATATTTGCTTCCCAGAGTGAGCTTATCGTTCCGACATCTTTCCAGTAATCGGAGAATTTCCAACTGACCATTTTTTCGTTGTTTGCAAGCATTGCAGGAATAATATTTTTACCGAAATCGTTTGACGATTCGGGATTGTTTTCGTCTTCAATCAAATATTTTTTCAGTTTTTCATAATTAAAAATATATATACCCATTGATGCGAGGTTGCTTTTTGGATTTTTCGGCTTTTCTTCAAATTCAGTAATAAATCCGTCCTCATCAACATTCATTATACCGAATCGGCTTGCTTCCTCCCAGGGAACAGGCATAACTGCAATTGTTATTGCAGCATCTGATTTGATGTGAGTTTTCAACATATCACCGTAATGCATTTTATAAATGTGGTCACCTGATAGAATTAAGACATTTTCGGGGTGAAATCTTTCCAAAAATCCAAGATTCTGATAAATTGCATTTGCAGTACCCTTGTACCATTCGCCTGCTTTAGCACTTTGATACGGCGGCAGAACATAAGCACCACCCTCATTTCTGTCCAAATCCCATGGACTTCCGTTTCCGATATATGTGTTCAGTTCAAGCGGCTGATATTGTGTAAGTACTCCGACTGTATCAATGCCGGAGTGAGCACAGTTGGAGAGAGGAAAGTCAATAATTCTGTATTTTCCTCCAAATTCAACAGCAGGCTTTGCAACATTTTTTGTTAATGCTCCAAGTCGGCTGCCCTGACCTCCCGCAAGAACCATGGCAACACATTTTTTTGAACTCATAATTAAATACCCTCCTGTTTATTGTTTTTTCTTGTTTGTTTTTTTCTCCTGATATAAATTGTAGAAAGACCTTTAAGGTCAAGTGTAAGTGAATAATTAAAATTATCCAAATCCTCTTTTTTTGCTTTAACGGCTTTTTTAGGTTTTTGTCTTTCACCACCGTATTTTGACAGTGAACTGTCAAGAACAATTTCATATTCTCCCGATTGAGGTACGCCTATTTTATAACTTTTTCGCTCAACCGGAGTGAAATTGGATACTACTATTGTGTAATCGTTTTTTGCTTTTCCTGTTCGCATAAATGAAATTACGGAATTTGAATCATCATGATCGTTAATCCATTTAAATCCGTCCCAACTTTGATCTATCTGCCAGAAAGGTTTGTTTTCTACATAGAAATGATTAAGCTGCTTTACATATTCTTTTAGTTTTTTATGCTTGTCATTTTCCAAAACATTCCATTCAAGCTGTTCTGCAAAACGCCATTCGAGAAACTGACCGAATTCACCGCCCATAAATAAAAGCTTTTTACCGGGTAATGACATATAATATCCGAGCAATGCTTTATAGGATTCAAATTTTTCGTCATATGTTCCCGACATCTTATCAATCAGAGAATGTTTACCATGTACAACTTCATCGTGTGACAGAGGAAGTATGAAGTTTTCTGTATATGCATAGAACATCAGAAATGTCAGCAGGTTGTGGTTGGGTTTTCTAAAATATGGATCCATAGACATATATCTTAATGTATCGTTCATCCAACCCATGTTCCATTTAAAATTAAAGCCTAAACCGCCATCGGTTGTGGGTGCAGTCACCTTAGGCCACGCAGTTGATTCCTCAGCAATCATAAGTATGTTGGGGAAATTTGAAAACATAATTTTATTTAGATTTTGTAAAAATTCTATTGCCTCTATATTCTGATTACCTCCGTAAATATTCGGAAGCCATTCTCCGTCGTTTCTGCTATAATCTCTGTACAGCATTGATGAAACTGCATCAACACGAAGACCGTCAAAATGAAATTCAGAAATCCAATAATATGCGGAGGATAAAAGAAAAGAAATAACCTCACTTTTTGAATAGTCAAATACCATAGTTCCCCAGTCTTTGTGTTCTCCGAGTCTTGAATCGCTGTATTCATAGGTTGGAGTTCCGTCGAACATATAAAGACCGAAAGCGTCTTTGGGGAAGTGTGCACTTACCCAATCCATGATAACATATATTCCGGATTTGTGGAATTTATTTATGGCATATTTTAAATCCTCGGGTGTGCCGTAACGGCTGGTGGGAGCAAAAAATCCTGTAACCTGGTATCCCCATGAGCCGTCAAAGGGATATTCGCATACGGGCATAAATTCAACATGAGTATATCCCATATCAATAAGATATTCACACAGCTCGTCTGCTAATTCGCGGTAGTTGTAAAAGCTCCCGTCATCGTGAGTTTTCCAGCTTCCTGCGTGAACTTCATAAATAAGCATAGGCTGACTGTATGGGGGAGTTTTTTCTCTCTTTTTTATCCATGCTGAATCAGACCACTTAAAACCGTCATTGTTATATGTGACAGATGCAGTTGCCGGACGAAGCTCCGAGTAGAAAGCAAACGGATCGGCCTTAAAGCTGATTTGACCGTTCATATCCTCTATGACATATTTATAAACTGTACCCTCTTTGATAAAATCAAATACTTCTGCCCATACTCCTGTTGTGCCAAGCTTTTTTAAAGGATGTTGCGTTGGTTCCCAGTTATTGAAATCTCCTGTAAGATATACAGCTTTTGCTTTGGGAGCCCAAACTGCAAATCTCCACCCGTTATTTATTTTATGAGCACCGAGGAATTCATATGACCGAAAATTTGTTCCTTCGTTAAATAAATATAATTGATATTCGCTTATTCCGAATTCTGAATTTTCAAAACTGTCCTTGTAAAAAGCTTCAGTCATTATAATTATACGCCTCTTTCTATTGTGTTTTATATAATATTTTAATCTGTAAATATATTATACTTATATATTATATCACATTTTTTTTGTGAGGTAAATACTATAAGTATAAAAAAATCAAAGATATTATTTGTATATTTTGACAAAAAATGTGTTAAAAATACAAGATTTTTCAATTTATGAAAAAATAACAGAAATAAATTTTTGTTTCTGGTATTTTGGTGTATTGAATTTAAAATTATATTTTATTTCATCGAACTAATAATACTGTCAATATAAAATAAACTTATTTATTGTAATATAATAAGGTATTTGGAAAATTTTTGTAAATTATTTTACTAAATTTAAAAATTTATCTTGACAGAAAAACAATTATAGTATAAAATATTATAGTGTACTTTATATTTCTTTTAAACTATTAATCCGGAAATGTTGGATTGCGGGATTAATATGTTTTAATATATAACATAAAGGTTTCTTATTCAGCATCTCCGGATTTGAAGTTAAATTAATATTTAATAACATTATTTGGGGGTGATTAAAATAACTACATTAACAATTGCAATGATAGTTATTGCTGTATTTTTTGCACTTTTAAGCATTGTAACCTTTTTTGCAGGAATTACATACCGTAAAAAGACTGCTGAAAAAGAATTTGGTTCTGCTGAAGAAAAAGCAAAGGCCATAGTTGACAGTGCTGAAAAGGAAGCAAAGGCAAAACAGCGTGAAATTCTCCTTGAGGGTAAGGAAGCAAATCAGAAATTAAAAGCTGAGGCTGAAGCTGAAATCAAGGAAAGAAGACGTGAGTTAACCAATCAGGAAAAAAGAATTAACCAAAAGGAAGAAAACCTTGACAAGAAAACAGAAGCTTTGGAAAAGAAGGATCATACACTTAACCAAAAGCTGAAGGAACTGGAAAAGAAAGAATCAGAAATTGCACAAATCAAGCAGAAACAGCTTGAGAATCTTGAAAAGATTTCGGGAATGACAAGAGAAGAAGCAAAAGCTATGATTATTTCCGACATTGAAAACCAGACAAGACACGAAG
>JAZOTP010000062.1:0-3195 GCA_045657705.1 Clostridia bacterium
TGTCATGGAACTATGAAAATAATTGGTGGATTTATTCTGAAAATATGTCAGATAAAGAAAAGCAGGCACATCCTGAACATGAAACTACAGGCGGATATTTGAAGTCAGTGGATTTCAAAACAGCTTGTAAAATGATGTGGGACAAACTTACTGATGATGAAAAGCAGTCAGTATATGATTTGCCGAATTTCAATAAAGAGTCTTTTAAGGAGATTACAGGAATTGATATTGAAGAATAAAAAATTCAGCTCAGTACACCACCACCGAGCTGACAAAATCAATAGCTTTTACAGAAAGTAAAGTTATTGTTAATATGACAGTTCATATTATATCACAAATAATGTGGATTGTCAACTGATATGAAAGGAATGATTAAATTATGTTTAACTATATACCACCAAATCCGTACGATACTTATTCGGACGAGCCTGTGGAAAGACCGAGTCGGACTATCGGGCGATGCTGTGAATGTGATTCAGCTATTCAGACAGGCGATGAATACATAGATATTGACGGAGATTTATATTGTGAATACTGCGTTGATGATTTTTCAAAAAGGGCTTTATTAGAAAAAGTTGGGTATCCGCTTCAGGTGGCGGATATTGATTAAAAAGAGGGTTTAATATGGCTAATTTTGATGACGGAGTAAAAAGCTATATAATGACGAAGGCAGTAATAACAGTCGGCTTTCCGGTAAGCTTTTCGGGTATTGCTGAAATAAACTGCTATCATTGCAAGTTTTTTACTCACAGTTCGGGAGTGTGTCAGTTGACAAAAGAAGTGAGTGAATTTCCTCAAAAATATGTTGGCTCACATTGTCCGCTTGATGTTATAAATAATGAAGGAGAGGATTGATAATATGGCAAAGGTTATATGTATTATGGGTGAAAGCGGTTCAGGAAAAACAACCTCCTGCCGAAATCTCGACCCAAGCACTACATACTATATTGACAGTGACAAAAAGGGACTGTCGTGGAAAGGTTGGAAAAAACAATATAATTTAGAAAACAAAAATTATTTTTGTAGTGATGAGCCTGAGAAGGTAAAAAATGTATTATTGGGTGTTTCAGAAAAATTAAACCATGTAAAAACTGTAATTATAGATACTATCGGGTCAATTATGGTCGCTGATGAAATGCGCAGAAGCAAAGAAAAGGGTTATGATAAATGGCTTGATTTAGCAACGTGCATATGGGATTTAGTCGATATGGCATATATGCTGCGCGATGATTTAACGGTAATATTTATAGCTCATACACAGACAGAACGTGACGAAAATGGGTATATATTCACACGGATAAAAACAAGTGGAAAAAAGCTGGACAAGATATGTCTTGAAAGTAAGTTTACAACGGTTTTAAACGCTAAATGTATTGACGGTGAATATGTTTTTGAAACTCACGGTAAAAATGGAAGTACAGCAAAAACACCGTTTGGACTATTTGAAAATGATACTATACCAAATGACATTGTTACAGTAATTAATGCTTTAGAAGAATATGAAAACTAATTACAAAGGAGATTTGAATTATGAGAAGATTAACAGATTATGAGAATGCAAGGGTAATGACAGGAGAAAGTAAACAGCTGCCAAAAGGCGGTTATATTGTAAAGATAATGGATTGCAGTGAAGTCACAGGAAACAAAAACGGCAGAGAATATAGTTATCTGGATTTTTCTTTTGATGTTTCAGAGGGCGAATACAGCGGACATTTTTCAAAAATATATCAGTCAAGCACCGATGAAACTAAGAAATGGAAAGGAACTCATTCACAGTTTATTCCGCAGGAATCAGACCAATATTATGAGGATAATTTAACAAAATTTAAAACAATGATTGCAAACTTTGAGGAAAGCAATCCCGGTTATCACTGGGACTGGAATGAAAAAACATTAAAGGGCAAGACAATCGGTATTGTATATGGTGAAGAAGAATACAGTCCTGACGGTATAAAAGTTATTAATATAACCAAACCGAGATATTTTACAAGTGTTGAAAGAATCAGAACCGGGAACTATAAAACACCTGAGTTAAAAAAATTACGAAATTCTGTAGCAGCATCTTCTTCACCTTTTGATGGTTTTACCCCTGCAGAAGATGAAAAATTACCGTGGGAGCAATAATATGACACCTTCAGAAATGGAAAAAATATTAAAACACAATATAACTCTGATATATGACACAAGAGAGCATCAGACCAATGCTCTCTTTGAAAGATTAAAAGCAACAGAATTTACATATAGGCGAGAATGTCTAAAATTTGGTGATTACACTGCAGAATATAAAAAGGATGGGAAAGTATATAACTTACAGAATGAAATAGTTATAGAGCGCAAAATGAGCCTTGACGAGATATGCGGCAACTTCACGAAAGGTCGTCCGAGGTTTGAAAGAGAATTCGAAAGAGCAATTAATGCAGGCGCAAAGGTTCATTTGATTATTGAAAACGGCAGTTATGAGAAGATTATAAATGAAAAATACAGAAGTAAAATGAAAAGTGACAGCCTGTATTCTTCTCTGATTGCCTTTTGTGACAGATATAACATAACAATTCATTTTTGTGAGCCTGATACTACTCCTACGCTGATGCGAAAGATATTTTATCATCATATCAGAAATAAGTTGATGAAAGAAATCGAATTATTGAGGTGATGAAACATTGGATAAAAAAAGCTTTATATTATATACTGACTTTTATGAATATATAACCGATTTAACTGTAAAGGAAAAAGCTGCACTGTTAGATGCGATTTTTGAGTATCAAATAAACGGAACTGTCCCCGAATTTACAAAAGCATTAGGAGTTGTATTTAAAGTTATAAAGTCGCAGCTTGACAGAGATACTGAAAAATATGATACTGTCATCGAAAAACGAAGAGAAGCCGGAAAGCTTGGTGGCAGGCCTAAAAAAACAGAGGAAAAAAAGCAAAAAAAGCAAATGGTTTTTTCAGAAAAGCAAACAAAAGCAAAAAAAGCTGATAATGATATATGTAATATGATATATGATAATGATAATGTAAATGAGAGTGAGAGTGTTAATGATAATGTATCAGATGACACTCACGCTCCTGTCCCCTCCTCCGATAAAATTGCTTTTGCTGAATTTGTAACGCTTACCCAATCTGAGTATAATGCACTAATTGAAAAGTACGGTGAAGTTGATACAAACAGAATGATTGAACTACTTGATGACT
>JAZOTP010000063.1:0-6798 GCA_045657705.1 Clostridia bacterium
CATACTATATTGAAAATGGAGCATGAACGCTGCTCATCAGATTTATCCGATTATGATATAAAATCATTTTTCTAAAAAAAGACTAAAAATAATCCCCGTATACACAATGAGTACGGGGATTTTTAAATTCACAAACAAACAATTCCAAGTCTTAATTAATACTATACAGGTATGCGGTAATCCGCAAAATCACATCGACCGATTATCCGCTATCTTTTAATTCAAAGCTGGCGATATTACCGCATCCTGCAATCAAAATCTGCTCTTTTAGCAGATTATAAACTGAGTTATACCGATTCAATCAAAGCATAATTTCCGTCGTTTCGTTTATACACAACATTCATTTCATCTGTATCCTTGTTTTTAAATACGAAGAAATTATGTCCCAGAAGATTCATCTGCAGCACTGCTTCTTCAGCACTCATCGGCTTAACCTGAAATCTCTTTCTTTTTACAATTTTGAAGTCAGCATCATCCTCGCCCTCTGTAAAATCCAGGCCGCTCAACATGGTGTTGTCCGAAAAAGCTTCACGCTTGATTTTCTTTTCAAGCCTTGTCTTGTTCTTTCTGATTTGTCTTTCGATAACGTCAATAATCTTATCAGCTGCACTAAAGACATCCACATCAACAACCTCGGCTCTGTAAATCATTCCTGCGGCGTAGACGGCAACCTCAACATATTCCTTTTCCTTAATTGGTCCGATTACCACTCTGGCCTCAGCTTCATCATGGAAAAACTTATCAAGCTTTGAGAGTTTTTTCTCAATATACTCTGTATGCTTGTCCGTAACCCCGAGTTTTCTTCCGATAATGTTAATTCTCATAAAATCATCTCCTGATGCCAAATTAAGAACTTTTTCTGTTCTCATTTAATATATACCACCGTTTGGATGTTTTAAACATAAATTTTTAAATTTTTTTAATTATTTCTCAAAAAGAAGTTTTCCACAGTTTAGAAATTAGTCCTTTACCTTTCGGATAAAGTATGATATAATAAACTATAATTTATAATTTATTGTAAAGGACTTTGCTATGATTCTTGATATGTTAAAATCTTACAAGCAAAAAAACCGAATATCCTTTGCTATGCCCGGTCACAAAGGTGGTGTCGGGCTTATGTCTGATTTTTCCTCTTTCGGGCTTGATGTTACTGAGCTTTCAGACACTGACAACCTGTTAAATCCAAAAGAATCGGTTAAACAGGCAAAAAAGGCATTATCTGACTTTTTTGGTTCTGCCGATACATTTTTTCTTGTCAACGGTTCAACAGGCGGAATACATACAATGCTTGTCTCGGTATGTGATTTCGGTGATACAGTTCTGATTTCAAGAACGTGTCATTCTTCCGTTATCAATGCCTGTTCCCTGTTCGGAATAAATCCCGTTTTTATTGAACAGGAGATACTTGGGGAATTTGATATTCCTAAAGGAGTGAATCCCCAAAAGCTTGCAGAGCTTATAAAAGCATATAAACCCAAGGCTGTTTTAATCACTTCTCCGAACTATTTTGGAATATGCTCCGACCTTTCAGAAATAGCCCGAATTGTACACAGTTATAATATACCGCTGTTAGTCGATGAAGCACATGGAGCACATTTTTGCACTGATAAAAACATTTTTCCAAAATCTGCTATGATGTCAGGTGCGGATATGTCGGTACAAAGTGCTCATAAAACATTAAACTCACCGAATCAGACTGCCCTGCTTCATTATAACAGTAATATTATTGACTATGAAAGGGTTAAAAAAGTATACGGTATGCTTCAAACCTCCAGTCCTTCATATTTGTTATGTGCTGCGTGTGAATGTGCGGTATCGGAGCTTTCAACAACCGGTATAGATAAATGGAGAAGGCTTTATTGTAATGTATCATTATTAAAAGAAAATTTGTCAGCATATTATAAGATACTTGATAAAACCGAAAAAGCAGATATTTCTGACCTTGACAAAACAAGAATAGTAATAAATCTTTGCGACTATGACTGTACAGGCTTTGAAATTTCGCAAATACTGACCAAAGAATATAACATAGATATAGAAATGGCAGATTTAAAAAATCTTGTGTTAATACCAACCCCTGCCAATTCAAACAGTGATTTTGAATGTCTTTATAACGCACTGATTAATATACATAAAACATTAAAACCGACAAAAAACACTTATAACAGTCTGTCACTTCCAGAGCCGGTAGGAGTAATTTCACCTTATCAGGCATTTCACTCACCGCAAAAAGCATATCCGCTTTGTGACAGCCTCAACAAAATATCAGCAACAACCGTTGTGTCCTACCCTCCTGCAATTCCTGTTGTACTTCCGGGCTTTAAGATAACAGAAGAAGTCATTGAATATATAGAAAAAATGCAGGAAACCGGTGCTGAAATCACAGGTCTCGGTGACAACAACACCATATCTGTTGCTGATATATAAAATTCTTATCCGCCCGTTGATAAGACCGAAAATAAAAACCAAACGGGCAGAAAGGCTATGAAATAGCATGAATAAAACAGAATATATTTCAATAGCCGGTACGGTATTGGAAATCATATACACCAATGATGATAACGGCTATACCATTTGTGAAATAAATAATACAAACGGAAATGAGGGACAGTTCACCGCCACAGGCTATATGCCATATATAAGCGAGGGCGAAACCATTGAGCTGTACGGCCGCTGGGTAAACCATCCCGAATACGGAGAACAGTTTTCAGTAAAAAGCTATAAATCAATTCTCCCCTCTGATACGAATGCAATTCTGCAATATCTTTCTTCCGGAATTGTACCCGGAATCCGTTCCGCAACAGCGAAAAAAATTGTGAATAGGTTTGATACCGACACCTTTAACATTATGCTTAACTACCCCGAAAGGCTGAGTGAAATCAGCGGTATTTCAAAATCAAAAGCCGAAAAAATAGGAGAAGAATTTCAAAAGCTTCAATCAATGTCGGGCATTGTAATGTTTTTACAGCAATTCAATATCTCGGCAAAGGTGGCTACCAATGTCCATAAAATATTAGGCAGTGAAGCTGTCGAAAAAATCAAGGAAAATCCGTATATTCTTGCCGATAACATAGACGGCATCACCTTTAAAACCGCCGACAATATTGCACACATTTTAGGGCTTGCTAAAAACTCTCCCGAACGAATTGCATCGTTTGCAAAGTATACACTTACACAGGCAGCATATCAGGCAGGTCACACCTTTTTACCGCAGACAATACTGACCGAACTCATAGTAAAAAATCTTGGTGTATCAACGGATGATGCAGATAATGCAATAAACAACCTCACACTCCGAAAGGATATTTTTATAGACAAGGTAAACGGAATTAATGCCTGTTACCTTATGACCCTTTTAACAGCAGAGCTTTATGTTGCAAAAAGAATATGTTCTCTGTCAGATGCCGACCAGAAATTCACAATGCCGATTGATGATGCACAGGCGGCAGTAAATGAAATATCCGCACATGAGGGTATTATCTTAGCCGAAGAGCAAAGAAATGCGGTTTTATCCGCAGTCACAAACGGCTGTATCATCATAACAGGTGGTCCCGGTACAGGTAAAACCACAACAATTAACACAATTATAAAGCTCATGCAAAGAATGAAGTTAAAAATCGCCCTCACTGCTCCTACAGGCAGAGCGGCAAAAAGAATGAGTGAAATTACAGAGCTTGACGCAAAAACAATTCACCGTCTGCTTGGAGTTGTCAGAAATGACAGTGAATTATATCTAACCTTTTCAAGAAATGAGGATAACCCTCTTTCAGATGACGTTATAATAATTGATGAAATGAGTATGCTTGACATTAACTTAATGAGTTCACTCTTAAAAGCTGTAAAACCGGGTGCAAAGGTGATTATGGTAGGTGACTTTGACCAGCTCCCGTCGGTAGGGCCGGGAAATGTTCTCCGTGACCTTATTGATTCACAGGTTATCCCTGTAATCAGACTTGAACATATTTTCCGTCAGGCACAGGAAAGTCTGATTGTCGTGAATGCACATAAGGTAAATAAGGGTGAGGCCCCGGTATTTAAGCAGGGCGACTCCGATTTCTTTTTTATGAAGCGTGACAATGCAGAGGCTATTGCCCAAACTATAGCCTCACTGTATAAAACCCGTCTTCCTGCAAAGTATAACATAAACCCGGTAAGCTCAATACAGATTTTATCACCGTCAAGAAAGGGAAATCTCGGAATTGCAAGCTTAAATGCAATACTTCAGAATGAAATCAATCCTCCCGACTTTATGAAAAGCGAACATTCCTACGGCAATGTGATTTTCAGAGTCGGTGATAAGGTTATGCAAAACAAAAACAATTACGATATTACATGGATTCGTGATAACGGTGAAGAGGGTATGGGAATTTTTAACGGTGATATAGGAATTATAGAAAGAGTATCAACGGTTGATAAGCTTTTGGATATTGTCTTTGACGATGATAAGCACGTTGAATACAGCTTTAATAATCTTGACGAGCTGGAGCTTGCATATGCCGTAACAGTTCATAAAAGTCAGGGTAATGAATTTCCCTTTGTAATAATACCCGTATTTAACTTCCCACCGATGCTTATGTTCAGAAACCTTTTGTATACAGCTATCACAAGAGCAAAGCAAATGGTTATACTTGTAGGAGACGAAAAAAGTATCATGAGAATGATTAATAATAACGAAAAAGCAAAAAGATACTCAGGACTTCCCGACAAGCTTAAAATGATAAAGAAAATGTTTGATGAAGCGATAAATCTTGATGTATAAAAAAATGAAGCATTAAAGCTTCATTTTTTTGAATACATAATTGAAATTTATTAATATACATTCCGGATTACAGTTTACCGGACAGTCGCACTCATTCCTGCCACATATCCGCTTGTCCATGCCCATTGCAGATTATATCCGCCGCAATCGCCGTCTATATCAAGCAATTCTCCCGTCAGATACAAGCCCTCACACAGCTTGGATTCCATTGTTTCGGGATTGATATCATCGGTATCAATCCCGCCTGCTGTAACCTGTGCGTTATTCCACGACATTGTTCCCTGAACCTCTAAGGTAAATGACTTGATTGCCTCGCATAAGCGGTTAATTTCCTTGCCGTTCAATGTGTCCGAGGTTCTTGAATATGGCAATACATTTGCATATTTTGTTACCGTCATTCCTATTTTTTTATTAAGAATACCCACAAAAAAGTTTTCTAAGGTTATATTTTCACTTTTTCTTTTTTCAAGCATTTCTCTTAATTCTTCAAATTCCATGTCGGGCAGTAAATCAAGCTTAAGCTTTGCATTTTTATATTCACCGCAATGTCTTGATATATTAAAAATTGCAGGTCCCGAAACACCGTAATCACAAAACAGTACCTCGCCGAAAGCTTTATCTATCACCTTTTCAGCACAGAATTTTACCAATGCATCTGTTTTTATACCCTTCATTGCCTTAACAAATTGTGTGTCTGTTTTTATCTGAACCAATGACGGAAAGGTTTTTGTTGTTTTGTGACCCTGCTTTTCTGCAATTTCATAACCGCTTCCGTTAGAACCAAGCGACGGAGAAGCTTTTCCTCCTGCCGATAGAATCACTTTGTCAGCTGTCTGTTTTTCGCCGTTATATGCTTCAATAACGAATTTAGCGTCCTTCATTTTAACTGATTTTACTTCAAATTCTGTAACAATATTTATTTTAAGTCTTTCAAGCTCAAATCTCAAAACATCAAGCACCGCTGAAGCCTGCAGGCTGTAGGGATATGCTTTCCCCTTTTCTTCAACCTTTGTAAGCATACCAAGCTCCCTGAAAAACTCTACAGTATCACTAACCCCGAATTTATCAAATGCTTTTTGTATAAACTCCGGATTTTTTCCGTGATAGTTATTAATGCCGGCATTGATGTTTGTATAATTACATCTGCCGTTTCCCGTTGCAAGAATTTTTCTTCCTATTCTGTCACAGCGTTCATATATTGTAACATAAGCACCCGAACGTGCAGCACATATCGCCGCCATCAAGCCCGATGCTCCTCCTCCGATTACTGCGATTTTCATTGTTATCATGCCTTTCAGTATTACTGTTTTTTCATAAGTTTATATGAGCATTACAAGCTACTACTATGCCGAATTAAACAGTATTTATTATTCTTTCCTTCATTCAATTCCTCCCGTATTTTTACTTTTTTCTTCCTGTCTGTTTCTCATGTAATCCTCACTCATCATTTTTAAAACAACAAGTATCGGAACAGAGAACAGCATTCCGAACACGCCAAACAAGCCTCCGCCAACCGTAACGGCAAATATTACCCAAAGCGGTCTTATTTCAAGAACTTCACCCATTATCTTCGGACCTATATAGTTTCCGTCGACCTGTTCAAGTACGGTAAGCAACGCTCCTGCCCATAAGGTTCTGAACAAGCCACCTGTAACAAATGTAATTATCATAGCGATTACGGTTCCGATGATAGAACCGAAATATGGAATAAGATTACAAAGACCTATCATTATACCGAGAATCAATGCATACTTTACCTGTAAAACAGTCAGAATCAAGGTTGCAAGAACCGCTACAATTAAGGCATCCATAACACGGCAATAGATATATTTTGAAAAAATGTCATTCACACGTCTGAAATATCTGCATATTTTCTCTGTCTTTTCCTTTGATAAAAGAACTGAACAAGCAGCTTTTATGTTCTTTTTCATTATTTGCTTATCTATCAGCATATATACAGAAACAATCAAAGAAATAAAGCTGTTTATCACACCCGATGTAAGGTTGATAACACCCTGTGCATACTTTGAAAACTCATT
>JAZOTP010000064.1:0-10081 GCA_045657705.1 Clostridia bacterium
GTATTATATTTTTTTTCACATACTCAACCATTTTATTAAAATCATTTCGGGATGTAACTTCCGAGTTCTTACTTAATTCACCGTTTTTATTTATTGATATATCAAGATATTCACTTTTACCGTTCATTGAAAGCTTTGAATCCATCATTAATGCATTTTCTATATTGTATATTTCATCACCGGCTTCATTCACATCAGTATCCAATACAACAACACCGCCAAGCTTCATTGTTTTTGAAACATAGCTGTCAATATCAGTCAGTTGCTCCATCCCAATAGACACAAAGTCATCTCTCAGCTTGTTATACATTATTCCGCACACTTCTGCCGAGCTTGTCCCGTCAACATATCGTATTTCACCCTTATTATAAAGATCAGCTGCACAGGCGGCATACACAATCAACTGAATATCAAGCATATTACTTATCTCAACAACGGAAAAATCTTTTTTTCCTGATTTATAATCAACAATTCTTAATTTTGCACTGTTACTCTCATCAACTCTTGCAACATCAATTCTGTCAATTGTTCCATTAATCTGAATATCTGCCGACTCCAAATCAATTCTGAATATTTTTTCATGCTCTGCTGCAGCATAACATCCGTTTTGGAGACTTATTCTTACGGTTTCAACAGAACGTTTTATTGTTTTGGTCATTCTTGCAATAAGATATTTAACCTTTCCCTCATCTCTGTCAAGTGTTGAAATTACCTTTGAAAGAATTTCCGTCATTACTGTGTCAACAATTTCTTCGCTTTTCTCTTTAGTAAGCCTGTTCCAGTTGTTTTTCAGTTCTTCAAAACTCTTTGCACCGTTTTCGACAGTTTTACAATACTGACATATTGCAAGATGCATTAATGAACCCAAATCGAATTTTTGAATTTTCCATACCTCCTGCTCCTTTGCTTTCAAACCGTATTTTAAAAAGTACTTAAAAGGACATGATGAAAATTCATTCAATCGGCTCACACTGTAATTTGATTTGTTATTATAAAGCATTTGTGCATTTTTAGGAGTAATTTTAGCCTGAGTTAGTTTATAGCTGTCAGCGGTTTCAATCATTCTGAGTTTTTCACTCCATTTTTCATTCTGCATAAACCATCTGTACAAGGCTTTAACTTCAGGATTTTTCCGGTTATTTCTGTTTGCCATAAGATAATCAAATGCTGCTTTAGGTGATAAAATCAGATTTTCTCCAATATCATCCGATAACAAATCATCACTTTGTGTCAGATTTTCAAATATCTTGTTCAAATCAAATATGAACTGTGACGGAATCTGTGATTCTCCCTCAAAACTGTTAACAGGATAACTTATATAAATCCGTTCTGTAGCTGTAAACAGAACTCTGAAAAATCTGTACTGTGACGCATTTTTAAGTGCTTTTGTATCACTGCCGATTTCAATATCGGTATTTTCAAACAGTTCGCTCAATACACCTCTTTCTTTATCCGATAATATACCCTCTCTATTGATTTCAAGAGGTACAACTCCTCTGATACTTCCTGCCACAAATATAGCCTTAACCTGCTTCTGTCTTGATGCATCGGCAGTTCCGACAGTAACCGCATCAAGCGATGACGGAATAATACCTATACTGCAGGTTGAAAGCCCTGCGGACAAATATTCAAGAAATTCTTTTTTTGAGCATTTTTCATCACCCATTGTTACAACACACTGATCAATAACTTCAATGAGCATATTCCAAACTAATGAAAACTGCTCCGCTTCATTTCTACGTTTATTAAAATTATGCTGTTTTATTTCGTACTGAATACCCTCATACAAATGAATATCGCACAAATATTCATAAAAAGCTTTGCATAATTCTTCTACGGTTTTTCTTCCTGATATTTTATCAATCAGCTTTTCAATCGGTGCGGTTATTTTTTTTCTTATACAATTTATTCTTAAAGTATATTCATCATCCTCTTGGTCAACAGCTTGCTCATCAATATCCGAAATACCACCCTTATTAAAAATCCATTTTTCGTCAGAAAGCCATTTTTTCTTGCCTCTTATTCCGCGCTTTAATACATACGACTCCAACAAATCAATATCATCTCTTGACATTTCAGATATTCCGTCCTGATTTTTTTCATATAAAAATCCTGACTTTAAATATTCAAATACAGAATCATAACTCCAGTTTTTATCAATAATATTAAATACACCCAATACAGCAAGAATTAAAGGATGTTCAGTTACAGGCAATTTTGTATCAATAAAATAAGGAATTTCATAATCTCCGAATACAGATTGAATAATATGATTATAATCTTTCTCATTTCCAAACACAACAGAAATATCCGAATATCTATAATTTTCTTTTTCTACAAGTGTCTTTATTACCTTTGCTGTATGCTCAATTTCAGAATAAGGATCCTTTCCTGTGAAAAGTTGTATATCTCTTGTTTTTTCCTTATAAGGTTCGAAACTTTTATTTGAAAAATCAGAATAATTATTGTAATAAAACTCAATTTCTTTAGAATTAAATTGATTTACTTCCTTTTCATATTGAATAATATCTGTATAAATATTATTTTTTGATGCAAGAGAAATGAGTCTTGATTTTGTTTTTTGAGGTATTTTCATCAAGTCAATGTTTTTATCATCAATCGGCAAAGTAACATTTAATTCTTTTGCACTTTTAAAAAAAGCCTCAATCACCTTATAGTGCTGAGGAAGAAAATCAGAAAATTCATTAAAAATAATATTGGTATCTTTAAATACATTACTCTTTTCAAGATGCTGTGCCAACAAGAGTAAATCATTGTCACTGTCATAAAATCTTCCCTCGGTTTTCTCAAGATATACTCTGTATATATCAGCAAGTGATTTAATTTTTCGCTTAAGCATACCGTCAGAAAGATGTTCCGAGCACTCATCGAGAATTTCAGGAGTTATCATGTATCTCTTGAACTCAGCAATCATATTCTGCATCTCATAAGCAAAACCGGGAAGCGACGCACAACCAGAATAAATATTATTCTCATCTCTGCAAGCCATTCTCACAGCCTGCTGTACCAGCATGGTTTTACCGGCAGGAGCTAAATAATTGCTTTTTACACGGGAAAGATATTTTGTTGTAATTCTTGAAAATGTAAGTACCTCAATACCGTTTAAGCCAGAACCGCCAAAATTTGATGTAATCATCTTTTCAGCAGTATAAGAAAACTGATCAGGAACTATTATAATGACATTTTCATCGTTATTTTTTTTATATTTTATATTTTCAAGACAATAATCATTTAAAGCAAGACTGTTTTTTGCACAAATTATGTTCATTTTCATAACAACATCTCCATTAAAATCAGATACCTATTGTAGCAAGACATATAAGAACTATAACAGTCAAAACAAACGCAAAAGGAATAACAATTTTAAAATTTAAATGTTTTGTCTTATGCTTGAAAATTTCCATTCCACACAAAGCACCAATACCACCCAAAAGTAACGCACACAAAACCAACGTCTGTTCATTTAATCTGCGAGTACTATGTACAGCCTTAAACTTGTCAATACCATATATAAAAAATACAATAAAATTCCAAACTAATACTGTTAAAACCATTTTAAACACCCTATAATCAAATATAAAATATATTATATCATAAAAAAGAATTGAATTCAACAAATAATATAATTATACTTAAAATTTTGTATATTGTCAAGTATTTAATTCATTTAAAACTAATGATTTTTGTCAAGTAATTCAACAATTTATTACACTTACCGAACAAATAATAAAAACAGGCAGAAAATATATAAATTCCTACCTGTTTCTGTTTATTATGAAAACATTGGTGTAGATAAGTATCTCTCCCCTGTATCAGGAAATAACACAACAATAACCTTACCCTTATTTTCCGGACGTTTTGCAAGCTGAGTTGCAGCAAAAAGTGCCGCACCAGAAGAAATCCCTACAAGTAAGCCTTCACCTCTTGCAAGTATTCTGCCTGTTTCAAAGGCATCTTCATTTTCAACCGTTATGATTTCATCATAAATTTTTGTATTGAGTGTATCAGGTACAAAGCCTGCACCGATACCCTGAATATTATGTGATCCCGGTGTACCCTGTGAAAGGACAGGAGAGCCTGCCGGTTCAACGGCTACTATTTTTACATCAGGATTCTGCGATTTTAAATATTCACCAACACCCGATAAAGTCCCGCCTGTACCAACACCTGCAACAAATATGTCAACATTACCGTCTGTATCCTTCCATATTTCCGGCCCTGTTGTGGTTTTGTGTGCAATCGGATTAGCCATGTTTGTAAACTGACCCGCAATGAAGCTGTCAGGTGTTTGTTCAGCCAATTCTTGTGCTTTTTCAATTGCACCCTTCATACCTTTTGCTCCCTCAGTCAGCACCAGCTCCGCACCGTAAGCTTTTAAAAGATTTCTACGTTCAATGCTCATTGTTTCAGGCATTGTAAGAATAACCTTATAACCACGCGATGCTGCAACAGCCGCAAGACCCACGCCTGTATTTCCGCTTGTTGGCTCAATAATAACCGAATTGGGTTTTAATTCTCCTTTTGATTCTGCATCATCAATCATTGCCATCGCAACTCTGTCCTTTACACTTCCTGCAGGATTAAAATATTCAAGTTTTGCCAAAATAGTAGCGGAAAGCTCATTATTTTTTTCATAATTTTTAAGTTCTAAAAGCGGTGTTCCACCAATCAAATCCGTAATTTTTTCATAAATTCTCACAAAAATTGCCCCTTTTTACTATATAATATATTTCCTGTCCATTTATATGCATTGTATCACTCTTACTGATTTTTTATTCATCATCAATTAGCAACGAAGTATCCGAATCTAACTGTTCAACATTTCTGAGCTTTCGCTGTATCGCTCTTGTTCTTACTCCTACTAATGCATCAAGCTCTTTGTTTGCCTGATTAATTCTCTGCTGAGCATTTTCAATAACTTTTTCAAATTTATCAAACTCTGATTTCACTGCACCTAAAATTGCCCATACTTCTTGCGAACGCTTTTGAATAGCTATAGTTTTAAAGCCCATCTGAATACTGTTTAACAACGCTGCCATTGTACTTGGCCCTGCAATGTTTACATGATATTCTCTCTGTAAAAATTCAACTAATCCGCTGATATTTACAGCTTCGGCATATAAACCCTCAAACGGCAGAAACATTATTGCAAAATCTGTCGTATACGGCACTTCAACATATTTGGTATGTATATCCTTAGCAAACAATTTTATTCGTGCAGAAAGGGTATTTACGGCTTGTTTAACAGCTGTTGGATCTGATGATTCATATGCATTCTGTAAATCAATATAAGCATCCTGCGGAAATTTTGAATCTATGGGTAAATATACAAAGCTGTTATCTCCTGACGGCATTTTCACCGCAAATTCAACTACACTGCTGCTTCCCGGTACAGTTGCTACATTTTCCTCATATTGTTCTGTTGATAATATTTCTTTTAAAATTGCACCAAGCTGTATTTCTCCCAAAATACCACGGGTTTTGACATTTGACAATACTTTTTTTAAATCTCCCACACCAACTGCCAGATTCTGCATCTCTCCAAGACCCTTATATACAAGCTCAAGTCTTTCACTGACCAATTTAAATGATTGATTCATCTTGTCTTCGAGTGTTTTTTGAAGCCTTTCATCAACGGTTTTACGCATTTCATCAAGTTTTTTTGTATTCTCTACAGAAAGTGTTTCAAGCTTTTTTTCGACAGTTTCACGAATTGCCTCAAGCTTTTGTTCATTCAGGCTTTCATAAGTCTTAAAACGTAATTCCATTCTGTTAAAATTCTCTGTCATCGACTTGTTTATATCATCAAATTTATTTGTTTGAATAGAATCAGTATTTTTCTGATTTAAAATTATCAAATCACCAAGGGATTTAACCGAACTGTTTGTCCCCTGAATAATAAACTGTCCAAGATTTTTATCATCAAATGACGGTTTTTTTAAAAGATTTACAATTTGCAAAATAATTATACAAACAGCCAATAAAATTAAAACAATCAAAAATGTCTGTTCCATATTAATCATCCTTTCTGTTATCTTATATTATAAACTTAACTATACCAAAAATCAATAGAATAAATTAATTTTATAATTTATTGATGTGAAATTATAATTGTTAATTTAAAACAATTCTGAAAATTTTAACAGATTAAGTATTTACATTTTTTATAAGCTATGTTATAATAGTTAGTGGCGTATAACTCAATTTGAAAAATAATAAAAACAACAGGTGTACTATTCCACCCGTTGTGCTTGTCTGGATTTTTTCTTTTTGTTTTTAGTACAAGGAATATGACAGCCCGGATATATATGACCAATACCTATTTCAAACTTCTTTTCTATATCATCAAGGCTTTTTAAATTAAAATCCTCCATGATTTTAATAAGAATTTTTGCACACGCATAAGCATCGTCACCAGCCTGATGATGAGAGAAGTCAACACCGATAGCTTCTGCAAGATTATTAAGCTTGTGGCTCGGTAAATCAGGATAGGCTTTTTGTGACAATTTTACTGTACATAAATAGCTGAATGTAGGAAATTCTATGTTATAATGTGTGAGCGTATTTACCAAAGCACCAACATCAAATCCTGCATTATGTGCAACAATTATTCTGTCATTCAGATACGGGAATATTTCAGCCCAATATTTATCAAATGTAGGCTTGTCAATAACCATATCGGGCGTTATGTTATGTATTTTTATATTATATTCGTTAAATTCAAACGGATCTGGCTTAATAAGTATTTCCTTAGTTTCTGTGATTTTGTTGTCAATAACCGTGCAAAGTCCCATACTGCATATACTGCTTGCTCCGGATGTTGCGGTTTCAAAATCAATAGCAACAAAATTCATTATACATACTCCTTATAAAATCATCTAACAACAAAGGATATTTTACAATATTTTAATTACATTGTCAATATATTTAATTTTTATTTTACAGAAAGTCGGTGATTATTTGAAAAAAAAATTTAATGTGTACGGTATGACTTGCTCTGCGTGCAGTTCTCATGTTGAAAAAGCCGTGTCCGAAACAAGCGGAGTTAATTCGGTAAGTGTAAATCTGTTAACAAATTCTATGGTGGTAGATTTTGACGATAATATTTTAGATGTTTCGGGCATAATAAGAAAGGTTGAACAAGCCGGTTACAGTGCTGAATCAACTGATGACAGACAACAAAAAAATTTTAATTCTCCCGAAAAACCTGCCAAAGAGGACGGTGACGGACTCAGTGGATTGATTTCTTCAATAATATTATTACTGATATTGATGTATGTATCCATGGGGCATATGATAGGATTAAAACTCCCCGGATTTATTTCACAGAGTTCGTTTGCATTTGCGTTTACTCAGTTTTTATTAACACTTCCCGTTATATATATTAACAGGAAATATTACAAAAACGGTTATCAGATGCTTTTTAACAGAACACCTAACATGGATTCTTTAATTGCAATAGGTTCTTCTGCCGGAATGATTTACGGTATTTTCGCAATATATATGATAAGCTACGGCTATTATATAAACAGTAATGATATAATTCATAATTATTCGCATCAATTATATTTTGAATCCTCTGCGATGATTTTAACACTCATATCAGTTGGAAAATATTTTGAGAAACGTTCAAAACGCAAAACAACACAGGCAATTGAAAAGCTTATCAGGTTAGCTCCCGATACAGCAAGAGTAATCAGAAATAATCAAGAGTTGACAATTAAAAGCTCTGAATTGGTTGTTGGCGATATTATTATAGTAAAATCTGGTGAAAATATACCTGCTGACGGTTTGGTTATAAATGGTAACTGCACGGTTGATGAATCTGCAATTACAGGTGAAAGCCTTCCAAAAGAAAAGCATATTAATGACAAGGTTACAACCGCAACAATATGCAAATCAGGATATATGACCTTTAAAGCTGAGCGTGTCGGTGCAGACACCACACTCTCAAAAATTATTTCTTTAGTGGAAGATGCATCATCCGGGAAAGCACCTATTTCAAGGCTTGCAGATAAAATAAGCGGTATTTTTGTTCCGATTGTAATAACAATCTCATTAGTTACCGCCGTTATATGGCTGATTGCAGGATACGGTGCAGAATTTGCACTGTCATGTGCGATATCGGTTTTGGTTATATCCTGCCCATGTGCACTCGGACTTGCTACTCCTACTGCAATAATGGTTGGGACAGGTAAAGGTGCAAATCTTGGTATTTTAATTAAATCGGCAGAAGCTTTGGAAATAATGTGTAAAGCAACTACTGTTGTTATGGATAAAACAGGAACAATAACCGAAGGTAAACCTCAGGTTACCGACATTATCGTTTGTGACGGTTTTAATAATGAAGATATATCGGTTTATTTTGCTTCATCAGAAAAATTATCTTCACATCCGTTAGGTGAAGCGGTATATTCAAAATTTAAAGGATATGAAACAAATGCCGATGATTATTGCGAAATTGAAGGAATGGGAATAAGCTGTATTATTAATCAAAACAATGTCCTTGTCGGGAATGAAAAAATGATGAAGGAATATAACGTTGATTTTTCAAAATATTCATCAAAGATTTCAGATTTTTACAATGACGGTAAAACAGTTCTTTTCCTTACCGTTTCCGGAAAAATTGCGGCAATTGCCGCATTGGCGGATACACTGAAGGAAAATTCAAAAGAAGCAGTAAAAGAATTAAAGAAAATGGGATTGAAAACTGTTTTATTAACAGGAGATAATAAAAAGGCTGCTGAATTTATCAGAAATCAATCAGGGATTGATGATGTAATATCTGAGGTTCTCCCCCAGGATAAAGACACTCATATACAAAGATTACAAAATGACAATAACAGAGTAATAATGATTGGTGACGGAATAAATGATGCTCCTGCATTAACAAGAGCTGATATTGGAATTGCAATCGGAGCAGGCACTGAAATAGCAATAGAGTCTGCTGATGTTGTTCTTATGAAAAGCGATCCTTACGATGCTGTAAATGCTATTAAACTCAGCAAAGCAACAGTAAAAAATATCAAAGAAAATCTATTCTGGGCATTTTTCTATAATGTCATCGGAATACCGTTAGCTGCCGGACTCTACTATCCCCTGTTTAACATTAAGCTTAACCCAATGTTCGGGGCGGCAGCAATGAGTTTAAGCTCAATATTCGTCGTTTCAAACGCCTTGAGATTAAATTATTTCAAGCCGGAAAAATATAAAACAAAAGAGGGGTTGTCTGTTATGAAAAAAACAATTAAAATTGAAGGTATGATGTGTATGCATTGTTCTTCACGAGTTGAAAAAGTCTTAAATGAAATTCCTGGAGTATCTGCGGTTGTCAATCTTGAAAACAAGGAAGCAATCGTAACTCTTGGTGCTGATATTTCAGATGAATTGTTGAAGCAAACAATTACTGATGCAGGCTATGAAGTCATTTCAATTTCATAATTAAGTCTTTTTATAAAACCGCTTCGATTGTAACGAACTCGGAGCGGTTTTTTATATTAAATTTTCATATTATTTGAAAATATCGTTACATTCAGAAATTGAAACACCCGTGTAGTATGTTTTTAAAATATCTTCATAATTTTTTCCAATTGAAGCAAGATAGTTTGCACCATATTGGCTCATTCCAACACCATGCCCGAATCCGGTTACATTCATTTTTATTTCTGTTTCCGTTTGTTCGATATTTATATTTGTCGAACGCAAATCATACATAAAACGAAAATCTGTACCCTTTACAGCAATACCTCCTATATCTATTGTCATTATTCCTCCTGCATCACTTCTTGTAATATTCCCAATCAGATAATTATCCCAGCTTACACCTTCAATTTTTTCTTCGGCAATTTTTTTAAATTCATCAACAGAAAGAATCCTTTCGGATTTAAATTTCGGGGAATTCAAATCACCCTCACTTTTCACGCTGACAAGATATTCAGCATTTCCTCCCCATACATCCTTTGCATTCTCTGTAAATCCTGAGGAAGTAGAATGAAAAACTGCACTAATCGGCTCATCATTATATGTAACTATTAAATTTCCCGTACTGTCAACAGCATCG
>JAZOTP010000065.1:0-21456 GCA_045657705.1 Clostridia bacterium
TAAAAAGAGACTATACACAAAATATAGCCTCTTAATGGAGCTGGTGAGGGGACTTGAACCCCTGGCCTTTCGATTACGAATCGAATGCACTACCATCTGTGCTACACCAGCATCTGTGTATGATAACAATATTTTCAATACTGTTTTTTCAACTAATCTTTCAACAAAAATTCACTTTCAACAAATCCAAAATCTTGCAAGTGTTGATGCTCAGTGGCATTAAAGGTAATTTTTTGTTACCTCGTACTGCATTACGAATCAGATGCACTACCGACTGTGCTACACCAGCAAGCTGTTAATTTGTAAACAATGAATATAAAGAGAGCACAAAGGCTCTCTTTAATTACTTTGTCAGCATAGCTTTAGCTATTTCGTTAATCATTTTACCGTCGGCCCTGCCCTTTACTTTAGGCATAACCGCAGCCATGATTTTGCCCATATCCTTCATTGAGGATGCACCGGTTTGTGCAACAGTTTCGGAAACTATTTTTTCAAGTTCTTCCTTTGTTAGCTGTTCGGGCAGATATTCCATCAACACATCCATTTCGGCCTTTAACTCGGCGATTAAATCTTCACGACCACTCTTTTCGTAATCCGGCAGGGAATCTCTTCTTTGTTTAAGTTGTTTTGCTATAATATCGAGAACACCCTCATCGTCAAGAGTTACTTTATTATCCTTTTCAAACTGCAATACTCCGGCACGAACCATCTGTACTACATTTTTACGGATTATATTTTTATCTTTCATAGCAGATTTCAGATCATCCGCTAATCTCTCTTTAAGTGACATTACTTGTCTCCTTATTTAAACTTTCTTTTACGTGCTGCTTCTGATTTCTTTTTACGCTTCACACTTGGCTTTTCGTAGTGCTCACGCTTTCTGATTTCAGACATAACGCCTGATTTAGCGCACTGACGCTTAAATCTTCTTAATGCACTATCTAATGATTCATTATCTTTTACACGAATTTCAGACATTTATTTTCCCTCCCTCCGGTTGGTCATTTTCCGGATGTCTGATGAAAATTAAAGTTCTTTCGCCTTAATGGCTATCATACATTATACATTATTTAATATGGTGTTGTCAAGACGTTTTAATAAGTTTTTTTGTTATTTTTTTATTTTTGGTATATTTTTATAAAATTATTAAAGCTTTCGTGACAACAGCCGGAAAACAAATTTGCAGATAACGGTGCGTTAACTGTATCAACCTGCAGGCCAGCCGAACTGTCTGCCGCCGGTAAGGTGAAAATGTATATGTCCGACAGTCTGACCACCAAATTTTCCGCAATTATTGACTATTCTGTAGCCGTCCTCACTGATACCGAGGTTCTTTGAAATTTTTGCGGCCGCTTCAAAAATTTTAGCAATATATGTGCTGTTATCTGAAGTTATTTCATTAGCTGATTTAATATGTATCTTCGGAACAATAATGACATGATGCGGTGCCTGCGGTTCAATGTCATTAAATGCATACACATACTCATCCTCATAAACTTTTGTTGAGGGAATTTCTCCCTTAATGATTTTGCAGAATAAACAATCTTCCATTTCTTTAGTTCCTTTCATTAAATTTAATAGTGAATTTTTAAATTATTGTTTCTTATTAATATATAAGATTAACAAGTGTTATATATATAATACCATATAATCAACAGGTATTACAAGATGTTTTTTAAATTGTAAAGAAAAATTTACTTTTATAATAATCTGGTATTCACAAATTAAAATATTTAAATTTTGTATTAAATTTGAAAATAAATTAATAAAGATAAAAGAGTTTATATGTGTTGTATATAAATTTTGAAACAATAAAGGAAAAAACTGTCAAATTTTTAGATATTATGTATTTTTTTTGTGTTTTTTTGAAATTTCCTATTGCTTTGGTTGCAAAAAAGTGATATAATTAAATGCAATCAGTTTACTTGAAATTAACATGAAATTCATGTTAATATATAGCCTGAACACAGCCGGTATGACTGAGGAATGGCAAAAGCTCTTATCGTTATTGCTCCGGGATAAGAGGATATAAAATAATTAGCCGACGGAGCGGGCGGATTGGAGTTTTTTATGTCATACATTGAAAAAGTTCTTGAAGAATTGAAGAAAAAAAATCCGGGTGAATCTGAATTTATTCAGGCAACTACAGAGGTTTTGGAAAGTCTTGCTCCTGTAATCGAAAAACATCCGGAATATGAAAAGGCTGCATTGCTCGAAAGAATCGTTGAGCCTGAAAGACAGATTATGTTCAGAGTGCCATGGGTTGATGATAATGGCAATGTTCAGGTTAACAGAGGTTACAGAGTACAGTTTAACAGTGCAATCGGACCTTACAAGGGTGGTTTGAGATTTGCTCCTAATGTATATCTGGGAATTATCAAATTCCTTGGCTTTGAGCAGATTTTCAAAAACAGTCTGACAGGCTTACCAATCGGCGGCGGTAAGGGTGGAGCTGATTTCGATCCTAACGGAAAATCAGATGCTGAAATTATGAGATTCTGTCAGTCATTCATGACAGAGCTTTACAGACATATCGGTGCTGAAACAGACGTACCTGCAGGTGACTTAGGCGTTGGTGCAAGAGAAATCGGATATATGTTCGGACAGTATAAGAGATTAAAGAACGTTTATGAGGGAGTTTTAACAGGTAAAGGTCTTTCATACGGCGGATTGAACGGAAGAACAGAAGCAACAGGTTACGGTATTGTATTCTTTGCAAGAGAAATGCTCAAGCACTTTGGTGAAGAATTAAAGGGTAAGGAAGTAGTTGTTTCAGGTTTCGGTAACGTTTCATGGGGAACAGTACAAAAGCTCAATCAGTTAGGTGCCAAGGTTATTACAATCTCAGGCCCTGACGGCTACATATATGATCCTGACGGTGTAACACCGGGTGAAAAGGAAGATTACTTATTGGAATTAAGAGCATCAGGAAAGAATATCTGTGCTCCGTATGCTGAAAAGTTCCCGAATGCTAAATTCTTCCCTGGTGAAAAGCCATGGGGCGTTAAGGCTGATTTGTACATTCCTTGTGCTACTCAGAATGAAATCACCATGAAGGAAGCTGAGGAAATGGTTAAGAACGGCTGTAAGTTCCTTTGCGAAGGTTCAAATATGCCTACAACCAATGACGCTATGGCTTATCTTGCTAAGAACGGTGTAGTTATCGGACCTTCAAAGGCAGCTAATGCAGGCGGTGTTGCTTGTTCATGTATCGAAATGGGACAGAATGCAGGTCATACAGTATTCTCACCTGAACAGGTTTATGCTCAGCTTGAAAATATCATGGTTAATATTCATGACAGCGCTGCTGCTGCATCAGAAGAATACGGCTTAGGATATAACCTTGTTGCAGGTGCTAACATTGCAGGTTTCTCAAAGGTTGCACAGGCTATGATGGCTCAGGGTATTTGCTAATCGAAAATATTTATTTAGACTCATATAAAAACGCCTGTTGATAACAGGTGTGATATTAAGAAGAAATCAAAAGTGGGGTGTTGCAATGCAACACCCCACTTAATATTTTATAATGCATATTTGTTTGCATATTTCGCATACTGCTTATCAAATGCTTCATTTTTTATACGCTTGATATAGTCATGCATTTTAAGCTCTTCATTTTCGATTTCTATAACACAGCTACCAATATTTGAGCAGTGGTCTGAAATTCTTTCGAGGTTTGTTATAATATCGGAGAAAACAAAACCTACTTCAATTGTACATTGCTGTTGTTTTAGTCTTGTAACATGACGCTTTTTAAGTTCATTTCTCAAGCCGTCGATAACCTGCTCCAAAGGTTCGATTTCAGCTGCAATTCTTGAATCGTTATTTTCAAAACAGTCAAGAGATTTATCAAGAATTTCGCTTACTGCCGCTATCATAGTATTTAATTCGTGATAACCTTCTTCGGAAAATTTGATTTTTTTGTCATGCTTTTCCTGTGCCGATTTTACAATATTTACAGCATGGTCGGAAAGTCTTTCAAAATCGCCTATCATGTGAAACAGTTCAGTTACTTCGTTGCTGTCTCCTACATTCAAATTTTTACCAGTGAGCTTTACAAGATAAGTTCCTATCATATCTTCATATTTATCAACCATATTTTCTTCTTCCTGAATTTCCTGTGCTGTTTTTTCATTGTATTCAGTCAGAAGAGTAAAGGATTTTTTAAGTGATGTAATTGCAAGCTCAGCCATTGTTTTAGCTACGGCGTGGCAACGTTGAATAGCAACGGTTGGAGTTGCAAGAAGTCTTTCATCGAGAATCTGATTTTTATCTGTTGTATCTTTGTCAGTAACCGTAATTATTGCAAGCTTTTCCAAAAAGCCTGTAAACGGTATGAGGATTGATGTACACAAAATGTTAAAAGCTGTGTGAACAACCGCGATTGACAGCTGATTTGCATTCTCGTTGATAAATGTAAATTTAAAAATAGAATTTAACAGATAGAATACGCAAAGAATGACTATTGTTCCTATTATATTAAAGTATAAATGTACCATAGCAGCTCTTTTTGCGTTTTTGTTCGCACCTACCGATGAAAGAAGGGCAGTAATTGTTGTACCTATATTCTGTCCCATGATAATTGGAATTGCACTACCCAATGTCATCTGACCTGTGGCAGATAAGGCTTGAAGAATTCCAACAGAGGCAGAAGAACTCTGAATAATTGCTGTAACCAAAGCACCTACAAGTACACCAAGAAGAGGATTAGAGAAGAGAAGTAATATGTTCTGGAAGGCTTTAATCTCTGCTAAAGGTTCAACTGCAGCTGACATTGCATCCATACCGAACATCAGAACAGCGAAGCCTAAAAGAATCAATCCTAAGTCTTTCTTTTTTTCGTTTTTTATAAACATATATAAAATAACACCGATTACTGCAAGAATTGGCGTGAAAGAGGAGGGTTTTAACATTGTGACAAGGAAACTGTCACCACTAATTCCTGTCAAACTCAGAATCCATGCAGTAATTGTTGTTCCTATATTTGCACCCATAATAACACTGATTGCCTGTTTCAAACTCATAATACCTGAGTTAACAAAACCGACAACCATAACAGTTGTTGCGGATGAGCTTTGTATAACCGCAGTTACGCCCATTCCTAATATAAGCCCCTTAAATTTACTGGCTGTAAGCTTTTCGAGAATACTTTTTAATTTACTTCCTGCACTTTTTTCCAATGCTTCGCCCATTAAGTTCATCCCGAACAGAAACAGTGCAAGGCCACCTGCCAATGATAAAATGTTTGTAAAGTTCATAATTCTTCTCCTGTTTTTTATTTTCTGTTATATATTATCATCTTTTTTTTTATACTTCAATCTTACTGAGGTAAAATATTTGTAAAAACTATGTAAAATATTTTCCTTTTTTGTAATTTAATATGTTATTTATCAGATTTAAATAAAAAACAATAATATTATAATGACAAAAACAGTTGACAATTTGATGAAAATATTATAAAATATCTGTGTTATAATAATGTTATGTTATTATTTGTATTGTTGGTCTGCGGCAGTAAGTACATAAATTTTTGCAGACAGAAAGGCTAAGGAGTTAAATGTATATAGGCATTGATTTGGGAGGAACCAACATTGCTGTAGGTCTTGTTAATGATGAGGGAAAAATTATTTTAAAAGACTCAACACCTACAAATTTACCCCGTGATTATAAGGATATAGTTTGTGATATGGCAGAGGTTTCAAAAAAAGTTATTGCCGATGCGGGACTTGAGGTTAAAGATATTAAAGGTATTGGTATCGGTTGTCCGGGTTCTGTTGATGCAAAAAACGGAGTTGTTGCATATTCAAACAACCTGAAGATGGATCACACACCTTTGGTTGCTGAGATAAAGAAATATTTTGATTTGCCGGTAAGTATATTAAATGATGCAGATGCTGCAGCATTTGGTGAATATATGATAAACGGAAATGATGTTGATTCATTTATATTTATAACTCTCGGCACCGGAGTAGGGGGCGGAATAGTTATAAATAAAAAGGTTTACAGCGGTTTTAACGGTGCAGGAGGAGAGTTGGGACATATAACTTTAGTTCATGGCGGTGAACTTTGTAATTGCGGAAATATAGGCTGTTGGGAGGCTTATGCATCGGTGACTGCTTTAATAAGACAAACAAAGGCAATGATGGATAAATGTCCGGACAGTAAAATGCATGAGTTGGTTTTATCAGAGGGAAAAGTAAGCGGAAGAACTGCTTTTGAGGCTGCAAAGGCAGGAGATGAAGCCGGAATTGCTGTTGTAAAGCAGTATACAGAATATGTAGCATCGGGACTTGTTAGTGTTATAAATATTTTCCAGCCCGAAAAGCTTGTTATTGGCGGCGGTATTAGTAAAGAGGGTGATTATCTCTTAAACCCGATAAAGGAATATTGTAACGCACACGAATATAACAAGTATCTTGATAAGGTTGATATAAGCATTGCTACATTGTTTAATGATGCAGGGATAATAGGAGCGGCTTTATCGGCAAAGAAGTGATACGGATTGGGGTAGTTCTATGAAAAATATAATTGAATCTAAATACGGACTTCTGATTTTTTCTTTATTGAGTGGACTGGCATACTTTATTTTGGTTATGTTTCTTATTTCTGAGGTGAAGTATTCGTATCTTCTGGGAATATTTTTCTTCCCGACAATAATCTGCGGTGCGGCAATTTGTATTATTAAAACGGTCAGAAATTTTATTGAATATGAAGAATACAAAAGAGCTGAAAGAATTTTAAAAGTACATATATTTGTAATTGCATTTGCTTTTTTATCGGGAATGATATGGCTGATTTCATAAATATTAAAAAGATGAGCAGTAAAAATAATATTTTTCAACAGAATAAATTTTTATGAATAAAAAAATAATTTTTTTTGTAAAAAGAATTGATTTATTTGTAAAAGTGTGGTATTATTATATGTGATGCAATAAAATTTAAAATGGAGTGATTTTTTTGAACGATCAATTAAATATTTTAAGCATTATTGATATGCTTCTCAGACGATGGACTATAATCGTATTAACTGCAGTCCTCGTAGGTGTATTTGCTTTTGTATACTCTGAGGTGTTTATTTCGCCGGTATATAGCTCGACAGCTTCGTTGTATGTAAATTCTTCAAAAGAAATTGTCAATGACGAAATTTCACAGGCAAATATGAATTCCTCAAGACAGTTGGTTATGACTTATGCAGAAATCCTGCAGGCAAGAACTTTTTTAAGCAAGGTTGCAGACGATTTGGATGACAAATATACTGTAAGCCAGATAAAAAATATGTTATCTATGGATTCTTTGAATGAAACAGAAATCCTGTCAATTACAGTAGAAGGTACTAATGCTGATGACGTTTACAGAATAACAAAAAGTATTATTAAATACGCTCCTGATGAGTTAATCAGAGTAGTAGAAGCAGGTTCTGTAAAGGTTCTTGACAATGCAAGTGAAACAAAGACACCAATATCTCCAAATATCAGAAGAAATACATTCATAGGAATATTCCTTGGTATAATTCTCGGAGCATTGATTATTATTGTACTTGAATTGTTTGATACAAGAATTAAAAGCGGTGATGAAATTGTACAAAGATACAAAGAACCTTTGCTTGGTGAAATCCCGAGTTTGGCGGTATCTAACAACAGTAATGGAAATTATGCTGATGCCGGTTATTCAAATTATCAATCTTCAGGAGGCAGTAAGTGATGGAATTTAATTTAAAAAAATTAATCGGCAGTGTAAATGAAAGCAAAGCTAAATTTAAAAGAAATGAACAGCAGCAGAAAGAGGCACAGGTTAAGGTTGCTACGCTTCTTGATAAAAGCTCGAATTTCGTTATGACTGAAGCCTATAAGGCTGCAAGGACTAATATTATATTTACATTAAGCCATATTGAGCGTAAATGTAAAAAAATTATTATAACAAGTGCAAGCCCCGGTGAAGGTAAAACTACTACAACTCTTAATCTTGCCATTGCATTTGCTCAAACCGGCTCAAAAGTATTGTTGATTGATGCAGACTTGAGAAAACCAAGAGTATACAGATATTTAAAGCTTGAAAGAAAAAATGGTTTATCAGATGTGTTATGTGGTTTGGTAGATTTAGAGTCTGTAATCAAACCCTGTCCTGACTACGGTATTGACTGTATTACATCCGGACAAGTACCTCCTAATCCTGTAGAGCTTTTGGCGTCGGCAAAAATGGGAGAGGTGTTTGAACAGCTTTCTGAAAAGTATGATTACATTTTTGTTGATACATCACCTGTTACATTGGTTGCAGATGCTACCGCAATGTCAAAATTTGTTGACGGTGTTATTGTTATTGTAAGACAAAACTATACAATTCATGAAACTCTTGAAAGAGCAAGAAGCAGCTTGGATTTTGCTGATGCTAAAATTTTAGGATATATTTTGAATGACGTAAATAATCTTACCAGTCGTTACGGATCATATAAGCGTTACGGATATAGCTATGGCAGAAAGCGTAACGGTTATGGTGGTTATGGTGGCTATGGTGGTTACGGTTACGGCTATGGTTACGGTTATGGTTACGGCTATGGTTATGGTTATGGCTATGGCTACGGTTATGGCGATGAGGAGTCGATGCAGGCTGCGTCAAAGGAAAAATTTGTAGGCGTAGATCAGGATTACGAAATGCCTGAGGAGCATGAAGAAAAACCGGAAGTAAAGAAATTAAAAAAGAAAAACAGTAAATTGCTGAAAAAATAATAAACGGCTGTCCAGGTATTAATATGATATCTGGACAGTCTCATTTTATAAAAAATCAGTATTTTTTTGAAAAATGATTCATTAAACAAGAAAAAATAATTAAACAATAGTGTAATAAAAAACATATATCTACTCAAAATAATATTGAAATAATATTATCTGGAGTTTTGATATGAGCGAAAAAAATAAAAATTTAATTCTCGATTTATCAGCTGAAATAATCGGTTCATTTTTACTTGCAGTGGGAATATTTTGTTTTATTGAAACAGTAAACGTTGCACCGGGAGGTGTTTCGGGAATTGCAATTATGATAAAATATGTCACGGGTCTTCCCGTAGGTTTTTTGACCTTGTTAATTAATATACCTCTTTTATTTCTGGCATATAAATTTATAAGCAGACAATTCGCCGTACGTTCAATCAGAACGGTAATATTAAATACATTCATTCTTGATTGTATAATAACACCTTTTTTTCCTCAGTATACAGGTGACAGAATGTTAGGAACAATTTTTGGCGGTGTATTTATGGGGATTGGGTTGGGAGTTGTTTTTTTCAGAGGTTCATCGACGGCAGGAACTGATATTTTATCATATTTACTTGAAAAGAAATTTCCACAGATACAAATTGGTAAAGCGATAATGATTATTGATTCATTGATTTTAGGGTCATCTGTATTTGTTTTTAAAAATATAGAATCGGCACTTTTTGGAGTAATTGCTTTGCTTTGTCAGACCGCAATTATTGATAAAATTGTTTACAGTGCCGATAAGGGAAGAAATATACTCATAATATCAGAAAAAAATGAAAGAATTGCCGAAAGGATTATCAGGGAAAAGGAAAGAGGAGCTACTTTTTTAAATGCGGAGGGAGCATATTCAAAAAAGCCGACAAAGGTTCTCATGTGTGTAGTTCGTGTCTGGGAGTATCATGATATAAAACAAATTATACACAGTGAGGACCCGTATGCCTTTGTAATAGCCTCGGAAGCAGAGCATATAATGGGTGAGGGTTTTACCAAAACAGGATAAAAAAGTGTGCGTGGGCACACTTTTTATTTTCTGCGTCTTTTATATCTGTCACGTTCTCTTGATTGATAGTAATCTGTATTTTCGTTTACATAGCTTAAATGACTTCTTCTTTGTTTTCTTTTCTTATCTTGTCTTATTTTTGAAGCAACATTCAAATATATCAACAGTAAGAAAATCACTATAAATACGGGGTGTGTAATAATTTTTATAAATAAATGAATTGCTGCGATTATGTAATCTTTTTTTACATCGTTTGTTGCAATAAGATTTGAAGAACCGATTATTTCGCCTTTATAAACGCACTGAATCGTTCCCAAGATGTCACCTTTGTTAATAGGTGCTGAAATGTTTTCGTTTAATGTAGGCTGCATTTCAACCTCTTCAAGTTTAATATCTATAGGAAGCAAACCACTTATATCATTTTCAGGCGTGAGAGCAACACGGATATTGTTCTTTGCTTCATAAACTCCTGAATCTGAAACTATATCACCGTTAGCGGCTATTGTTATATACTTAAAATTATCAAATCCGTATTCTAAAAGATTTTTGCTGTCAACAAAAGAATAAGCACCGTTTGCAACAATTGTTGTATTTTGACATTTCATAACTACTGATAAAAGCTCAGTATCTCCGTCTTGTGCAGATGCAACAAGACATGAGCCTGCTTCATCTGTAAAACCTGTTTTAATACCTGTGGCTTTTTTATAATAATATTCTGCGCGTCTTTTATTGCTTATAAGATGATTTGTATTTGAAAGATAACGTGTTTCATGATATTTATTTGTTGGCTCCATTGTGTACATATTGGTTTTTACAATTTCGCGAAATTTTTCGTTTTGCATTGCATATCTTGCAATTGCTGCTAAATCCTCTGCTGTTGTGTAATGATCATCCGAATGGAAGCCGTGAGGGTTTGAAAAATGTGTGTTTTTAGCACCCAACTCAGCTGCTTTTTCATTCATCATCATGGCAAATGCCTCAATGCTTCCCGCTATATGCACTGCAAGAACATTGGCAGCATCGTTTGCTGAATAAACAAGCATACCGTATAAAAGTTGTTCAACCGTTAACTCTTCACCAATTAATATTCCCATGTGTGAGTGTTGATTTGTGATAGGTTCAATAGCGTCTTTTTGTGCAATAACGACATCTTCAAGATTTGCATTTTCCAGGGTGAGAATACCTGTAAGAATTTTTGTTGTACTTGCAGGATACATCTTTTCACTTTCGTTTTTATTGAATAATACCTTGCCTGATTTTAAATCTATAAGCAATGCTGCACTTGCATGGGGTGCAGGGGAATCGTCTAAGACTTCCTCCTGCTGTACTTGTTCTGTGCCTGCAGGTTCTGTTTGCTGTACTTGTTCGGGCTGTGCGTATGTATATGAAATATTTGATGTCAGAATAAAAAATGAAAGTATCACGGATAGAATTAAATTTTTATTCATGAGTTGCTCCTTAAATATTATTTTTATTGGGAATTCATGCTTTTTAAGCACACATACATATATTATACATAAAAATTCGACAATTTGCAAGAAATTTTGCAAAAAAGTATGGAAATTTATAATAAAATTTGTTATAATGTATATTGTCTATGTTTTTGATGATAACAATTATAATTTATGTTAATAATAGGGAGTAATATGTGTGAGCGAAAATAAAAACAGAATTACATTATTATTTTGTATAGCTGTTTTGGGAGCAATATTCAGTGGTTCTGTGATATTAGGTAATGACAGATATTACAGTAAATATGAAGTTGAAAGTGTTTTGTCAGATGAAAAGGAAACCGTTGTAAGAGCTGAGGATGATATAACGGTTACGGAAGAAAAAAGTGATACGGCATCGAATGAAAAGAATGATTTGTACATAAATATAAATACAGATGATATTTCTGAACTTGAAAAGTTAAAAGGTATCGGTGAGAAAATTGCTCAGAGAATAATTGATTACAGGAAAGAGAACGGAAATTTTGAGGTGATCGAAGACATTATGAAAGTGAGCGGAATAGGAAAAAAGAGATTTCAGGATATAAAGGATTATATTTATGTGAAATAATCAGGAAAATAAAAAATTTGAGAGGAGACGGGAATTTTAATGAAGATTTTGGTTGTTGATGATGAAAAACTGTTGGTCAAGGGTATTAAGTACAATCTTGAGCAGGAAGGGTATCAGGTGGAAACGGCTTTTGATGGAGAGGAGGCTGTCAGACTTGCACATGATGAAAGTATTGACCTTATACTTCTTGATATTATGCTTCCCAAAATGGATGGGCTTACTGTTTGCAGGAATATAAGAAGCTTTTCAAATGTACCTATTATTATGCTTTCTGCGAAAAGTGAGGATATTGATAAAATACTCGGACTTGAATATGGTGCGGATGATTATATTACAAAGCCGTTTAATATCCGTGAGGTTACTTCAAGAATAAAGGCGATATTAAGACGCTGTTCACCGTCAAATCCGGGTAAAACCACAAGTGATATACTTGTTTCGGGTGATATTACTCTTGATTATAATTTCAGACATATAATCATTACAGGTAAAACGATTGAGCTTACAAGCAAAGAGTTTGATTTGCTGGAATTGTTTGTAAAAAATCCGGGTAAGGTATATACAAGAGAAAATCTTCTGGATATTGCATGGGGATTTGATTATCCGGGTGATGTAAGAACTGTCGATGTTCATATCAGAAGACTGAGAGAAAAAATCGAAACAAATCCTGCAGAGCCTGATTATATAAAGACAAAATGGGGTGTTGGCTATTATTATAAAAAAGATTAACGGCTTTTTCTCGTCTATGCGCTGGACGATGATGGCTACATATATTGTGGTTATTTTGGTTACTCTTTTACTTATGAGTATATATATTCTCGGAGTTTTAAGCGAAAACCTTTATGAGAATGAAGAAATAAAGCTGTTTGCAAAAGCGAATATAATGACGGATACTATTGATTCATATGTTCTGGCAGAAAACACTGACAAAATTAATGAATATACAACACAGATTCTTATGGGTACGGGAATCAGAGGAATTGTTGTAAATCCGACTTATCATGTATTGTTTGATTCAAACAGTGAGCTTAACGGTAAAGTGCTGATGCGTGATATTATCAAATCTGCATCGGAGGGTGAACAGGCGCAAACCGTAATAACAGATGATCTGGGAATTAATATGATGACCGTTGCAGTGCCTGTCAAGAATAACTTAAATAATAATATAATAGGGGTTGTTTATCTTGTACAGGCTCTTACCGATGTTGATAAAACAATTGGTTATGTAAAGTTTAATTTGTTTTTATTTTCAGCACTGATAAGTATTTTAGTCGGATTTTTAAGCGTTGGGATGTCATATGTGGTAACGTCTCCTGTAGATGAGTTTACGGAAGCGGCAAATGAGATTTCAAAGGGGAATTTTGAAAAGCGTGTTAAGGTTAAGGGGCATAATGAGTTTTCAAAGCTTGCAATGACTATTAATTTTATGTGCTCCGAGCTTGAAAATCTCGAGAATAACAGACGAAAATTTGTATCTGATGCATCGCATGAATTAAAAACTCCTCTGGCAACTATTAAGCTGATTTGTGACAGCGTTGTTTCAACCCCCGATCCCGATCCTGCAATGATACAGGACTTTTTGGGAGATTTGAGTGATGAGGTTGACAGACTTTCAAGAATTATAGAAAGACTTTTAACTCTTACAAAGCTTGACTCGGGAAAAAGTGTGCCAAAGCCTGTACCGACAGATGTTATGATGATGCTTAATGCGATTGTAAGAAAGCTTACACCGAATGCAAATGCAAAGGATATTGTTTTATATACAGATTATAAGATAGAAAATCCTACTCCCATTATGCTTGATTATGATAAAATCTGGGAGGCAGTATACAATATAACAGATAATGCTATAAAATATACCGATGTCGGAGGCTTTGTTAAAATAGGGATGTCAAAAGAAGGAAAAAATATGCTTATTCAGATTGAAGATAACGGTCCCGGAATACCACATTCGGAGCATGAGCATATCTTTGACAGATTTTACAGACTTGATGATTCCAGAGCAAGAGATACCGGAGGCACCGGACTTGGACTTGCTATTGCAAAAGAGTCTGTTGTTATGCATGGCGGACGAATTGAACTGTCAAGTGAAGAGGGTATGGGAAGTGTTTTTTCAATATATCTTCCTTATACTACCGAATATGATAACTCTTAGTACAAAAAATTAACATTTTGTAAACAAAAAGATAATTTAATAGTTTTGTAATATATATGCTGTATAATAGTTTATGTTTATAAAACGTAGGATAATTCGTATGGAGGTTTAATACATATGACCAAAAAACGATATTTAATTGCTCTTGTGTCAGCTGTTATTATAATAGCGGCAACACTGTTTATAATATTTGTTGAAAAACAAGACGGTGAAACAGAATCTGTTAATATTGATTTATACTTCTTTAATGATACCTATACTTCAATTATTGCAGAAAACAGAAGCATAAAATATGATGATATACGGGATTTGCCCGGAATTGTTCTTGATGAGTTGAAAAAAGGACCTTCGGACAGCAAGAACAAGCCTATTCTTTCTCCTGAGGTAAAATTATTGTCAATTCGGGAAAAAAAAGATGATTATACACTTGACTTTTCAAAGGAATATATGTCGGGTGATTCATCAGCAATGTTTTTGACTACCTATGCAATTGTAAAGTCTTTGTGTCAGATAGATGATGTTGACAGTGTGCTTGTTACTGTTGAGGGTGAGGAGATAGTAGCGTCGGATGGTACAATTATAGGATATTTATCCGATGATGATATTGACCTTGTAACCGACACAAAAACAAAGGATTCTAAAATTCTTAAACTTTATTTTGCCGATGCAAATGAAGATAAGCTTGTGAGCGAAAAAAGAACGATTAAAATAACAGATACAATGCCTGTTGAGCAATATGTTGTCAATGAGCTTATTAAGGGAGCGGAGTCAAAATCATTAAGGAATATTATTGCTTCCGATACTGAATTGATTTCAGCACAAACAACCGATGATACTTGCTTTGTCAATTTTAAATCAGGTTTTGTTGAAAAAAATACAGGTAACGGAAAAAATGAAGAGCTTATTATCTATTCAATAGTTAATTCTCTTTGTGAGATAGATAACGTTGATTTTGTTCAGTTTCTTGTTGACGGCAAAAAAATTGACAGGTTTGGAAGTGTTGATATTTCAGATATTTTTGTTGAAAATGAAAATATGGAAAAATAATCCGAAATGAACAATCAAAAATAACAGAAAAATTGCTGAGGTGTCCATTCAAAAATTAAATTTTATAGCGTAGCAGTTTTTAGTGACTGCTACGCTATTTCCATACAATTTGGAAATCAAAGGGGCATTATGCCGGAATATACACAAAATTGGGGATATACCGTTTTTTACATTTCCCAGCCACCGTTAATTCCGATTGTCTGACCTGTTATATAATCTGCATCGTTTGATGAAAGAAAATAAATCAGTTCTGCACATTCCATTGGTTTTCCAATACGTCCGAGAGGTATTTCTTTGCAGATTTCGTCTATATCACTTTTTTCGAGATGTGAGTTCATCTGGGTATCTATAAAGCCGGGAGTGACACAGTTTACTCTTATTCCTGACAAGCCGAGTTCTTTTGCAAGAGCTTTTGTAAAGCCTATTACACCTGCTTTTGCAGCGGAGTAGTGAACCTCGCAGGATGCACCATATTCGCCCCATATTGATGATACATTTATTATACAACCGCTGTGTGCGGAAATCATTTTTTTTACAACCTCCTGTGTGACGTTATAAACCCCCGTAAGATTTACATCACACATTTTCTGCCATTCGTTGGGAGTGATGTCTATAAACAGCTTCTGCTGTGCGATTCCTGCATTGTTTATCAGAATATCAATACTTTTGTATTCATCATAAATTTTATTTATTGTTTCAGCTACTGCATTTTTATCGCAAATATTGCATTTGTATGTAATACAGCTTGTTTCATCAGATATTTTTTTTGCGGAATTTTCATCGGAACTGTAAATTGCAAATACACGGTATCCTTTTTTTGTAAATAATCGTGTGCAGGCAGCACCTATTCCACGAGTGCCGCCGGTAATAATAATATTTTTCATAATAGAGTACCTCATGGATGTAAATTATAATTTAACATTTTTCCTATATTATACCACAACTGACATTGTAATTGCAATAAAAAAAGACTGTTATTATAAAATAAACTAAACTTTCAGTTTATTTTAACAATAACAGCCGCCGCTTAGTATGTATCAGTTGATTTTAAAAATTGCTTTCACTATTCCTGTTAAACATTTTGGCATTTTCATCACAACTACTTTCATAAAAAACCACCCTTTCAAAAATTATATTTTTACCATCTGAAAAGACAACAATACCCCATCAGAACTATCAGTAATGCTTCGAGAATTGCAACAAGGTAAATCGGGAAAATCATTCCTGCAATTATACCTATGCAGAAGGTCAATGCCGCAAGCCCGACAGCCTTACAGCCGAGAACCACCATAGCCGTCACCCTCTTTCGCTGATTAATTGTCTGTTAATACATAATATGTATAAAATATAATTGTGTGATAAAAATTAAAGTGCCTCTAGAAAATAATTCAAAGGCACTTTTAAATTATCGAGCATTTACAACAACCACGCGGATTACACAGTTATATTTGGCAATTGCATCACGATGATGTGTTACTATTATGAAATAATTTATTGACGGTAATAATTGTTTTGGTGTGAAATGACTTAAAAAAAGAACAGTTTGTAAATAATTATTAAAAAGGTCTTTTCAAGTAAAAAGATTTGTGATATAATAATATGGTTTAGAATGATATAAATGCCGTGCAAAGCGTGGCTTGGAGGAATTGTATAGATGGAAATGAAATTATGTTCAAGATGCGGTAAAAATCCTGCCGTAATATTTATTACAAAAGTGGAGGGCGACAAGTCCGTAAATGAGGGCGTGTGCCTGCCTTGTGCTAAAAATATGGGGATTGCACCGCTTAATCAGATGATAGAAAATCTGGGAATAAATGATGAAGATATTGACAGCCTGAACAGTGAAATGTCTGAATTTATGAGTAATATAGAAGAAATGGCTTCATCAGAAAATATGCAAAGTATGCTTGAGAGTATGAGCGGAGGCGATTATGATGAGGGGGGAGCGGCAACTGCACCTTTAGGATTTTTGTCAAATATGTTCTCATCAGATAAGAAAGAGCCTGATTCTGAAAAAACAAAAAATAAGAATAATAAGAAGAATACCTCAAAGAAAAAGAGTATGCTTGATACTTACGGTACGAATCTTACCGCAAAAGCAGCTATGGGTAAGGTTGACAGAGTTATTAACAGAAATGAAGAAATCGACAGAGTCATTCAGATATTAAACAGACGTTCAAAGAATAATCCGGTAATTTTAGGTGAGCCGGGTGTTGGAAAAACTGCAATTGCTGAGGGTTTGGCGTGCAGAATATTTGAAAAGAATGTTCCGCCGAAGCTTTTCGGCTATCAGATATATCTGATAGATTTCACCGCAATCGTAGCAGGTACGCAGTTTCGTGGACAGTTTGAGGCAAGATTAAAAAATCTCTTAAATGAAGCTTGCGAAATGGGAAATGTAATTCTTGTTATAGATGAAATTCACAATATTGTTGCAGCAGGTGACGCAGAGGGAGCAATGAGTGCGGCAAATATCTTAAAGCCTGCACTTGCTAAGGGTGAAATTCAGGTCATCGGAGCAACAACGCTCACCGAATACAGAAAGCACATTGAAAAGGACAGCGCACTGGAAAGACGTTTTCAGCCGGTAATGGTTGATGAGCCTTCAATAGATGAAAGTATTGAAATTTTAAAGGGTATTAAGGATTATTATGAAAACTATCATAATGTAAAAATTTCAGATAATATTATCGAACAGGCAGTAAAGCTTTCTGAAAGATATATAACGGACAGATTTTTGCCCGATAAAGCAATTGACGTAATTGATGAAGCCGGTTCAAGGGTTAACCTTCGAAATAAAGCTTTGTATGACTTGAAGATTTTCAAGGAAAAGCTTGAAGAAAACAAAGCTAAATCAAATGATGCGGCAGAACAGCAGGATTTTGAAACTGTTGCACAGCTTCGTTCGGAGCAATTACAGCTTGAAGCATTAATTAGCGAGGCAGAAGCCAAAGCAAAAGAATCAGAAATCACCTATGATGATGTTGCTGCTGTTATTGAGGGATGGACAAAAATCCCTGTTCACAAGCTTACAGAGGATGAATCACTGAAATTACTTGACCTTGAAAACAGAATACATGAAAGAGTGATAGGCCAGGAGGATGCAGTTAATGCTGTTTGTCGTGCGATAAGAAGGGGAAGAGCTGATATTTCAATAAAAAAACGTCCTGTTTCCTTTATATTTGCAGGTCCGACAGGGGTTGGTAAAACAGAGTTGGTAAAAACCATAGCAGAGGTAATGTTTGGAAATGAGGATGCATTAATCAGAATTGATATGTCTGAATATATGGAAAAGCATTCGGTTTCAAAGCTTATCGGTTCACCTCCGGGATATGTCGGATATGATGATGCAGGTCAGCTTACCGAAAGAGTTCGCAGAAAGCCATATTCGGTTATTCTTCTTGATGAAATTGAAAAAGCACATCCTGAGGTGTTTAATCTTTTCTTACAGATTCTTGATGACGGAAGAGTGGCAGACAGTCACGGAAAGATTGTTAACTTTGAAAACACAATTATTATTATGACAACAAATGCAGGTACAGAATATAAAAGCTCCGGAATGGGCTTTGGCGCTAACGATGAGGTTACACTTGCTGATAATGTTGATAAGAGCTTAAAACAGTATTTCAGACCTGAATTTTTGAACAGAATTGATGAAATAGTGACATTTAAACCGCTATCGCATGATGAGCTTGACAAGATTTGCGACTTGTTGTTGAGGGATATAAAACTGAAACTTTCCGAAAAGAATGCAGTTCTTGAAATCACAACAGAAGCGAAGAATGTTATACTAAAGAACGGATATGATGTAAAATACGGGGCAAGACCGTTGAAGCGTTCTATTCAGAAGCTTCTTGAGGATAAGCTTGCAAAATTATCTCTAACCGGTCAGATTAAAGACGGAGCAAAAATAATTGCTGATGCAGACGGTGATGAATTAAACATGACCGTAATAAATATATGAGATAAAAATTGAAAGGATATGATTTTATGTTAAAGAAAATACTAATTATTTCACTTGCAGCTTTAATGCTATTTGGATGTAAGAAGGACAACGGTGAAAAGCCGGAAGTAACAACAAGTGCATCACCGACTGTATCAGCTGATGTATCGTCGGAAGCTTCAGCTTCACCGCAGGCAAGTGGTGATATTGAAAACAACGAAGATGAAAAAAAAGAGGAAGATAAAAAAACTGAAGAAACAAAAGCTCCTCTTGAGGTGCCGGAAGTTGATTCTGCTAAAAAGGATCCCGAAAGAACAGCAAGTGTTCCCGAAACTCCAAAGCCTGATAAGATTATAAATAATCCGTCTTCTGATAAAAGTGCCGGTTCAGGTTCAAGAGCCACAGAGGTTTCAGAAGAGACAATTACTGCAAACAGTGCTGATAATGCAGTAAAGCTTGCAATGCAGTATTTAAAGCAAAATGATATTTATATTCCAAAATACATAGAGGTTGAACGGGAGGATGACAATTTCTATTACGTTCATGCTTATGAGAAGATAACCGATTCAGCAGGAGTTGAGAATGTTGCATCTGTCGGATGGTATAATGTGAGCAAAAAAGATTCATCAGTTACAAAGGGTCAGGAGGACATAAAAATCGGTGAACGTCCCGAAACTTATACACAGTAATAATATGGTGTCAGAGAAATTTTTCTGACACCATAAAAATTTTTTGTTAAAATACGAAAAAACAGGAATACTAATTCTGATATATTTATTTTGCTGAATGGAGATTGAGTATGAAAAAAATTAATATGCTGCTGCTTGCAGGAGCTGCACTTGTTGTTGCAAAAGGTCTTGACAACAGACTTGAAGTAACACATTATACAGTCAACTCACCTAAAATCCCAAAAGAATTTGATAATTTCAGAATATCTTTAATTGCAGATTTTCACTGTGATACAACTGCAGGTTTAACAGATGCAATCAGGGGAGAGCATCCCGATATAATATGTGCTGCAGGAGATATGACGCATGACGACCGTTCATATCTTCCATATACAAATTTATTAAAGGGATTATTGGATATTGCCCCTGTTTATATGATTTCGGGAAACCATGATGTATGGCGTTCTGATTATAAAGAGCTTGTGAGTGCGTGTAAAAATATGGGAGCGAATTTTTTGCAGAATGAAAGAAGCTTCATAAAACGTGGCGATGCTCAGATTGGAATATGCGGAATAGAAGATCCGTTTTCGGTAACAGCAGAGGGAATACGACAAAATATTTCTGATGCACTATCACAAGTTACCGGATATGAGGGCTTTGATGTTCTGATGTTTCACAGGGCTAATCTTTTGGATATGCTTGTAAATCACGGCTTTGATTTAATACTTTCGGGGCATATGCACGGAGGACAGGTAAGAATTCCGGGAATCGGTGGTTTAGTTTGTCCCAAAACAAATTTAAATGACAAAACAAGAATCCTTTTTCCTAAATATTTTGGCGGTGAATATGAAAAAGATGGGACAAAAATGATTGTAACAAGAGGAATCGGAAATCCGACAATAATTCCGAGACTTTATAACCGTCCCGAAATTTGTACTATAGTTTTAAAAGCATCAGTGTAAATGAAAAAATCCGGGTATGGCATCCGGATTTTTTTGTTTGGAAAATTTCATCGTTTTTTTTCTTTATTTAAGTATAAATTTACTTGAAATTTTACATAATATGTGTTAAAATATATATGCTAAGATTCTATTATGTACAATTTAATATAGTATTATTATTGGAAATTTTTGGGGAAGTTTCTAAGGTTTTATTATACATTTTTTAATATGTATTTTTATTATACAATCCCATACAATATAGGTAAAAGCGTTAGCTTCGGCTATATGTTTCATTTGGGATTGTACTATAAGAACAATTGAGCATAAAGAATCTTAGCAAATTCAGTCGAGGTATTACGTTTTTCGGTGCGTAGTCTTCGATAAGGGGTGCTATGCACTTTTTTATTGCTATTAATTAAATGTAAAGGCGGGTAGAAAAATGAATGAAAACAAAAAAGAAAAAACGATAAAATTTTTAAGGAAATACTATGAAATGTACATATGCAACAGAGAGAATACTGTACCACTTAACTCAAAGCTCTCTGAAGCTATGCAAATGAGTATGGAACAAACAGCAGAATTTGAAGAAATGCTTGATGATGAAACACTTGCTGCATTTGACCGGCTTTGTGATGTAAACATCGAGGAAAGAGATGAATCGGAATTTGAGGTCTATTTAAACGGCGTTCTTTTGGGATATTATCTGGGATACTGTTCAGCTAAAAGTAATGAGAAATAAAAATTACAGGGACTGTCTTTTGGGTGTAATACTTTTAGGAGATACACTGATAGTCCCTGTAATTCTTTTTATTTAACTGTAAAAATATCGCAAATGTCAGCTTTTATAACTTCAACATCTGTATTTTTCAAAAGCTCTGAAAACATATTTTG
>JAZOTP010000066.1:0-8776 GCA_045657705.1 Clostridia bacterium
CCGTTTTCCATATTCCCCAAAACAACAGGCGGATAATGAAAAAAAGCAAAAATCCTTTCAGGACTAAGCTTTTTTGCCTCATCAACGGAAAGCTTAAAACGTCCAAGCTCACGTTCATAAATTTTCTTATCCTCGTCACCGGCTTCTCCCATACCCATATAGCTCCAGCCTCTTGTTCCGCATATTGCAACATTTTTATACAAAAAGGAATTATTCTGCATAAATTCAAAGGTTTTGTAACCATTGTCTGCGATAAACTTTTTAAGCTTTGACATTGTAGTCCACCAATAATCATGATTTCCTTTCATAATTATTTTTTTTCCCGGCAGTGCCTCGATAAAATCAAAATCCGGAATACTCTGTTCAAGATATGTTGCCCATGAAATATCCCCCGGAATTACTACAGTGTCATTCTCTGTTACAATATTTCTCCAGTTTTTTTCAAGTCTTACAAGATAATTCTCCCACTTTCCCCCGAATATATCCATTGGCTTATCTATCCCTATAGGCAGATGCAAATCCGCAATTGCATATAACGCCATAATCACTCACCTACTAAAAATTTGTCTGTAATCTCTTTAGCTTTTTTTAATATATCTTCATTATAATTAATCCAGTTAATACGCTCATCACGTCTGAACCATGTCATCTGACGCTTTGCATAATGTCTTGTACCAAGCTTGATTTTATCAACCGCCTCAGGAAATGTACACTCGCCTGAAAAATATTCGATAAGCTCCTTATAGCCTATGCCCTGCATTGATGTCATATCCTTTGTGTAACCTTTTTCCAAAAGCTCCCTGACCTCATTTATAAGGCCGTTTTCAATCATAATATCCACACGCTTTTCTATACGTTCATAAAGCTTCGGCATATCCCACTTTATTGCCATCATGCATGGTGAATATCTTGATTCTTTTTTCTTTGTTTCCTCCTGATGGACAGAAATCGGAACGCCCGTCATCCTATAGAATTCTATCGCACGGATTATTCTTCTTACATTATTTTTGTGAATTCTTTCCGCAGACACAGGGTCAAATGTTTTAAGTTCTTCTACTAAAACATCAACGCCCTTTTCCTCTGCCGTCTTTGAAAGCTCTTCCCTTATTTTAGTGTCGGAATCATTTTCTGTAAAATCCACGTCATCAACAAGCGAATTAATATAGAGTCCTGTACCACCGATAATAATAACATTTTTTCCTCTGTCTCTGATTTCGGCAATCTTTTCGTGTGCAAGCTTAACATACTCGGCAACAGAAAAAGAAACGTCGAGAGTTACAATATCCATTAAATGATGAACAATTCCGTCACGCTCATCCATATCAGGTTTTGCTGTTCCTATGTTCATGTATTTATAAATCTGCATACTGTCCGCCGATACGATTTCGGCATTGTACGCTTTTGCAAGCTCAATTGATAAAGAGGTTTTTCCCGACGCTGTCGGCCCTCCTATCACAATTATTGGTATCTTATTCATTTTATTCTCCCCTTGTCGCTATGCGACGGCACTAATTTCACGCGGAAAAGAAGCAAGCAGGTTGTTCTTTTTCAGTGCGCAGTCGTACTAAATGTACTTCCGGTTCTAAAAAAGAAAAAGATACGCAGCTTATTTTTCACGTTATCCTCTTGAATTGTTTTTCTATCTCATACTTTGTCATTGCTATCATGATTGGTCTCCCATGGGGACAGGTATTTATATTTTCAAGCTCAAACACCTTTTTAACCAATTCTCTCTGTTCTTTTTCATCAAGTCTGCAATTTGCTTTAACTGCCGCTTTACAGGCTATTGTATACAAAAGTCTTTCTCTCTTTTGGGTAATAATTTCTCTCTTATTATCCGCAAGCTGTGAAATCATTTCAATAAATAAATCGGAAACTTCCTCTGAAATTGAATCAATGGGAACAGAACGTATTATAACCGAATTATTCCCGAATTCCTCCACATCAAAACCGAGAGAGGTTATAAAATCAATATTTTCATTAAAGACAGCCATCTCATTTGCTGACAAGTCAACAACAACAGGAATCAACAGGCTTTGAGAATATACTTTTTTATTTTCAAGCTCTTTTTTCAGCTTTTCAAAATTAAGTCTTTCGTGTGCTGCGTGCTGGTCAATCATAAGCATTTCATTTTCAATCTCAATAATAATATAGGTATCAAAAACTTGTCCGACAAGCTTGAAATCAGGCGCTTTTATAACAGCTTTCTCCTGTATTTCTTCCTTTATCTCTGAAACAGCTTCTGTTTTTTTGGCGGTCTTTTCCTCAACAACAGTTTTAAACTCTTCTTTAATCTCAGGTACTAATGTTTTTTCAACAGGCTTTTCAGTTTTTTCAATAACTTGCTGTTGGGTTTCTTTACTTTCAGGCCTAATTACTTCCTCTTTTTTTGTAGCTTCCTGTTTTATTTCAGGTAGCTTACTGTCAAATATTTCAGGCGATGCGGCAGTTGTTTTTACGGTATCAAATATCGATTTAACAGGTTCTTTTTTTTCAGTAACAACCGTTTCTTCTTTCTGTTTATGATGCTTTAGTGCCTCAGTAATATCAAGCTGTCCGTTCGGAATAACAGTGTCCTTTACGAACTGAGGCTTTACCGGCTCGCTCTCTTTTGTTTCTTTTTTTATTTCGGGAATATCCATTATTCTGTATAAGGCTTCATGCACTGCGTGATATACAGCTGCATAAACCTCATTTTCGTTTGAGAATTTAACCTCAAGCTTAGTAGGGTGAACATTTATATCAATCAAAGACGGATTTATTTCAACATTTAAAACCGATGTCGGGAATTTTCCTATCATTACCTGATTTTTATATGCTTCTTCAACAGCCCTCATTATAAGAGGACTTTTTATATATCTTCCATTAACAAAAAAGCTCTGATAATTTCTGTTTGCTCTGGCAGTGCTTCCCTTTCCCGTAAGTCCCTTTACTGTTACATATTCGGTATTGTAATCAACCTCTATCATAGATGTCGCATAATCCCTGCCGTAAACCGAATAAATACAGTTTTTAAGACTTCCGTCACCTGATGAAAATAAAACTTCTTTATTATTGCTTATCAGTTTAAAGGAAATTTCGGGATGTGCAAGAATAAATCTTGTCATTATATCGCTGATATACCCTGCCTCTGTTGCATCCTTTTTCAGGAACTTCATTCTTGCAGGGACATTGTAAAACAATTTTTTTACAACAAACGATGTTCCGTCGGGTATACCCGCATTATCATCAGAAACAATCTCTCCGCCCTCACAGACGGTATGTGTTCCAAAATCATCTTCACGTCTTTTGGTAAATAAATCAACCATGCTGACAGCTCCGATACTTGATAACGCTTCACCACGGAAACCAAGGGTATAAATAGCATTCAAATCCTCAGCAGTGCTTATTTTACTTGTTGCATGACGTAAAAAGGCAACAACTGCATCTTCTTTTTCCATTCCGCAGCCATCGTCAGTAACTCTTATATATGTATTTCCGCCGTTTTTTATTTCAACAACAATTTTTTTTGCTCCTGCGTCAATGCTGTTCTCAACAAGCTCCTTGACTACCGATGCAGGTCTCTCCACAACCTCGCCGGCTGCAATCTTGTTAGATATTTCAACATCCAAAAGATTTATTCTTCCCATGTGTAATTCCCTTCTTTTTACCAATTATCAAAACTCTATCCATTATACTACTTATTATATCATTATAATTTTGTAAAGTCAATAAATATGAGAACAAAAAAAGAATAACCGTTTTTGTTCGGTTACTCTCAAAATCCATATTTACTTCAATTTAAACATTGATAATAGTAAATTCAACAATTCTTATAACAGCTCTAATTCCGTTCTTGTTATATCAACTGTTCTATTATCAATAATTTCCTCACTTACTTTTTTATTAATCTTTTCATATTCTTCAAAATAACGCAATCCAAACTCATAAAGAGATTTTGAATTAAAATGCAGATTGTCCGGATTTGATGTTAGTCCTTTTGCAGAAACAAAAGCTGTCAATTCATCGTCATTTGCTATATTTACAAGTGCTTGGTTAATGAAAACATAGTTTTTGTGATTTTCAGGAATTCCCATTTCACATTGAGGCAAGAAATCTCCCAATCCGCCAACCAGGACAGGTACATTCTCTATTCCCAATTCTTTTTTTAAAGCACTCATCATTATTTCAAATCTTGACTGATATGTCAAATATCTTTCATCTCTCATATCGCCTTCTCCCTGATGCCATAAAACTCCCATTATTTTTGAGCTTCGTTGTGCAAGCTTTGCATTATTAACCGCATTTTCAAAAAGAACCGTCCCGGGCATCCACTGTTCTAAACAAGTACCTCCGTCTGCACAGCATATAAGTCCGACATCGGTATCATGCTTTTTAGCATAACTTTCGGCAAAGCTTTCTGCAAGGCTTACTCCCGAAAAGCTTCTGTCAGGATTAATGGGTCTGAACATACCTACCCACAGTCCGTTACGAAGTATTTTTATACGGCTTGTGTCAATATTTACAGCTTCGTTTATAATTCCGCGTCCTGCCATATTTGACTGTCCTATAAGTAAAAATGAATGTAACATTTACGTCCCGTCCTTTATAAAATTTATACATTTCAACCTATTTTTTCAAGTAGGTTCATTATACCACACTTCTTTTACAAAGTCAATATGTATCAGCAGAGAAACATACCACTCATTTTATTTATAAAAACATACAAGTTCCCACAAAACAAATAGAAATTGCAGTAATATCTTTTTTTGACAATTTTTCCTTAAAGGCAATTCTTGCAAAAATTGCAGAAAAAATGATTGTTCCTCCTGTTATCACTGGATATATTACAGTTGCAGGCATATCCTTTGCACAAACAAGCTGAATCATATAGCCTATACCTGTTAGAATTGCTGAAAGAGCGCAATAAACAGGTGCAAATATATTTTTTTCAGATGTTGTTAATTTGCGATTTTCTTTTTTTCTTAAAAACAACAATAACGTACCACATAATATAATTTTTACAAATGACGTTAAAATAACATATTCAAGAGGTGAAACTGCATTAACACTTATTGAGTGCTGTTTTGATATTACACTTACACATCCTGCAAGAAAAAACACCGTTATGCACATCAGTACATTTTTCAGGTTAACGTTACTCCTGTCTGAATTTACTAAAAAAACAGCTTCTATAATTAAAATCAGACCAATAATCCTCATAAATGAAAATTTTTCACCTAAAAAGCATAATCCCCATATATACGGTACAATCATAGCTCCTGTCATTCTGAAAAATGTATAATGTGCAGCTTTTCCGCAATCTAATATTTTAAATCCAATAATTATGTAAATTACAGCAATTGCTGTCATAACAACTGCTGATATACATGAAAACAAGGTAAACTCAACACGGAATTTATTTATAATTAAAAATATTATACTTGAAAAAAGTCCGACAAAAAAATTAAATTTAAGTCCACCATACAAAATACTGCTATTATTTTGTTTTTGATAAAGCTTTGATATTAAAACATCGATTGATGTCAAAATTGATGAAAAAATAATCATTAATAGCTCCTTTTGTTTTTTATTACTATTTTTATGTAATATATATTTTTAAAATCAATACTGTTAAAATATCATATCAAATCATCTTTAATACAGTTAACAGTTCCCTTATTATTAAAAAACTCATCACAACCGGCATCAACATTATACATATATAGTTTATCTATAACTCCCTCGTTAGTAAACATAGTTACAGGTTTATCTGTTACATTCTGATGTAAAATGTTAGATAGTGAAAGCATTTTTATATAAGCATTTTTGCAGACTTTGAGTGTTTCAACATCAGATATATCCTCTTTTCTGCAAAGATTATCTATTGAAAGAAAATCAATATCCAAATCACCGTCAACCCATATAAAAGAGAACGGATAATATGAATTATCACCCTTGTTATATTCAGGTATTCTCGGAGCATTTTTTCCATAAATATTTCTTATTGAAATATGACTCATTTTCCCTCTTACACCTGTTCTGGGATAAAAATATGTAAGACCTATACAATTCTGATAAAATGTGCCAAAAACATTTGAAATTGAAATTCTTGCAACCAATGATTTTGTTGAAAGCAGTCTTACTCCTCTTAAAGAATCATTTCCAAAAACTCCGTCAATTAAAATATCCTCAATTGGTCCATCGCAACCATCATCGGCATTAAGGGCAATAATATCATCATAGCAAGTACCCTGCACATTCCTTATACTTCCGTATTGACAACCTCCATCAACATGAATGCCGTCCATATTTTCGGCAGTCGGATTTCCAAGATTCTGGTCAAACTTAATATTTTCAACAGTAAAATATTTTACATATGCCATTTCAACGCAATATGTTACCGGATTTTTAATTGTTAAGTCGTGAATGGAAAGTCTTGTGATTTTATAAAAACGCATTACAGAACCACGGTATGCATCAACGTATTTTACGATTGTATCAGGATTACCGTCCCTGTGTGAGGCACTGTATTTTCTGTATTCACCGGAACGGATAGGATTTGGAGCCTGATTTTTGTTATCATAATCCCATATACCTCCCACAATAGCAATATCATGTGCTTCATGTTCTGCATTTTTCAGCATAAAGCAACTGCTGTTAGGCATTAATTTTATCGTAGTTGTTTCACCAAGCTTTAATGTCTGATTACTATAAATTTTAAGTGTATCGCTGATACAATAGTGTTTTTCCGGCACAGGAAGCTCAACAACTGAAATTTTTGTGTCAAGCATTTCTTGTATTGCCATTGTATCATCGTGTATTCCGTCTCCATATAACTTGTACATTTTTTGCACCCTTTCTTTATTTAAAACAATTATTAACCGCTTGTATTACAATTTTTCTTTCCTCTTCTGTAACCAACTCATCAAAATCGTTAAAACTGTTATTTGAAATATTCTTTTGCGTAAGATATTTGTACCATGTTAGAGCAAGCAGATACCTTCCCGCTCCTAATGAAGCATGATAGCCATCACAATGAATTTTATTTATTCCAAGATTAAGCGCATTCATCATAGCTGTACCGCAAGGAATTATACCTGCCGCATTAATTCTTTCGGCAGCCTTTTTATATGCAGCATTTACATCACAAAGCATATCTGTCGCTTTTTCATATTTTAAAAGATTTACAAGCTTTTCGCTTTCATCCTCATATGCCCATGTATTGTGAATAAGGATCTTTGTATCATTCTGATGATATCTTACATATTTTGCCACATTATCTAAATATGGAGTATATGTAGAAAAGTCAACACTAAATCTGCTTGCCTGCTGAAGTGTAATATAATCCCAATCATCACTATCAAGTGCCTGCTTTATAGACACCTTGATACCTGTACTTTCACCATTAAAATCAAATCCATACACAGCATTGTCATTTAAAATATTTTTATCATGTTCTTCTAAAGAGCACCCACCTATAAATAGATTTACCGTTTTTATATTTTCACCATCCTGTAGTGCCAGTCTATGCAGATACCGTTGTGCATCTCTCGAAAAACTGTTTCCTATTGATAATATTTTCACTGTCAACTCTCCTTTATATCATTATAAAACTACCTTTTTTATGCATCTATGCGTATTATTTCACCATTAATTTCAGACCATACTGAAATCGCAGATGTGTTATGTATCCTCTTTTTATGAGCACCATTTAAGTCCATATTTATTAAGTATCTCTACAAGACACTATCCTGAACAACTCCGTCATCATAACTCAAAGTAACAACCTTTGATTTTCCGTCCTTTAATTTCATATACATTTCGTCCTACATCCTTTGAATTTTCTTATTTAACTCGTTTTAATATAATTAGTATATCATATTATTTCTTGCATTTCTATTGACATACCATCTAAATATATGGTATAATCGTCAATATTAAAATGAATTGTGGTGAGCAAGTGAATTATTCTAAAAGAAAAATAATAAAAATTCCTGATTTGGATAGCTTTGACTTTATGATAAAATACACCGAAACAAATAAACGGTCCCATATTAACGAAATAGAATCGCATAGTCATCAAGAATTTGAAATTTATGTAAATCTGAGCGGAGATATTTCATTTTTTGTAGAAAATAATTTATATCCATTAACACGAGGTGATATTATAATTGCACGTCCGGGTGAATATCATCATTGTGTTTATCGTTCCGAATCTGAGCATAAGCTTTTTTGGATTTTATTTGATATTGATAAGAATAAAAACATACTGAAGTTTTTTAAAGAATCGAATATTAATTTTATTTCACCTTCAGAAAAAACGAAAAATGAGATAATAAATCTGTGTTACAATATGCTGAACGAAAATAATACAGATTTTGAAAAAGTTTATAATTTTTTTCATTTTATGACAATATTGAAGATGAATGAAAAAAATAATGCTATACAACAAAACAATCTTCCTCAAGATTTTATTCTTATATTAGAATATATTGACAAGCACATATCAGAAGAATTAAAAATTACAAACATCGTAAGTACCCTTCATTTAAGTGAAAGTACAATTGAACGCAGATTTAAAGAATGCATAAACATAAAACCTCTGGAATATATACAAAAGAAAAAAATGATTTTAGCAGCCGAATACTTAAATAATGGAGAATCGGTATTGAATACAGGATTGAGTTTAGGATATTCGGATAATTCCTATTTTATAAAGTTATTTAAAAACCATTACGGAATAACACCATTTCAATACAAAAAAAGAAATAGAGGTTCAAAGGGACTGTTAGTG
>JAZOTP010000067.1:0-8209 GCA_045657705.1 Clostridia bacterium
AGAGAGGGGATTTTATTGAAGCTGTATTATGACTTACATATTCACTCGGCATTGTCACCATGCGGAGATAATGATATGACTCCGAACAATATTGTGAATATGTCAATAATAAAAGGGCTTGATGTTATAGCTGTCACCGACCATAATACCTGCGGAAATGTGCGTGCTGTTATGGAGGCGGCGGGAGATAAACTGCTTGTAATTCCGGGAATGGAGGTTGAAACCTCGGAGGAAATTCATGTAGTTTGTTATTTTGCGGACATAAACATGGCGGAAAAAATGTGGGAAACCGTGAAACAAAATATGCAGGATATAAAAAATAAAGAAGAAATTTACGGTGAACAGCTGTATATGGACAGTGAGGATAATGTGGTAGGAAAAGAAGAATTACTGCTTGTTACCGCCACAAAGCTTGATATTTATGATGTTGTTGAGCTTGCTAAAAAATACGGGGGTGTGGCAGTACCTGCTCATATTGACCGTTCAAGCTACAGTGTTCTTGCAAACCTTGGTTTTTTTCCGTCAGACCTTGAAGTTCAATCAATAGAAATCACCCCAAAAAACAGAGAAAAGCTTTTAAATGATTATAAAAATTACAATATTATTTCAAATTCAGATGCACATTATCTTGAAGACATTCAGGAGCCTGATTTTTTCTTTAATATTATGTCAAAAACTGCCGAAAAAATCATTGAATATTTGTGCAAAAAAGAGTAAATTATTTTTTTAACAATCTTTTGTAGATTTTTTTGAATATTATTGATATAATTAAGTGGTATAATTGTATTAACTTTGTGTTTATATTATATGGTTGGAGTTATAGAAGAGGAGGTCTTTTAATGGAGAAAAAACCAATGATGCCATTCAATGGCACGAAAGAACAAGAAGAACAGCTTATGGCAGTGATTGAAAGCCATAAGGGACAAGAAGGTGCTGCAATCCCTGTATTGCATGAAGCGCAGAACATTTACGGTTATCTTCCGCTTGAAGTTCAGACGATGATTGCGGAGGGGCTTAATGTTCCTTTAGCAGAGATTTACGGTATAGTAACATTCTATACTCAGTTCTCATTGTATCCAAAGGGCAAATATCAGATAGGTGTATGTCTTGGTACAGCTTGCTATGTTAAAGGTTCGGGAGATATTCTCGAAAAGATTAAAAAGCAGCTTGGAATTGAAGTTGGAGAATGTTCAGCAGACGGAAAATTTTCAATTGATGCAACACGTTGTATCGGTGCTTGCGGTCTTGCACCTGTTATTACTGTAAACGATGATGTTTACGGAAGACTTGTTGTTGACGATGTTGAAGATATATTAAAGAAATACGAATAATTTTGTTTTGAAAGGAAGGAATCGCGTTGAAGGAGATTTCACTGCATATACTCGATATTATGCAGAATTCGATAACTGCGGGTGCCGGACTTGTTGAGCTTACGGTGGTTGAAAATGAAAAAGAAGACAAATTGTCCTTTTCAATTCGGGATAACGGCAAGGGCATGAGTGAAGAAATGTTAAAGGTCGTTACAGACCCGTTCACAACCGGAAGAACTACAAGAAGAGTAGGACTTGGAATTCCTCTTTTAAAGCAGGCGGCGGAAATGACGGGAGGATATATAAAAATTTTCTCACAATCAGGTGTTGGTACTGTTTTGGAAGCGGTTTTCGGCTACAGTCATATTGACCGTCAGCCCCTTGGCGATATGGTGCAGACAATGCATCAGCTTATAACTTCCTTTGAAGATGTGGACTTTTTATATATCCACAATATTAATGACAAAGAATTTAAGGTTGACACAAGGGAAATAAAAAAGGTTCTCGGTGGAATATCTTTAAAAGAAAATGATGTTTCTCTCTGGCTTTTGGAATTTTTAAAAGAGGGAGAAGCGGAGATTTCGATGTAATAAAATGTGTACCGTAGCGGTGCGGAAAGGAATGAAAAGAATATGAAGAGTTTAGCTGAATTAGAAGCAATAAGACAAAGAGTGGCTTCAAATGTAACAATGAGAAAAGATGACCATGCTGTAAGAGTTGTTGTCGGTATGGCTACTTGCGGTATTGCAGCAGGCGCAAGACCTGTTATGAATGCATTTGTTGAAGAAATTGCAAAGAGAAATTTGGAACACGTTTCTGTTGTGCAGACAGGTTGTATAGGAGTTTGCAGATTAGAGCCTATCGTTGAGATTATGGTTCCGGGAGAAGAAAAGGTTACTTATGTAAAAATGACTCCGGATAAGGCTCGTCAGGTAGTTGCAGAGCACCTTGTCAATAACAGAACAATTAAGGAATATACAATAGGCGAAGCTGAATAATTAAAAATATTCAATCATAGATAAGCTTTTAAATTTGTGAAAGGAATGATAAATAACATGGATATGGTTAGAGGTCACATATTATGCTGTGGCGGTACCGGTTGTACTTCATCAGGCTGTGAAGCTATCATTAAAGAAATGGAAGCACAGCTTGTTGCCAATGGACTTGAAAAGGAATTTAAGGTTATAAAGACAGGATGTTTCGGTCTTTGTGCATTAGGTCCGATTATGGTTGTTTACCCGGAGGGCGCTTTCTACAGCAGAGTAAAGGTTGAAGACGTTAAGGAAATTGTTGAAGAACACTTATTAAAGGGTCGTATAGTAAAGCATTTGTTGTATGAAGAAACAGTTCAGGAAGGCCAGGATGAAATCAAGAGTCTTAATGAAACAAACTTCTATGCAAAGCAGATGCGTGTTGCTTTGAGAAACTGTGGTGTTATTGACCCTGAAAATATTGAAGAATATATTGCTGCAGACGGTTATAAGGCTTTAGGTAAGGTATTAACCGAAATGAGCCGTGAAGAAGTAATTGATGAAATCTTAAAATCAGGACTTCGTGGAAGAGGCGGCGGCGGATTTCCTACAGGCTTGAAGTGGAAGTTCACATATGCTGCTGAAGGCGATCAGAAGTATGTTGCATGTAATGCCGATGAGGGTGACCCGGGAGCATTCATGGACAGATCGGTTCTTGAAGGAGATCCTCATACAGTTATCGAAGCTATGGCAATTGCAGCTTATGCAATTGGTGCTGATCAGGGCTTTATTTACATCAGAGCAGAATATCCGATAGCAGTACAGAGATTGCAGATTGCTATAGATCAGGCAAGAGAATACGGATTGTTAGGTAAGAATATATTTGATACAGGTTTTGATTTTGATCTGGAAATCAGACTTGGCGCAGGTGCATTCGTATGTGGTGAAGAAACTGCATTGATGACATCTATCGAAGGTAAGAGAGGTGAGCCTCGTCCTCGTCCTCCATTCCCTGCAAACAAAGGTTTATGGGAAAAGCCTACAATGCTCAATAACGTTGAAACCTATGCAAACATTCCTGTAATTATCAATAAGGGTGCTGAATGGTTCAATACAATCGGTACTGAAAAGAGTAAGGGAACAAAGGTATTTGCATTAGGCGGTAAGATTAAGAATACAGGTCTTGTTGAAGTGCCGATGGGAACTACACTTCGTGAAATCATTGAAGATATTGGCGGAGGTATTCCTAATGGTAAGAAGTTCAAGGCTGCACAGACAGGTGGTCCTTCAGGCGGATGTATTCCTGCTTCATTGATTGATACACCAATCGACTATGATTCACTTATGGCTATCGGTTCAATGATGGGTTCAGGCGGTCTTATTGTTATGGACGGAGATAACTGTATGGTTGACATCGCTAAGTTCTTCCTTGAATTTACTGTTGATGAATCATGCGGTAAGTGTGCTCCGTGCCGTATCGGTACAAAGAGATTGCTTGAAATGCTTGACAAAATTACAAAGGGTCAGGGAACATTAGAAGATTTAGACAAGCTTGAAGAGCTTTGTTATACAATTAAGAATGGTGCATTGTGCGGACTCGGACAGACTGCTCCGAACCCTGTACTTTCAACCTTACAGTATTTCAGAGATGAATATGAAGCTCATGTTCGTGATAAGGTTTGTCCTGCTCATGTTTGTAAGGATTTGGCTAAGTATACTATTGAAGCAGACAAGTGTAAGGGCTGTAGCTTATGTTCAAAGAAATGTCCTGTTGGTGCAATTTCAGGTAAAATCAAAGAACCGTTTGTTATTGATCAGGATAAGTGTATCAAGTGCGGTGCTTGTATGGAAAGCTGTAAGTTTGGTGCTATCAGTAAGAACTAATCAAGGAAAGGAATGAATTATAGATGGTAAACTTAAAAATAAACGGTCAGGACGTTTGTGTGCCTGAGGGTTACACTATTCTTGACGCTGCGCGTGAGGTTGGTATAAACATTCCTACCTTATGTTATTTAAAAGACATTAACAAAATCGGTGCTTGTCGTATGTGTCTTGTTGAGGTTAAGGGTGCAAGAGCTTTACAGGCTGCTTGTGTGTATCCTGTATCAGAGGGTCTTGAAGTATTCACAAATTCTGAAAAGGCACGCAGTGCAAGAAGACAGACATTAGAGCTTATTCTTTCAAATCATGAAAGAAAGTGTTTAACTTGTCCAAGAAATAGAAATTGTGAATTACAGTCACTTGCTGACGAATTAGGCGTTGACGATATCAGATATGAAGGTGAAAACATTGCTCACCCAATTGATGATAAATCAACTTCAATTGTAAGAGATAATAATAAATGTGTACTTTGTAGAAGATGTATTGCAGCTTGTGATAAGCAGACTATTTCAATTATCTCATGTGTAAACAGAGGTTTCACAACAGAAGTTGCAACAGCATTTGGTGAATCAATGGCTGATGTAAGTTGTATCTATTGTGGACAGTGTATCAATGCGTGTCCTGTTGGTGCTTTGTATGAAAAGACAAGCATTCCTCAGGTTCAAAAAGCAATTGATAATCCTGAAAAACACGTTGTTGTACAGACAGCTCCGGCTGTTCGTGCAGCTTTGGGAGAAGAATTTGGTCTTCCTATCGGAACTCCTGTAACAGGTAAGATGGTTGCAGCTTTGAGAAGACTTGGATTTGACAAGGTATTCGATACAGATACTGCTGCTGATGTCACAATCATGGAAGAAGGAACAGAGTTTATCGAAAGATTTACAAAGCAGGAAAAGCTTCCTCTTATTACTTCATGTTCACCGGGTTGGGTTAAGTTCTGTGAACACTACTATCCTGAATTTATTGACAATTTATCAACTGCAAAATCTCCTATGGAAATTTTCGGTGCTATCATTAAGTCATACTATGCAGAAAAAGCTCAGATAAATAAAGAAAATATCTATTCAGTTGCTATCATGCCTTGTACTTCAAAGAAATATGAAGCAGCACGTCCGGAACATTCAACAAGCGGTGCTCAGGATATTGATGCATCATTAACAACAAGAGAGCTTGCAAGAATGATTAAGCAGGCAGGTATCAACTTTGCTGAGCTTCCTGATGAAGAGTTTGACCAGCCATTCGGTATGGCAACAGGTGCCGGTGTTATATTCGGTACAACAGGCGGTGTTATGGAAGCTGCTATCAGAACTGTTTATGAACTACTTGAGAACAAGCCTTTAGATAACCTCAACGTTACTGCTGTAAGAGGTCTTGACGGTGTTAAGGAAGCAACATTGAAGATTGCCGGCAAGGATGTTAAGATTGCAGTTGTTCACGGAACAGCAAATGCAAGAACTATTCTTGAAAAGGTTAAAGCAGGCGAACATTATGACTTTATCGAAGTTATGGCTTGTCCGGGCGGATGTATCAACGGCGGCGGTCAGCCAATTGTTGACGCTAAGACAAGAGAAACTGTTAATGTTAAAGCAGAACGTGCTAAGGCATTGTATTCAGAGGATGAAGCTTCAACATTAAGAAAGTCACATGAGAATCCATATGTGCAGATGCTTTACAAAGAATACTTTGAAAAGCCATGCTCACATAAGGCTCATGAATTACTTCATACTCACTATACTGCAAGAGGCAAGTATTAATATCCAAAGGGGTGTTGCGTTAGCAACATCCCTTTTGTGGATTTTATTAGGTATATACTTATTATGACAGAATAACTGTGCGGTTATTCATAATTTTGATTAATTTAAAATATGGGATATAGAATAATATATTAAAAAAAATCGGGCGGATAATATCCGCCCCTACGATATTTTATCCACAGATCGCACAATTGCCTATAACAACAAATTTCACCGTAGGGGCGGCAATATGCCGCCCGAAATTTTGTTAAAATTATTTTCTGTCAAAGTAATCAAGTAATCCGCAAATAATTGTTATTTCTTCATCTGTTAATCCGTCTAATGACAAAGTACGCTTATTATCAACTTCAAGCAAATAATCTGTGGATATTCGAAATAATTTTGACATTGCAATAATATGTTTCATGGCAGGTACAGATGTTTGGTTTTCCCATGCCAAAACGCTTGTACGTGCAATATTTAATTTTTTTGCCAAATCTGGCATTGCGGAGAATGAGAATGTTTTTTGCAATTGAAAGCCCAAAACCTGTTCCGCCATCGGAGCGTTCTCTTGATTTATCAAGCTTATAGAATTTGTCATAGATAAATATTAAAATAAATTCAGAAATTTATTATTTAAAGAATTTTCTGTCAAGATTTCTGTACTGAATTGCTTCGGCAAGGTGTTTGCTTGTTATATTTTCGCTTTTATCAAGGTCGGCAATGGTTCTTGCAACCTTTAAAATTCTTGAATGTGCTCTTGCACTTAAACCGAGATTGTCGAAGGCGGCTTTTAAAATTTTATTTTCTGCATCACCCAGACGGCAGAATTTCTGAATTAACCCTGCATCAAGCTGAGAATTTGAATAGATGTGATAATCCTTGTATCTTTCAAGCTGAATTTTTCTTGCTTCGTTAACCCTTTGCTTAATTGTACTGCTCTTTTCTCCGCTTTTTGTTGAGCTTAAATCTTCGTAGTTAACATTTTCAACCTGTACCTGAATGTCAATTCTGTCAAGCAATGGTCCCGATATCCTGCTTCTATATCTGTTTATATCTCCCTCACTGCAGGTACAATTTCTTGTGGCATCGCCAAAATAACCGCATTTGCAAGGGTTCATTGATGCAACAAGCATAAGATTACAGGGGTAGGAAAGTGTTGCATTGACTCTTGAAATAGTAACAATTCCGTCCTCCAGCGGCTGTCGCATAACTTCAAGAACATCACGTCTGAATTCGGGAAGTTCGTCAAGAAATAAAACACCGTTGTGAGAAAGAGAAAGCTCTCCCGGTTTTGGAACTGTTCCGCCTCCCGAAAGTCCTGCAGTAGAAATGGTATGATGCGGATTTCTGAACGGACGGTTTGTTATAAGCGGCATTCCTGACGGAAGCGCTCCTGCAATTGAATGTATTTTTGTGACCTCTAAAGCTTCATCAAAGGAAAGATCGGGAAGAATGGAGCTGATTCGCTGTGCAAGCATGGTTTTACCTGTTCCGGGTGAGCCTATTAAAAGTACATTGTGATTGCCTGCCGCCGCAACCTCAATTGCACGCTTAACCGTTTCCTGACCTTTTACATCACAGAAGTCAAGTACATAATCGTTTGCAGCATTAAGTATTTCGGTAAGGTTAACAGTGTGAGCATTTATCTGCTTTGCTCCTATAAAGTGATTTACAATATCCAAAAGGCTTTCAACGGGATATATTTCGCATTGTTCGATAACGGCGGCTTCTGAAGCATTGTCTTTTGGAACAAATATTTTTTTCACACCATTTTTATAAAGTGATATAACCATAGGAAGAACACCGTTAATAGGCTTTAGTGTTCCGTCGAGAGAAAGCTCGCCCATAAATGCATATTCTGTTGGGTTGTCAATTACTATCTGATCAGTTGCCGAAAGAATTGAAACCGCCATTGGTAAATCATAAACCGAACCCTCCTTTTTTGTTGAGGCGGGGGCAAGATTTATAATAATTCTTTTGCTCGGAAATGCAGAACCGATATTTCTGATTGCCGCTTTTATTCTTTCTTTTGATTCCTTTACTGCGGCGTCGGGCAAGCCGACAATTTCAAATGCCGGCATACCGTTTGCAATATCGGTCTGCACATCAACAATATATCCGTCAATGCCATTTAAACCGGCAGAATTAATTTTTGCAAGACTCATTTTATAAAAACCTCTTATCTTTTGTGAATGTTATTATATATTATATAACATAAAGTAATGTTTTGCAATTATATTAAAGAAAATTAAACAAAAATATATATAATCTATACAATTTTTACACAAGAATTCTAAAAAATAATAATGAC
>JAZOTP010000068.1:0-17826 GCA_045657705.1 Clostridia bacterium
TGACTTTTGTGAATCATTTTTATTTTTATCATCCATGAATATCACCTCAGGTATAGTATGGCTGATTATCTATGGAAATATGAGTAAAATTTAATGGCAGGATATATTGCTACAGCAATAATGAATTTTGCTGTTATTAAAGAAACAAAAGAACGATTTTAAGGAGTGAGAGTATGAAAGTATATGAGTTAATGGAACAACTTTCGAGACTTCCTGCCGGAGCAAGGGTTGAGTTTCGAGCATTGTTATCTCTTGAAGATATATCAAAGTTTGAATTGAGTGAAGAAGGTGACTACATCATGGATTTTAACATTGAAGAAGCAAACAGCATTAATGATACCCTTGCGGTATTGTACAATTAAGGAGGGAATAATGTGAGATTAACAGACATAAAGGCGGTGTGGAATGAGCTATTTACATTATATGGAAGTATGTGCGTTATGTTGCAACGAAAACCCCAAAAGAGAAATGAATAAATTATACATATCTTATGGTCACACATCTGTATCGTCGCCTAAAAAGATATGCTCAATTTGTGATGATTGTTTGCCCACAATATGCGAAAATTTTGAAATTACACTTCCTGATAAAAACGTTAATTTCTACCGAAGGAGATATTGCAAAAAATGCTATAAAGATGTCAGAAAAGATGCTTTGTATTGTCAGTATTGTGGTAATAAATTGAGTGATGCAGAGAAAGGCGGTGAATAGTATGAATAAAGATTTAATAATTGGTGCTTTAGAGAAAAAAGGGATGACACAGAAAAAATTAGCAGAAGAATGTGGTGTAACGGAGAATTATATTAATTATATAATTAACGGAACAAGAATGCCGAGTATTCCGTTACTGAGAAGAATAAGTGATGTTTTGGAGATATCGGCAGATGAATTAATCAGATAGGAGTAAGAAATATGTATAACGAAGAATTGAGAAAAAGAGCAGAGGAATATTTAAGAGAAAAGAATTTGGCGAAAAAGGCGGTTGCGGATAGTATAAATGTTAACAGAAGCAGTTTTTCGCAATATATCAACACCCCGGAGAAAATATCGCAGAAAACTATAGACGAAATTGAAAGCAAGCTTTGTGATGTAATATTAGGAGCTGATGAACTGCACAAAACACAAAATGACAAAAGACCGGTTATATATAAGACAAATGATTGTGTTGGAATAATGGCGGTATGTCAAAGCTGTCAGGATTATATGGGTTTGGGTATTGTTGTAGGAAAGTCCGGGTTTGGAAAAACTTGCACATTAAAGCATTATTCAAAAGGAAAAAGGGTTGCATATGTTGAATGTAATGAATCAATGAATGCAAGGGATTTAATAAAATCTATTGAAAGAGCTTTATCATTACCACATCTGACAGGAAGTATTGATGACAGGCTTGATAATATAAAAGATTTCTTAAATGTAAATGACGGATATTTGCTGATTATAGATGAAGCAGACAAGCTTATTACCCGATATACTCAGAAAAAAGCAGAGATACTGAGAAATATATATGACCAGTCTGATGTTGGGTTAGTACTTGCCGGAGAGCCTTCTTTGGGTAAGTTAATAAGACAGTTGATTCCAAGAATGGCAAACAGAATTGATTTTGCATATGAGCTTAGTGGATTGAGTGAGGATGAGGTTTTGGAATATTTAGAAGATTCACATGAATGGAGCGAAGATGCACAGGCAGAGCTTATAAGACGTGCAACCAATGAGAAAAACGGCTGCTTCAGATTGTTAAACAGGACATATGAAAATGTGATGAGAATTGTCGAGGATAACAATGGGGTTGACTTAGAGACGGTTAAAAGAGCATCCGCTATGATGGCTATATAGGAAGAACAGACACAATTATTTTAAGCGAGAAAGGAGAATAAAAATGCCACTGTTTATTGAATTTATTATTGCTATAATATTTTGGTATGTAATGGCTGTGGTGAGGGTTATAAGGGGTCATAAAGCTGTTTTTATAACTGTTATTATTGTAATATGGTGGCTAATATGTGGTATGGGAATAAGTATCGGAAGACACAAGAAAGTGTCGGATGAATATAATATTTCATATTATTACCATTACATAGTACAGCCGGGTGACAGCATTGATGAAATATGTGCTGAATATTCAGATGCTGATGAGGACTTACTTAAATTAAGAGAATTAATTCTGGAAGTTAACAACAAAACAGATTGTAATATTAAAGCAGGTGAAGTATTAAAAATTCCTGTTGATATTTCAGAGATAAAAGGAGGATTTCTTAAATGAACTGGGTTTCTATTAAAGAAGCTGCGGAATTGGAAAAAATAACATATAATGCTTGTAAAATAAGATTTTCAAACAACCAATATATTGCAAAGAGAGAACCTAATCCGCAAGGCGGTCATGATTTGGTATATATTGAGGTATCAAGTTTGAGCAGGGAGGCTCAGGATAGGTATAAAAGAAAAATACGTTCCGGAATTTTGAGACAACGTAAAGAGAGGATGATTGCCGAGGGTGAACCGCCGTGGTATGTGGGGTATGACATCGGGCAATACATGGACAAATATTCAGAGGTCTTCATGCAGGCAACCAATACGCTGAATGTAATAAAACAGTACATCCATGAAACACCGTATCACAAGGGCAGAGCAACAGAGTTTATGAAAGAATTCTGCAGGGATAATTTCGGAAAAAGCGATAAACAGTTTTACAGACTCTTGCAAAGATATAAAGAGGCTTGTATGTGGGCTGAAATTTGCGAAAGTGAGGACGGAAAAAATCATGATTATTTTATGGTGTTGGCTTTATGTCCTCAACCAAAAGCCGGAAAGGCTGTCAGTATGACAAATGAGATTTTAGCTGATATAGAAAATCTGTGGGCTGACAGATCACATCATGAAAACCTGCAGTCTGTTCAAATGTTATATGATAATTTGGTCGATATTCTAAAGCAAAGAGGCTCTGACTACATTCCTGCATATAATACGGTAAGACGCTACATAAAGGCATTAGAGGGCGAAAATGCGGATGTCAGAAGCTATCTGAAAGGCGGTGCGGCAGAGTTCAAGCATAATGCAATGCATAAAGGAATCAGAGATAATAAAGAATTGCACGTCATGGAATTTGTACAAGCGGATGCACACACATTTGATTGCTGGATAAAATATGCAAGACCTAACGGAACTGTAACTGCAATTCGTCCTTACCTTGTGGGATTTATGGATACAAGATCAAGAGCTTTGGTTGGTTGGGGAATCTGTGCACAGCCTAATTCAGAAGTTATTGAGCAGGTGGTACTGCACATGATATATAAGAAAAAGGACAGTCCGTTTTCGGGCGTTCCAAGAGTTCTGTTACTGGATAACGGTAAGGATTTTACAGCAAAAACATTGACCGGACGTTCAAGAAAAGAACGTTTTGACCTGTCAAACAACACTAAAGGTTTTTACAAATCAATAGGTATTGAATATGAAAAAAGGGCTTTACCGTATCAACCGTGGACAAAGGCACAGATAGAGAGATACTTCGGGACTGTTTGTTCAAGATTTTCAAAAAAGTTTCCTTCATATACAGGAACGCTTACAGGATCTAAGACCGATGCAAAGGTGAAAAAGGATATTGAAGGAATGCTTGCAAGAGATGAACTGCCGGATATGGAGGCATTTGCATCAATGTTTGAAGTGTGGCTTGAGGAAGATTATCATCACAAAATCCATGAGGGATTAAAAAAACAGAAGGAGGAAAAGCCTACTCCTTATGACGTATTTATAAGTGCTGAAAGGTACACAAAAGCCGCTCCGCCAATTGAGTATGCTATTTCAATGCTTGGCGCGAAAGTTATCAGACTTGTTAAAAATTACGGTATTGATGTGAATGGAATGGAATATTTTAATGAAGAGCTTTCCCGGTATGTTGGTGAAAAAATTATTGTCAGATATACTAAATATGATGACGAATATGTTTGTTGTCAGACATTGGAAGGAGAGAAAATTTGCACTGCATATAAATTACAGAAGTTAAGTCCGTTAGCTGAACATGAAGATGACAGATTGATTGAACATATTAAAACACAAAGACGCCAGTTAAAGAGAGTAAAGGATGATATAGACAAGCTTTCGATACCATATGTACAAAGAGAGCTTGTTGTACCGGAGCTTTGCGATATTCCTGATAAGGTTGTATCAATTCCACAGGATAATAATTACCGTGACAGGGTAAAAGCAATTTATAATGAAAATAAAAACAAGTCTGATGAGAAAAAGAAGCAAAAACAGGAGTTAAATGATTTTATGAGAAAACAAGCTGAAAAGGCATTTAAAAAAATTGCAGAGGGATAAGGTGATTGAGAAATGGATAAGGAATTAACAAAGTTTCTTAGTGAAAGCGTGGAAAATGAAGAATTTAGGAATGTATTGACAGAATATGTAAAAATGAGAAAAACAATAAAAAAGCCATTGACACTGTATGCTTTAAAACTTGCGATTGCAAAAGTTGAAAAATTAGCTGTCACAAATGAAGAAAGAATAGCAATTGTAAATCAGTCAATTTTAAACAGTTGGCAGGGATTATATCCTGTAAAGCAGTGTAATAACAATACAAACCCATTTATAGATATGTTGGAAGGGCGGATTTGAGGAATGGATTTAAAAGAAACCATAAAAATAATGTCGGTGATAAGAGCTGCATATCCCCGTTTTTACATGGGGCAAGGACAGGAAGAATTAAATGCTGCGGCAAGGGTTTGGCAGGTAATGCTTGCGGATTATGATTATCAGACCGTAAGCATTGCGGTTAAGGCTTTAATTGCAACATGTAAATATCCGCCGGTTATTGCTGAGCTTACAGAACAGATATATTTATTGAACAATCCCGATGAACTGACAGCTATTGAGGCTTGGGGACTGGTGAAAAAAGCATTGAAAAACAGTACATATAATGCAGAAGCAGAATTTTTAAAATTACCGGAAGAAGTCAGAGTTGTTGTCGGAAGCAGTGAACAGCTCAGGTGTTGGGCGTTGGATGAGGAAGGTGCAACAGATACTGTAACGGCATCAAATTTTCAAAAAAGCTATAAGGCAAAGCTTGAGAATATAAAAAGATATGCCATGATACCAAAGGATACAAAAGCATTGATAGAAAATGCTGCAGGAATTCTGATGACATCGGAAGTAAAGGAGATTAAGGGACAATGAAATCTGTTTTAATGAAAAAGATATGGGCTACAGCTAAAAATTACGGATTAGACTCTTCTATGCTTCATGAGTTGGTATTGAGAGAATTTGATAAGGAGCATATTTCAGAGCTTAATGACAGACAAGCTGAAAATTTAATTGATATAATTTCCGGTAAAATAAATTCAGCTGACGGAATAACAGAAAAACAAAAAAATTATATTGTTAAATTATTGTCTGAGAAGTTTTCGGATAATCCAAAAAGAGCTGATGGATATTTATTAAAATATGCCGGGACAACAGAGATTTCATTACTTAGTAAAAAAAGTGCATCAGCACTGATTACGGGACTGAAAAAAATATAAATCAAGGAGTTGATTAAAATTGATTGAGCTGCATGAAATTGAGGCTTGTGATTTACCGGATGCAATGAGTGAGATTTATGAAGTTTGCGGAATGGAAAAGACGGTGAAGCTTATAGAAGTTCTGCAGGGAGAAAATTTGTATCTTGCAAAGTATGAGACGGTAATTGAGGCCGGAATTAATAATGTTGAAAATTATAAGGAATTTTTAAAGGTACTGGATGAGGGTGAAATTTTGGAAATTTCAAAAAGGTTGGGCGGTGAATTTATATATTTTCCATTACCGGAGCGATTATTAAAAAAATCCCGTGACAGAAAAATCAAGAAAGAATTTAACGGTTACAATGAGAAAAAATTAGCTAAAAAATACAAGATGTCTGTTATGGGAATAAGACAGATTATAGGTGGCGGACAAAAAATAAGAGAAAAAAGAGCAGAACCAAATAGGAATCAAGTCAGTTTATTCGATGAATAACATATCATTATTTGTAAAGCTGTTTACAGGACAAGAGTATATTTAATATGATAAGATAATCCCGACAGTTAGGTTGGGGTTATTTTATTTTCCGGGGGTGAAAAAAATAATGGTTAATGTGGCTCTTGCTGTTCTGCAGATTATTATAACTATAGTTATGGGGATAGTAGCATGGATATTTAAGAGGGAATTTAAAAAAACAGATACAACAAAGCAGGATATATCTGATTTTAAAACAAAGGTTGCTGAGGAGTATGTGCGAAAAGATGATTATAATATTGCACAGGGTGAAATTCTTCACAGGCTTGATGATATACAAAAAATGTTAATAAAAGTTGTAACAAAATAATAAAAAAAGTAAAAAGGAGAGATATATCGAAATGAATATTGCAGATGAAATTAAAAAGGATGAGGCAAAGGAGTTTTGTCAAAATAATGGGATTGTAATGCGTACAATTCTTATATTTTTTAAAAGAGGATATTTCAAAGTAAGGGACTTATACTTAAATCTGAAGGCTTTTGATTTAAAAAAAGAGGATGTTTTAAGTGCGTTGGATTATTTTGATGATATGGGTTATATTGAAACAAGATTGCTTTCAACTCATGAAAGAGTAAAACCATGTGAGGCAGAGGATGATGAAATAGAATTACGTCTGCACGCTAAGGGAAAGCTTGTAGGAAATAGTTTATTAGAGGATCCGGGAATTGAATTGTAAGGAGGGATTTTTGTGGGAAAGGAAAGAACCCGAACAAGAATCCGCTCCAAAATTGACGAGTTGCCGAGAGAAGAAAGATTAATTGTTGACGGAATGCTTGCAGATGTCAGATATTCGTATATTGAAATATCCGAGTATTTAAAGGAAAAAGGATTTGATATATCCAAAAATGCAGTCTGGAGATATGCTGTAAGAAGAAATAATGTAAATCAGAGATTATTGGAGGCACAGGCTCAGACAAAGGAAATCTGTGAGGCGATTTCTAAAAATCCCAATATGGATTACACAGAGGGCGTTCTCCAGATAGTGGCTTCAGGATTAACACAAAAGATTGCTGCAGCTCAGGAGGAATGGGATGAAATGGATTTGTCTAGGGCTGTTGATGCAGTTGTAAAGCTATCAAGAGCAAAGGGATACAAGGATAAAATATACTCTGAGCTTAATGATAAGGTTACATTAGCAGTTAAAGAATTCAAGGAGCAGATTTTTTCGGAAATCGGAGATAAAGACCCTGAACTGGCAAGGAGGCTTATGGAGTTTGCAACAAAATTTGCCGAAAATATAGACGTAAAGGAATAGGTGTTTTATATGTTTTACAGAAATGACAGTGAGGCTGCTGTTTTGGCAATGGAGAGAGACAGGACAGGAAATTACGGCGAGGATTATTATAACCTTCCGGAAGAAGAACAGGAAGAGGGAAATCCGGACGAATGAAATAAAAAAGGATGAAAAGAATGAGTTTGCTAAGTGAATTTGCAAAATTCTATAAAGATATGACATTTAAGCTTTATGAAAAAAAAGATATATCCCGGTATGTTAAAAAACGTTTTAATCATGGTAAACCGACCGATAAGCAAATACAAAAAATTTCTAAAATATTAGTTGATGAAATTGACAAATTCGCACTTGGAGAAAAGGAAACAAAGGCATTCTCTTTTTCACAAAAACAACAGGAATTCAGAAGAAATGCAAATTGCAGATGGAATATCAAGGTAGGTGCTACCCGATCGGGAAAAACCTATTTTGATTATTTTCAGATTGCAAGAAGAATATGTGAATGTGAAGGACAGGGACTGATTGTTATTCTTGGCAATACTCAGGGAACGGTTACCAGAAATATTTTAGAACCTATGAGAGCAATATGGAGTGATTACCTTATAGGCAAAATATCTTCAGACGGTACAGTTAAAATGTTTGGCAAAAAGGTATATATTCTGGGAGCTGATAAGGTTTCAAGTGTAACAAAAATTCAGGGTGCAGGAATTGAATACTGTTATGGCGACGAGGTAACAACATGGAATGAAGAGGTTTTTTCTATGCTAAAATCAAGACTTGATAAACCAAACTCATGCTTTGACGGAACTTGCAACCCTGATGCTCCGCAGCATTGGTTTAAAAATTTTATTGACTCCGATACAGATATATATACACAGAATTACAGAATTTATGATAATAAATATCTTAGTAAAGAATTTATATCATCATTGGAGAAGGAATACAAGGGTACTGTCTACTTTGAAAGATTCATTGAGGGCAAGTGGGCAATGGCAGAGGGTGTAATATACGCCATGTTCACCGAGGAAAATAATGTTATAGATTATGAAGATCCCGGCGAGGGAGAATATTACGTTTCGATAGACTACGGTACTGTAAACCCGTGTTCTATGGGATTATGGCATATTGACAGACCAAACAACAGAGCAGTAAGAGTTTCGGAGTATTATTATGACAGCAAAAAGAAATTAAAACAACTCACCGATGAGGAATATTATAAAGAATTAGAAAAGCTGTGCGGTAATCGCATAATACAATGTGTAATTGTTGACCCGTCTGCAGCTTCTTTTATAACAACAATCAGAAATCACGGAAAATTCAGTGTGAGAAAAGCAAAAAATGATGTTCTCGACGGTATTAGAGTAGTAGCTACAAATTTAAATCAGAAAAAAATAATGATCAACCGTTGCTGTAAAGATTCTATAAGGGAATTTGGTCAGTATGCATGGGATAAAAAAGCAAACAGTGATGCCGTAATAAAGGTTAACGATCATGCGATGGATGACATAAGATATTTTGTTAATACAGTATTTAAGAGATTATTTTAGGAGAGAAATGTATGAGATATGCCAAGGATGTGATTGAAAGACTAACAGGAGAAAAAATTGCAGTATCAGATATGCAGCTTATGGCACTTGCAAGATGGATACAGCTATACCGAATTCAGCCTATAAGCATGAAGAAGAATGAAAAGAAGGTAAACAGAGCTTCTGCAATTGCCGGTGAATTCGCAAGACTTGTAACCTTAGAAATGAAATCAAAGATTTCGGGAAGTCTTAGAGCAGAATACATAAATGAAATTTATCAGAAATTTCTTGTTAAACTCAGACGAGAAGTGGAGTATGCCGCTGCATTCGGTGGTGTGGTTTTTAAACCGTATCTTTCGGGAAATAAAATTATAATTGACTGTGTTAATGCAAATGAATTTTATCCGTTATCCTTTGATACAAATGATGAAATTAACGGAGCAATTTTCCGCTCAAGAATCACACAGGGAAAAAAACACTATACAAAGCTTGAAATACATAAATACAGCAATGGAAAGGAGCATATACGCAATTTATTTTTTGAATCAAATACAGAGACAGATATAGGTAGAGCAGTTTCAAAAAATAAAATTGATTTATGGCGTGATTTTGTTGATGAGGTTACAATAGTTAATTTAAAAAGACCACTTTTTTGTTATTTTAAAATGCCTTTTGCGAATTCTGTGGATATTGATTCTCCTTTGGGTGTGTCGGTATATTCAAAGGCTTGTGATTTGATTGAAGATGCCGATGCTATGTATAACAGTACACAATGGGAATACGAGAGTGCCGAGAGAGCAATATTTTTACATCAGGATGCACTAAAACGAAATCCTAAAACAGGAGAAACAGAATTGCCGGAAGGGTCAAAGCGATTATACAGACTGTTAGCAGGTGATAATACTGATCTGTATCATGATTTTGCCCCAGAAATCAGATATGATGCATTGCACAAGGGAGAGGACGAAATACTGAGAAAAATTGAATTTGAATGTTCTTTGGCATACGGAACACTGTCAAATACTCAAAATGTAGATAAAACAGCCGAAGAAATCAGAACGTCCAAGCAAAGAAGCTATGCGGCTGTATCTGATATTCAGAGTTCTTTGGAGGATGCTCTGACTGCTTTAATTTATGCAATTGATGTATGGTGTGATTTGAAAGGTGATATTCCTGCTGGTGAGTATAACGCTTCATTTGAATGGAACGATTCTATATTAGCGGACAGAAACAGAGAATTTGAAGAAAAAAGAGCTTTGGTAATTGACGGAATAATGAAGCCGTGGGAATTTCGTGCATGGTATTTCGGTGAAGACGAGGAAACTGCAAAGAAAATGGTGGCTGAGCAGGACGAAGAGTTTTTAGAGGAATAATTATCATGTATACTCCCGATTATATAGACAAGTCGTTAAATGTATTGACGGCTCAGAAAGAATTAGAGGAAAGCATTTTAAAGTTAGTTGTCAAAAGTCTTCAGAAAACGAACCTTGAGATAACAGAATCTGCAAAGTATGAAATTGAAAAAGCACAGTCAGCAGGACTTTTATATGATGACATTGTAAAAGAAATATCAAAAAGTCTTGAGAAAAGCGAAAAGGAAATACAAAAAATTTTTTCCGATGCTGAAGTTGAAGTTTTTAATTATCCGGATGAAGAGCTTGAAGCTGCAGGGTATAATCCCTCTGAATTTAAAAAATTAACACCTAAAATGAGAAAAATATACTCTGCAGCATCATTAAAAACATTTAACGAGGTAAAAAATCTTACTAAAACAACAGCAAGTATATCACAACAGACTTTTATTCGTGCCTGTGACTTAGCTCATAATCAAATTGCATCAGGTGTTTTTTCATATCAGACTGCCATTGCAAATGCTATAAAAAGCATAGGAGCAGAGGGCGTTTCGGTTATATATTATGACAGCGGTGCAAAAAGGTCACTTGATAATGCTGTTCGTACAGCTGTTTTGACAGGTGTTAATCAGACGACAGGACAGATAGCAATAATGCAGGCTGACCGATTCGAGTGTGATATAATGGAGATTTCAGCTCATGTGGGAGCGAGAGAAAGCCATTCAAAGTGGCAAGGTAAGTTAGCATCACGTTCAGGGCAAAAAGGATATTTAAGTTTATCAGATATTGGATACGGTGAGGTTGACGGATTTATGGGTGCAAACTGCCGTCATAATTGGTGGGTGTTCTTTGTCGGAATATCAACAAGGAATTATACTGATGAAGAGCTTCAGAAAATGGCTGACAAAAAGGTTACATATAATAATGAGAAGATTCCGATTGACAAAGCCAGAGATAAACAAAGAGCTGCGGAGAGAAGTATAAAAAAGACAAAAAGAGAGTTATTATGTTTAGATGAAGCTTTGAAAAATGATAAAGATAATTTGGATTTAAAATCCCAATTCAATAAAAAATCTGCCACACTAAAAAAGAAAGAGGCAGCACTTGCCGATTACTGTAAACAAACAGGGCTTAAGAGAGACAGATTCAGAGAACAGGTATTTTCCCATAAAACAGAAAATGGTATGAAAAATTGGGTCAGGTCGGTTTCGCAAAAGGCTGTTTCTGCAAACAAAGAATTGACAAAATACAGTAAGATAAGATATAATGAAGACGGAACCGTTATTGTTACTGATGACTGGAAGAACAGGAAGCATTTTTCAATTCCTTCCCGATATAAACCGAATGCCATTGTTGAGACCCTTGAAGAAAAAGGTGGGGGAACACATATTAACAGAACGTATTATGACAAAGATGCAAATATGAAGTATCAGATACATAGCAGCAATCATAAAAATCCAAAAAAACACCCTTACGGTAAGAATGGAGAGCATGAGCATCAATATACATGGATTGATGGAAAAAAACAGCCTGTGAAAAATACAGACAACATATCAGAAAAACACAGAAAGGAGAATAGTGACATATTATGAAAAAAGAAGAATTAAGAGAATTAATTGATAATACTTATTTAGATATTACATTTCTATATAAAGGAATATACGGAATAATCATGCCGGAATCATCAGAAAAATTTATTATTGCTTATTCGGATGTTGAAGAAATATGCACGAATGCTGATGAAGTTATGGAGGCAAGGGTTCTTGACGGAAAATCTTTAAACGATGTTATTACAGAAGTTCAGGAAATAGAATGTATATAAATATTAATTGTAAAGAGTTTTACAGGACATATATACAAATATGTGATATAATGTATACAGTTCCATATTACTGGACAAGTCATATAAGTCATTCCTCCTGATATGATTTATGGAAGAAAAAGAACACTCTGATAAAATAAAAACGGAGTGTTCTTTTGTTGTGCTCAAATTTGCATTTTAAGAGGTTTTTATTTCTAAATGTAAAAGTAAATGATAAAAAGATTATAACACGCTCTAACGCACGATAACGCATAAATAACACAAGGTAAAACGATATTATTGTATAATATTTGAATTTATGTTTGTAAAGAGCTTTACAGGACAGTTCATATATAATATGTTAAAATCAAATTATCAAATTATGAAAGGAATGATATTCATGAAAAAGGAAGAGCTTTTAAAACTTGGAATTGATGAAGAAACAGCGGATAAAATTATTAAGTTACATAATGATGAAATATCCGTTGTCACTGACGAAAGGGATACCTTAAAGGGAGAGCTTGAAACGGAAAAGAAAAACAGAAAGACTGAAAAGGAACAGTTAGAAGGTGCTTTGCATGAAACAAAGTACACAAATGCGATTGATAGGTTTATCTCCGGATTTAAGTTTTCTTCGGAACTTGCAAGGGAAGCTGCAGCAAGTAAATTAAAGGCTGCCAATATGAAGCTTTTGGATGACGGAAGTTTAGAAGGTGCAGATAACTTCATTAAGGAATTACAGAAGAATCAGCCGTCTGCTTTTGTTAATGATGACCCAAAGCCAAAGATTTTGGGAAGCGGTTCAGGTGGGGGTTTTTCGGAAATGACACAGGAGGAATTTAATAAAATGGGGTATAATGACAGGGTTAAATTTTTTCGTGAAAATCCGGAGGATTATAAAAAGTTTTCAGCAGAAGCTGAGTAAGAGGAGGAAATATAAATGAATACAACTAAAATTGCAAACATGATTGTACCTGAAGTTATGGCAAATATGATTTCGGGAAAGGTAAAGGAAAAAATAGTTGTATCGCCTTTTGCAAAAATAGACGATACATTAGCCGGACAGCCGGGTGATGAAATATCTGTACCATCATATGAATACATTGGCGATGCTATGGACGTGGCAGAGGGTGAAGAATCGGCAATTACAAAGCTTACAACTACAGTAAAAAAAGCAAAGATTAAAAAGGCAATGAAAGCTGTAGAGCTTACTGATGAAGCTGTATTGTCGGGGTATGGAAATCCTGTAGCAGAAACAAATAATCAACTTGCACTTGCTATTGCTGCAAAGGTTGATGCAGATGCGTTAGGTGCGTTGTATGATGCACAGTTAAAATATAACGGAACTGCAAGTAACATAGGCTACAGTGGAATTGTTGACGCTATTGATGTTTTTGAAGAAGAGATTAACACACCGAAAGTGATGTTTGTACATCCAAAGCAGGTATCAAAGCTAAGAAAGGACAACGATTTTATTTCCGTAGAGAAGTATCCGGGTCATGTTATTATGACAGGTGAAATCGGTATGATTGCTAACACAAGGATTGTTCCGACAAAGAGAGTAAAACTTAATCCGTCAATGGATGCAAGTTATAGATTGCTTTCTTCAGAACCTGAAGATTGGTTAGAAAATTATTCATCATATTATACACATAATGAAAATGATGGTTATTCTAAGGTAACTGGAGAAACCGCTCCGGAGTTTGAAGAAAGTACATATTATGTTATGACAATGTCGGCAATAGCTGCAGGTAGGGCATATATGAACCCGATAGTTAAGCTTGAGGGAGAGAATGATACGGAGGATGAAACACCTGCACTTACAATTTACTTAAAGCGTGACACTAATGTTGAAACCGAAAGACATTCTTTAAAAAGAAGTACAGATATTTCTGTTGATAAATTTTATACAGTTGCACTGTCAAATTCCTCAAAGGTTGTTTTGGCGTACTTCAAGAAGTAGAATTGAGGGATTTATGGTGGATAACAGTATTTATATTCAGTATTATCACGAAAATTTCATAGATGCAGGGATGAATAAAATCCCTGCAGAACAGTTTCCTCAATACTGCTTTAAGGCTTTTTGTGTACTTGATGCAATTACTTTTTCCCGAATAAATGATGTTGCTGATTTAGATACGGTTAAACAATGTGTTTGTGAGGTCAGCGAGGTTATATATCAATATGATACGAGGATAGGAATAAAATCTGAAAACAATGATGGCTATTCTGTTACATATGATGAATCAGACTTCGGCAGAGAAAAAGAAATCAAGAGAATTGCTGAAATATATCTCGGTTCAATGGGGCTTTTATATTCAGGACTTTAGAGGTGATTTTCATGAATCATAATACAGTTACCTTTTATCATTATGATGAAGACAGTGAAATTTGGGAAAAACGTGTATACAGAAATGCTACCATTTACCGAATATCTGAGGTCAGTGATGATAATGCAGGAAGAAAAAAAGCAGATACCGCAAAGATAAGAATATTTAATAATCTGAGTGCCGTTGATGTTTATATCAATGATTATGTTTTTATCGGAGCGGCAGAGTCTTTGACACCTGAAAAAGAAAAGTGTCTTAACGTTACATTAGTTTGTGACAGAAGAGTCGGCACAAGACCGCACTGGAGGATTGAGGCAAAATGAGTGGTTTAAAATTTAACTGTAAAAGCATTACAGAATTGCTGGATGACAGAGGACTTTTGGAAAACGGAAGAGTTCAGCAGGTTGTGGATTCAGAAGTAGTAAGAAGAATTCAGCCGTATATTCCATTAGATACAGGAGAGCTTGCAGGTTCTGTTCAGAGAGCAACAAGAGTCGGAAGCGGTGAGGTTATTGTTGACACTCCGTATGCAAGACGACAGAATTTTAAAAATCCCGGCGGTGAGGGTTTGAGAGGACCTCATTATTTTGACCGAATGAAAGCGGATCATAAAGATGATATATTAACAGCTGCACAAAAGGCAGCAAAAACATGATTTATTGGAAGAAGGTGAAAAGTGTGATAATTAAAGCTATTAAGGACTATTTTGAGAAGTGTCCTTTGTTGGACGGTAAAAAGATTAATGTGAATTATCTTGGTGAAGAGCCTGTTTCCTATTCAATTGAGGAAGTTCCGGGAAATCTTACCATCAAGAAATATGCTGACGGTGGACAGATGAGACAAAAATTATTTCATATCCAATCGAGGCAGACATATGATAAGGAAATTGTATCAAATGAAAAGGTTTCACAATTTTTTGAAGAGCTGACTGATTGGGTAGAAAAGAACAATGCAAAAAAGATATATCCTGAGCTTGAAAACGGAATGACAAGTCAGGGGGTTAATGTTGTTACCACAAGCTATTTGTTATCAAATAACGGAAGCAGAGCAAGATTTGCAATACAGTTCCAGTTGGTATATCATAAGCCATATGTGTAAAAGAAGAAAGGAAGATTAAAGTATGAAAATTCAAAAGAGATCGGAAAAACTCGCCTTTATGGGAATTAAAGGCAGCGGAGAAGAAATTACTTACAAAAGAATGACAGGATTTACGGAACTGGAAAAGTCGATGAATCCTGTTGAATACAGTAGAAAATACGTTGATGAAGATACTGAGAGAAGTGATGTTACCGGATATTCTCCCGAAATATCATATAACATGGATGTTGATGCAGATAGTGAAATCTCTACTGCAATTCAGCAAATACATGATGATGAATTAACGGGAAGTGCTGCTCATGTAGAAATATTAATTGTAAATCTCGCACAGGAGACAACAGAAAATGCAGGAGGCTTTGCGGCTGTTTTGAGAACATATTCTGTAATACCTGACAGCGAGGGTGGCGATGATGCTTTGACACTCAGCGGAAGCTTTAAGGCAAACGGTGAATTTGTAAAGGGTACTGCTACAACAACAGATGAATGGAAGAGCTGCACTTTTGTAGCTTCTGAAGATTAATAATTTATTTGGAGGATTGTTATGAGTGAGTTTAAAAGAATTGACAACAGAATCATAATTACAGCCGGAGGAAAAGAATATCCCTGTGATGCTGTGATTTGCGGAAGAGAAGTTGCAAGATATAACAGGGATGCAAAGGAAAAGCTTTCAGAGATTGACAACAGCGGTTATTCAGATGAAGCAGTTAAAAACTTTATGGAATTTCTTTCCGAAATTCTCACAAAAATTTTGGGTTATAGTGCTTTGGACAATATATTTGGCGAAAAGATTGGGTATTATGATTTACTCGACTTATATAACCATATTGTTAAAGAGTACCGGGATTTTACGAATTATAAAATAGAATGTTATGGCAAGTCATGATATTAACATAATTTGTGATGAGCTGCCAGAGACATTAAATATTTGTGGTGAAGAATTTAATATTAGACATGATGTTAAAACATGGATAAGAGTTAGCTCTGTTATGGAAAGTAATACTGAGGATATTGAAAAAATCATAAAAATAATTGCATTAATATTTCCGAAACCTATTGAGGGAGAAACTTTATATTTACCTAAAAAGCTTACAGATACTCTTGATAAAATATGTGAGTTTTACAGAGGTGGTGAAAAGCTTTCGGAAGTGAAAGAAAAGCCAACAAAGAAAAAAAACAGAATTGTCAGTTTTTCTCATGATGCAGATTTAATACACTGTGCTTTTCTGTCTCAATACGGTATTGATTTATCTAAGAGTGATATGCATTGGTGGGAGTTTTTAAAACTGTTTTCAGGACTTTCGGGTGAGCATAAAATTCTTAAAATAATGGACTACAGAGGAACAGAGCTAACCAAAATTAAAGACAAAAAATTGAAGTCACATATCAGACGTATGAAGAGGCTTTACAGATTACCGGATATCAGAAGCCGAAAACAGCAGGATGATGAAGTGGCAGAGATTTTTGCAGGAGGGTTGTTTTAGATGATAAAACAAAAAGAGAAAAGAATAAAATGCCCTTACTGCGGATATGAAATGCCTATTTTCTATATTGAGAGTATTGCAAAGTGTAAAGGGGTATATGCAGTTTGCAAGGGGCGAGGGTGTAAAAAGAAATTTGAGATAAAAATATAACAAAATCCGGGTAGAGCCATTATGAGCCGACGGATAAACACAGAAAGGAAGTGTTTTCGTTGGCTTATGACGGCTCTTTAATATTTGATACAAAAATTGATAGTGACGGGTTTAAAAACGGAGTTAACAGCTTGAAAAGCTCAGCGGCAGCAATTGCCAAGGGTATTACTGTGGGCGTTGGTGCGGCAGCAACTGCTGTTTCGGGAATGGCTGTTAAGGCGATGAGCCTAATGGGAGACCTTGAGCAAAATGTAGGCGGAGCGGAGGCGGTTTTCGGAGATTTAGGAAAATCAATCAGTGAAATGTCTGCTCCGATGCAGACGTACGACGCAACGACAAAACAGATTGGCGAAAGCGTGGTAACTCTTGAGGCTGTTTCAAAACAAGCATATGCCAACATGGGATTATCCCAGAGCGATTATTTAGCTACTGCAAATAAGATGGGTTCTCTTATGAAGGGAACAGGAATGGAAACACAGGAAGCTTTGAATTTATCTGCACAGGCAATGCAAAGAGCGGCTGATGTTGCATCAATAATGGGTATTGACATTGGTTTTGCAATGGAAAGTATTGCAGGTGCAGCAAAGGGCAACCTAACTATGATGGATAATTTAGGCGTTGCAATGAACGACACAACATTAAACGCCTATGCTCTTGAAATAGGTTTAGGAAAAACCACACGACAGATGACAAATCAGGAAAAGGTTGCTCTTGCAATGAAAATGTTTCTTGATAAAACAAGTTATGCTGCCGGAAACTATGCAAAGGAAAATGATACTCTTGCCGGGTCAATTAATACAGCAAAAGCAGCGTTAGAAAACTTTTTATCAGG
>JAZOTP010000069.1:0-48371 GCA_045657705.1 Clostridia bacterium
GCTATCGGTTCAATAGACGGTTTATATTACAACGAAAAAGATTTAAATCTTGCAATGGCACACGCTGTGCGTGATATACTTGTAGAAAACAATGTAGCTGTAAAGATGACAAGAGAAGGAGATACATACCCCACACTTACAGAACGAGCAGAATACGCAAATGCTAATAACTCTGTCATATTTATAAGTATTCACGCAAATTCAGCAACAACGTCAAGTGCGTCCGGATATGAAGTATATTACAGTGAAATGAACAACAGTCAAAACACAGGACTTTCAAGTTCACGTTTAGCAAAATCAATTCTCAACTCAATATCAAAGAATGTTACAGCCCGAAACAGAGGAGTAAAAACAGCAGATCATGTTGTTACACGTTCAACCATGATGCCTGCCGCTCTTATCGAAGTCGGTTTTGTATCAAACCCTGATGAGCTTGCCGTAATGCTTACAGATGAATTCAGAAATAATTTTGCAAAAGGTATTGCAGACGGAATACTTGCAGTTATTAATGATGCTAATCAACCATGGTAATTAATAATATAAAGCGGTACTGTATTATTCAGTTCACCGCTTTATGTTTTATTTAAGAAAGGACAGAATATGAACAAAAAAGAATTTTTCTATGATTTACCCGAAGAATTAATTGCACAGGAGCCATTAAATGAAAGAGCCTCATCAAGACTTATGTGTCTTGATAAAAGCACAGGTGAATTTTCACACAAGCATTTTTATGACATTATTGATATGTTAAATCCGGGCGACTGCCTCATCCTGAATGATACAAAGGTAATCCCTGCACGTTTATACGGTTACAAGGAAGATACAGGCGGTGCAATTGAATTTTTACTTTTGCATAAACATTCACTTGATACATGGGAGGTTATCTTAAAACCCGGAAAACGAGCAAAGCCGGGTACTGTATTTGTTTTTGGCGATGGAAAATTAAAAGCACAAATTCTTGAAGTAGTAAATGACGGAAACAGGCTTGTAAAATTTCTCTATGATGGAGTTTTTGAAAACATCCTTGATGAACTTGGTGAAATGCCGCTTCCCCATTATATTACCAAAAAACTCGAAGATAAAGACAGATACCAAACAGTATATGCAAAAAATTCAGGTTCAGCCGCAGCCCCCACCGCCGGATTACATTTTACAAAAGAATTAATGAAAAAAATTAAAGCAAAGGGTATTAATATAGGATATGTTACCCTTCATGTAGGTCTTGGTACATTCAGACCGGTAAAAGCCGATAATATACTTGACCATAAAATGCACTCTGAATTTTATGTTTTGCCCCAAGAAACAGCCGAGCTTGTAAATAAAACAAAAAAAGCAGGAAACAGAGTAATTTCCGTAGGCACAACAGCAACAAGAACTCTCGAAACAGCCGGTTTAAACGGTTTCCCACTAAAAGAACAAACAGGCTGGACAGATATATTTATATATCCGGGAAAGCAGTTTAATGTAATTGATGCACTCATTACAAACTTTCATCTTCCCGAATCAACTCTTATCATGCTTGTAAGTGCATTGGCAGGAAGAGAAAACGTATTAAATGCATATAATGAAGCAGTAAAAGAAAATTATAGATTCTTTAGTTTCGGAGATGCTATGTTTATAAGTTAGTCAGTTATTAATATTAAAAATCAAATACTTAGGAGATAATTATGTTTGAAATTTTACACACAAACGGACTTGCAAGAAGAGGTCGTTTTCATACAGTACACGGTACGGTAGAAACACCCGTATTTCAAAATGTAGGAACAATTGCCGCGATAAAAGGTGCGGTTTCAACACGTGATTTAGAAAATTTAGGATGTCAGATTGAACTGTCAAACACTTATCATTTACATCTGCGTCCCGGAGATAAAATAGTAAAAGAAATGGGCGGACTTCATAAATTCATGAATTGGAACAAGCCTATTTTGACTGACAGTGGAGGCTTTCAGGTTTTCTCTTTGGCTAAACTTCGCAAAATTACCGAAGAAGGTGTTAGCTTCAACTCACACATTGACGGAAGAAGAATTTTTATGGGACCTGAAGAAAGTATGCAGATTCAATCAAATCTTGCCTCAACTATTGCAATGGCATTTGATGAATGTGTAGAGAACCCCGCCCCATATAATTATGTAAAAAATTCCTGCGAAAGAACGCTGAGATGGCTTAACAGATGTAAGGCTGAAATGAACAGACTTAACAGTCTTGATGATACCATAAATAAAAATCAAATGTTATTCGGTATAAATCAGGGCGGTATTGTAGATGAACTTCGTATATGGCATATGAAGGAAATTGCAAAGCTTGATTTGCCCGGTTACGCAATCGGCGGTCTTGCAGTAGGAGAATCTCATGAAGAAATGTATCATATTCCTGATGTAGTCCTTCCCCATGCCCCTGAAAATAAACCACGTTATTTAATGGGTGTCGGCACACCTTCGAATATTATTGAAGGTGTCGCAAGAGGTGTTGATTTTTTTGACTGCGTAATGCCTTCAAGAAATGCTCGTCATGGATTTATTTTTACATGGAACGGAACAATAAATCTTATGAATCAGAAATTTGAGAGAGATACCGATTCGATTGATTCTAACTGTGGCTGTGAAGCCTGCCGTAACTATTCAAAAGGCTATATAAGACATTTATTTAAAGCAAAGGAAATGCTCGGAATGCGATTAGCTGTAATTCATAACCTTTATTTTTACAACGAATTAGCCGCAAAAATCAGAGAATCAATTGAAAATGATACCTTTGATGAATTCAGAAAAAAGTATTCTCCGATACTTGATGAAAGAATAAAATAATAACTTCCCCGTAACACAGATATTAAATCCGTATTACGGGGATTCTATTTTACATCAATTAATTTCAGCAATAAAAGCCTGATTTTCATTTAGTTTTATTTTTAATATTCCATCAGCTAATTTTACTGTTGTTTTCTCATCGGTTATACCATCAGTATTAAATACCGATAAAGTAACTTCCTGATTATTATTTAATCCATATGCTTTTCCCATATCAATCTCATATTCTCCGGAATTTAACCCATAAATCATATAGCTTTCCTTTCCGGTATAAACCGCAGGAACAGCGATATAATCCTCTGTTTGCACCAAAACACCGTTTTTCTCAATATTTCCGTTAAGGAAAGTTACAACACCGTCACTGAAATGAGCCTCAATATTACCCTTAGTAACCAAAGCGGATTTTCTTTCAAGAGTGTTTAGATACTTATAACGTACCTCATTCTTACAAAAGCCTTCAAAGAAGTTTTCTTTCCATCCGTCCTTGTTTGAGCAAATACCCTCAACATCAAAGCTTGAACCGAACAGCTTATTCATCTGATCACTTATTCCCTCTTTGAATCTTTTTGAACTCATAATACCGCATATCAGGCTTGCAGGTCTGTTGATATAATCCTCTAAATTTTGAGAAAAATGATATGTAAGAGGCATTAAACCAACAAGATGTTCTACTTTTTCTCTCCAATCGGGTGTTTCGTAATACAAAAATTCAGTAGTTACATCTACTCCTAAATCACGCCAGTAGCGAACAATTTTATTTCTTGCTTCCTGTATATCTTCTATTGAAAATCCGTGACCGGGATCAGCTTCGGCATGCATTGCGTCAATATGAATTGTACCTGCTTTCTGAATCGGTAAAAAATTACACAAATCATCAATTCTTTTCTTTAAAAAGCCTTTATCCCATTCTTGCTTGTAACTGATAATATATGCCTGTTGATTTGCCCAGACATCTCCCTTTAATAAGGTTCCGTCCGCATTTTTTGACAGCAGATCATTTTTGACATATTCATCCCATAAAGGACTGTCCATATATGCATCCTGAACATTAATATGTAAGCTTACAGTTGTGTTATACTTATATCCTTCATTCATAAGCCACAACAAGCTGTCATATCCTGACTTATCCTCATCTCTCTTTAGCGCCTCATTAACACCATTCCATGCAGGATATTTGCTGTCATGACCATAAAACTGCCAACCTACAAGATATACAATTTTAGGTATACCTTTAGTCATTTTATCTATTGCCTTTATTTTATCCAGTGCTCCCTCAAATGTCATAACAACTTCAGTTCCGTCAAGTGTTTCGTTTACACTTGCAAGATAAAGTTTATATGTTAATGTCTTTGTATAATCATGAATATACTGTCTTTCAGGTTCTAATGTCTTTTTCCATTCATAGTTTTCTCCTGAAATGTTTTTCCAGTCAACTTTTCCCATGGTGTTCCACTCCTTGTTTTTTTCAATATTATATACTTTACAAAAAATGTTGTCAATGTCTTTTTCGCTATTTTGTTGTCATTTCCGATTAATATTTTAATTATTTTTTTGAATACCTATTTTCTTAAAATCGGTGACCTCAAATTTTTTATCTTCATTAAAAACTCCACGCAGAAAATCATATACATTTACGGTTTCATAATTTCTTACAATCATGTTATCTTCTTTGACAGTAAAATCATAATTTTTAGGATCTTCAAAGCCAGATAAATCATTCATCACAGTAACATTATTCCATATCATAAGTTCATTTTTATAAGTTCCCTCATAAACCTCATAAAGATACGGATATTTTTTTCTGTAAACCTCAGATGTAATATCAACACCTCTTAAATCGTCACTGTCTTTTGTCAAAGCACGTCTTGCAATAACACTATTACCTTTCTGAAGTAATTTATGAATACCTATATATCCGTTAAGCATCGGTCTTATCGGAACAGAGCAGTCAATAAATATATTATTTGAAACAGATGTCTGTCCGCCTCTGTTCCATAGAACTGTACTGAACACTCCGTTATCATTGTGCTGTTTTATATTATAAAAATAATTTCCGTACACCTCATTAAACGACATATAATCATCAAAATACAAAGCACATACTCCACATTCGGCAGTAATACTTCCGTTGATATCATAAATAAAATTATATCGAAATTTATTACCGACCTGTGATATATCACGTCCCATGTAGATTGCACCTGCATCTGCAACAGTTTTTACCGCATCGTGTATTTTATTATATTCAATAACATGATCGTTACCGCTTAAAAGAATTGCACTTCCATCCATGTCAAACATTTCACAGTGTGAAATTCTGTTTCCGACACCCTTAATATCCACTCCCGGTTTATAGGCTTTTTCCCATCTGTTTACATTATAAATTTTTGTATTGTCAACATAATTATTTGCGGCATTAAGAGTTTTTCTGTCTCCGCCGTTTAATATAACACCACCCATTCCGGTTGAATATATTTCACTGTTTTTTACACCGTTATTCTTTCCGCCGTTAGCGTTCCATGCAATATTGTCATATATAAATACACCTAATGAACCGATATTTCGTGAACATGGCTTCGGTGGTTCAACACCCTCTGCATATAAACCGTGTCCGTTGTGTCTTCCATCCGGTAAAGATGTTACTCCCTGACCGATCTGAACACCAATCATTCCGAGATTTCGCATCACGCAGTTGTTGATTACACAATCATGTCCGCCCTCGATATATACCGCAGTTCCTCTTGAATTTTCAAAGGTAATGCCGTTAAATTCAATATTTTCCGCATTTTCCATAACAACCATTGAATCACTCATAACAGAAATCTGTATCAAAGATTTTTCTGAAAGTTCAGGAGGATAAAAATACAGCTTTTTATTTTCTCTGTCAATATAATATTCTCCGGGAATATCTATTTCTTCAAGTAAATTAATAATATACCATTTAGTATAGCTTTGTGCCTCAAACCCCGGCAAGGTCGGAAGCTCTGTTGTAATTGTTCTGTTCTTTGTATCAATAGATTTTATTTTTATTGTATCATCAGCATAAGCCCAGTTAAAAATCCCCGAAGCATAAGCATCATTTGCATTTTTCCACAAATCGCATCTGTCTTCTTCATACCGGAATATCCCCGGGCGCATATCATACTCACCTATATACGGTACACTGCCACCGTCAATAACTTCTTTTATCGGCATATATCCGATATTCGGATATCTTGCAATCATTTGGGCACTGCCATCAATAAATAATTCATTTGCAGATGGAGCATACGGTCTGTAATTTCCTCTGTTTCCGTAAGACACAGGCTCAATATCATACTTTGTCAAATCTATTTCATATATATGTTCTCTTGCAGATTTATCAATTATTCTGCTTAGAATCAACTCGTCCTCTGTCTTTTTTACTTCTGAATACGGAATCACTATTCCACCGTCAAATATAACGTTATCATTATTATAAGCTCTGTAAACGGTTTTGTGATTATTATTTAAAATATCGGCTTCATTTAAAACAAAAGAATCTCTCATTTCATAACGGCCGCCCAGAATATTAACAAATACATCCTCATCCGGCTTTACATTTCTTATATAATCTCTTGCCGATTCCAATGATTCAAAAGGATTTTCAAAACTCCCGTCAGCATTTTTACTACCATTTTTTGATATATATAATTCCATTTTCTTTTCCCTCGCTGTTCTATTTAATATCTGAAATTTTTACAAATTTAATTGCATCTGCTCTTACTGTACGGTATTCTTCACCGGGATATAATCTTACATATGCTTTATTGCCGTTTGTAATCTGATACTCACCGTCAAGCTTTACCCAACCACTTGGTACTACATACGAACTGTAGCTTACAGTATAAACACCTGTATCACACAAAATATCTGCACTTACAACCTTTGATAATGACGTACTGTTCGGTACAGGGATATATGAATATATCTCATATACTCCGCTTTCAAGGAAATCAACCGAAAATTCTGCATAAGAATCAGCATTACCTTCACTTATCAATGATTTATGTGAATTAAATCCATAGCTGTAATCGTATCCCTTTTTATTCTCCCATGCATCTCCGACAAAGCTTACCTCAGCATCAAGTTCATCAATCACAAATTCATATTCAATCATATCACCTTCGTTATACGGTTTTGCATAATCAAACACAAGACCTGCAAAATTAAATGAACCTTCAAATTCTATTTTAAGACTATTTACTACACCTTCTAAGAGCATTACCCGTCCAATATAATTCTCGTCATACTTAGCCCATGCTCCTGTATTTCTAAGATATTTATGAGCACGGATTTCTTTTCCGTTAACACTTATATAGCATCTGTTATTGCCTGTATATACTGCACTTCTTGCATAAATATTATAATACCCTGTCTTTGGAGCAGTTATATTATAGGTCAGCCATTCACCTGTTCCTATTGACATTATTCTGTTCATTCTTCCACCGTAATCAGGGCCAATGCCTGCCGCATCAGATGTATTGTATTCATCAAGGTCATGATAAGATACACCCTCGCCGCCTTCTCTTATGAAATTACCACCCTCAACAAAGAAGAAATCATCACTGAAATATCTTTGTAAATCGGTTTTTATAACAAAAACATTATTCTTTTCGGTTTCAAATTCTTCATAAAGGTGGCTGTAATTACTTTCAAGCCCTGCATTATTTATAATTTCTAAAGCTTCTTCATTCCAGTTTCCGTCCGGACATTCAATAAAGCCTGCCTTTTGTTCTTCTGATGCAATATTTCCCGAGGTATATTCCTTAAAATATGTAACATAGTTATTAACATACTCTATATCTGTATTCGACCAATTGATATTCCATGTATAGGCATTCTCGGTAACATTGTTTTTGTATAAAATATCTGCACTTCCCTGATCCGGGTAATAACCGCCTCCACCGCAATCGTTATCATATCTTCCAAGATAATTTCCCGAAATAACAGTTCCCGGCATACTTCCGAGTGTGTAAATGTGAGAGCCGTCCCAAAGTGAATGCATAACATCTGTTATTTTGTTGTTTGAAATTATATTGTCAAAGCAAAGTGGCTCATCATTTCCCCAACCCCATCCGAGTGAAATTCCCGAATAAGGTACATCCTTTATATCATTATGTGATATTGTACATCGATTTACATAATATGCTGTGATTGCACATGATGACTGATAAATCTGTCCTGTTGCTCTTATCAGGTTATTTGTCACCTTAATATTTTTACATATCTTATCACTTTGTCCAAAATAAGCCTCACGGTGAGATGCATTTCCTATTGTCACCGCCGCACCGCCTATGTCATAGAAAATATTTCCCGACACTTGAGAATTAATACAGCTGTCAGAAAATCTTACAGCACCTGCACTCAAATTTTCAAATCTACTGTTGGTTATTTTTATATTATCTGCATATGATATTTCCACCTGTGCAGGAATAATATTAGTCCATCTTGACTGATCAGCAGTTGAAGTCCATTCATCAATATAGCTTTCTGCCTGCCAGGCACTAAAGCCCTTTTCCCATGTTCTTGTCCATTGTCCGTGACGAAAAGTTATATTACTAAATTCAAGATTTTTAACATATTCTTCGTTGCTTCCCGATATACTTATAAGCTTTTCTGCTTTTGGAACATAAACCTCAATATTTTCTGCCTTTTCTCCGTCAAGCGGATAATAGTAAAGCTTACTATTTTCCTTATCAAAATAGAATTCTCCCGGAGTATCTAAAAACTGCATACTGTTAATAAAATAAATCGGATAATTCAGTGAATGATGATTTGACCTGTACCAACTAAAATAAGGCTGGGGTAGCACAAAGGTCTGTGAATTATCATCGGATATATAATCTATAACAGGGCAAAGCATGTATGTCCATTCATATGTATTTGAAAGCATTACACCGTCAAAGCTGTCAAGCTCAAACGGTACTTTATCTTCACCTGAAAATACAAATCCGTCCGTCGACTCTTGTGTTTCTTCATCATCATATAAAGCTGTCGGCATAAACTTAAACTCTGTACTTGCGGCTTTTACTCTATGTCCGTTTACGTACATTTCATAGATATATTCATCCGAATCAAAGTCAGCCTGCAGATAATCTTTTCCCTCTACATCAGTAAAGCTTCCTACCTTTATTCCACCGTCTATATACGTGTCATCGCTTCCTGTATATTTCACGCTGTACTCATCAGTTCCTCCGTCATCAGGAGTAAAATTCAATGCTTCACTAATATAATACACACCGGATTCGATATTTACTTCTATATTTTTATTTACTGTGTTTTTTACTGTACTAACTTCATTTTTTGCACGTTCTATTGTATTAAAAGGCTCTGTTTTTGAACCGTTATTTTCTTCATCATTACCGTTTGTTGAAACATAGATGTTATAGCTACGCTCAACATTATTTGTATTTACGATCGGTGTCATTTCACTATCCCACATATACGCCTTAACATCTGTATCTGTAAATACATCATCAAAATTTATTTCAACATCAATTATACCACTGCTGTCAGCTGTGATTTTTTTCATCTGAGCACTTATAAGGGTATGATTGCTCATCTTTGCAGCTATACAATATACATCTTCCCCGGAAGCAATATTTTCTGCCGAAAACTCAGCCGTTACGTTTGAATAAACATTATTCTCTATGCCCGAATATTTAATTTTAATACTGTCGTTTTCTGTCGCCAAAGCATTTATGCTTGTAACCGCACATAACAATAAAAATAATAAGCAAAAAATTTTCTTTTTCATATATATTCTCCGTTTAATTATAGGCAGTGTACTACCGATTGATAGTACACTGCCATATTTAAATTATTCTTGAACTATCGGTTTTTCAATAGTTTTATATACAGGCTTCATGTTGGACATATCGTTCCATAGCATTACCTTTATATAATCAGGTGTATCAGAATATGAAATATCCTCTATTGTCTTTTCAGTATCATAATTTGATTCTGTACTCTTAACACCGACTAATTTATTTTCCTTGTAAAGTGCAACAACTATATTGCCCTTTCTGCCATTCACATAGCTAACATTAACATCAACCGTTTTTGATTCCTCATCTAAAACAACATTTACATTGTTTTCTACAGCTAATACATTCCAGCCGTTTGCGTTTGTGAACTCACCGTCTGAAATTGATACAACATATGTATTTCCTACTGTTAAATCGTTTTCAGGATTTATTATAACAGACATGTTGTTTTCTCCGAATGTCATATCACATTCCACAACATTTGACTCACTGTCTGTAACAGTAATTTTATCAAGTATGCCTGCATCCTGATAAGATGAGAACTTAACCTCAATATTACCGCTTGCTTCGACTCTGTCATTTACCCATGCTGTAGCGTTGTCATCTACCTTTACAAACTTAAGTGCTGAGAACGCAACTCTTCTTCCACCCGGAATATACTCGTTATTAATATCAAGATAAATCTTTACTGTTCCGTCCATACCCGGTGCAAATTCATACTCTCCTAAATCTACCCAACCAACAGGCTGATTCATCATACTGTAAAAGCCCTTCTTTGTTGCGTCAAGAGAAGTAACTTCATAGCCTACAGCCTTTGAATAACCTGAATTAACATGAATGTATGAATAAACTCTATACTTACCGCCGGCAAGATCAGGCGATACTAAAGCATATTCTCCGTTTGTTTCATTAGTATTCAGTGAATGCCAAACGCCCTTGCCATTAAATCCGCCATATGCCAAATCAAAAGAACCGCCATAGTATTTGAAATATTCAACATCACTTGGTGTTACAATTACCTCATCAGCTACAGTTGTTGTTACTGTCCATGTCTTTGTTCCAAGAATAGAATCATCATTCAATGTAACCGTATAACTCTGTCCGAGACTAAGATTATCTACAGGATTTATTACTATACTTCTTAAATCTTCACTTAAGGTATACGATGCTTCAACAGTATTTCCCGAAGCGTCAGTAAGTGTTACATTATTTTCAATTCCTGCTGTCTGCTTCATTGCAAAATCAATCACTAAGTCTTCGTCCATAGCAAGCTTTGTACTGCGAATGCCTGCAGAATTTGTACCTGCTATCTTAACAAACTTAAAAGCATCAGCAACATATCTTCTGCTTGTATCTACATTAGAAATTTTCACTATAGCCTGATTTTCATTAGTGAAATTATACTGTCCATCCAGTTTTATCCAACCTGTTTTTGTATATGTATCATAATTAGTTGTTTTTGTTCCCTCAGCTGTTGTAATTACCGCCTTTATGTTTTTACTTGATGTATTTATTATGTAAACATGGGCATATATTTCATATGTACCTCCGGATAAATCAACATTATATTGAGCCCATGATGAGGTACTGCCCGAGTTCATAAAATATACTGTGCTCTTATAACCTGCATTCGTCTTACGATCACTCACATCACTATCACCGGAATAACTGAATCCCGAAGATGAATCATCAACAATTACAGTTTCTGCTTCAAATACATTAACGACAAACTCTTTTGTTCCGATAATTGTTTCATCTTCTATTTTAATCGTGTAATCTTCACCGACTGTAAGATCATTTTCAGGATTCACAATTACACTCTTACCGTCATCTGATAAAGTATTCGTTGTTGTTATAAGTGTTTCTCCATTATAAAGCTTTACATTATCTGCACTTTGCTGTTTAATATTAAAGTTTACAGTAATTGATGCATCTTTAGAAACCCATTCATTGTCAATTGAAGCCAGATTTGCTTCTGCAACTTTTGTAAATCGCACACTTGAAACTCTTGCTGTTCTTAATTCAGCATCTCCATCAGTTATTTTTACATAACCGGAGTTTCCTGAATCAAATGTATACTGACCGTTTAACTTGTAATAACCTGTCGCAATTTCCTGTGCATTATAGTTTAAAGTTGAAATGCCGTCTGCGCATACAATTTCTGCAACATTATTTTTTCCGACATTTGGGTTTTCACCGATAGGTACATATACCTCAATCTCATACACACCGCCCGAAAGTTCAGGAGCATATTTTGCCCAATCGTTTTTGTCGTCATCAAGCTGATAATGGTTACCGCTTGAATGTTTTACAGCAGTGTCTGATACTGAAAATGCGCTGCTTGTTATCCCTACAGTTACTGTTTCAGAAGCAAAAACACCAATATTAAATTCACTTGTTCCAACAATGGTATCATCATTAATTGCTAACACATACTCATCATTTGCTATCGGTACAGTTGTTGGCTTTATCTGAACGCTCATGCCGTCCTCAGCAGGAGTTTTTGTACATTCTACAGTGCTTCCATCACTTTTGGTAAGCGTAATTAAGTCTGTTATTGTACTCTCCTGAGCCATAGTAAAATTAAGAGTAATAACTGAATCTGCAGTATCAGCTATCCATGCAGAATCAATATAAGCAAGATTTGCCTCTGCAACCTTTGTAAATTTCACATCTCCGGCTCTTCCCAATCTGGTTGTAGTATCTCCGTCAGTAATTTTAACATAACCTGAATTCCCCGGTTCAAAGGTATACTGACCGTTTAACTTGTAATAACCTGTCGCAATTTCCTGTGCATTATAGTTTAAAGTTGAAATGCCGCTTGCACATACTATCTCTACAATATTATTATTTCCTACATTTGGGTTATTTCCTATAGGCACATATACTTCAATTTCATACACACCGCCTGAAAGTTCAGGTGTATATTTTGCCCAGTCACCAACTGTATTGTCAAGCTGATAATGCGGACCTGTGGTATGCTTTACAGCAGTTTCCGACACTGAAAATGCACTGCTTGTTACTCCTACGGTTACCGTTTCGCCAACCTCAGCATTTACAGCTACGCCAAAGCCTGCAAGCATTGTTGCAATAACTACAACACTGATAATTTTGTTTAATAATTTTTTCATAAAACCTTTCTCCTTTTCTGATTTTTTATTTTTTTGAATCTGCAGTATTTTTTTTATATCACTTCCTTTAAATATTTTCTTTATGTTAAATTTCAATGAAGCACAATATTAATATAACCTTATTCCAAAAATTTCAAATCTTGGATGACCGCCGTTTTTTAACGGTTTAATCTTAATTTTGCTTACATTTTTTCCTATCTTGTATCTGTTCATTCTGTATTGGTTATCGTTTATTCTTATATTTTCATCATCTACATACAAAATATAATCCTTAACAAGAGTAGTTTGTGGAAATGCAGGTCTGTCACGCTTTAAATCATCATTAAATACAAGCTGTATTTCATCAACAAATTTTGGTTCATCATAGGAAATTTCAATCCATTCATCACCGTTTGTTTTACTTATCCATGAGTTTGAAACTCCATATGGTCTTGTAAAACCGTTTAATACGTTTTTAACTTCAAACATATTCTGCTCCGGCAAAACATTTTTAAAGCACGCATTCTGAAAATGATTAATTTTCATTCCTACTCCATCAATAAAAATACCTGATGTTGGATCACTGTTTTCATCAAAGCAAGGTGAGCCTGTTAAATCATATTTTGAAATACCGATTTCAATGTTTTCATTTTTCAGCATTTCTATATATACCTTTTTATCAGGTAAGCCTTTGGCATCAAGCGGAAATGTAATATATCCCGAATATCCTTTTGGAATTGTTATACTCTTATTATGAAGCAAAATCGTCGGCAAAAAGCTTTCAATAAGCTTACCTGTACACACATTGTATTCCAATACCGTATCATCATCACTGATATTACTTACATATATATCAACACTGTCAATTCTATTAATTGCAGACGGCAATGCGATATAGTATTTTTTATTAAGCTTTTTAAAACCTGTAAATGCAGTATTTTCATAATCAGATGTGGATGAAGCAGTAATTTTACAGTCAAGAAGCTCTTTATTATATCGCTCTTGTCTGCCCATAATATACTGGTCATTTCTTACCAGCAAATCCTGCAATTCATTAATATCAACTTCTCTCGGCGTAATACCCTTTGTTGAACATAAATACGCCGCAATACCCGAAGCATGAGCCGCCGCCGCACCGGTTCCAATAACTCTTGTTGAACCGTGGGCGATATGAGTTGTTGAAATAATTCTTCCGCCGAAGAACAGATTTTTGATATTTCTAGAATAAACACATCTGTATGGAATACTGTATAACCCTCTGTGTGTGACCCAGTTTGATGCTTTCCCCTCGTCATAAATTCCTAACGGTGCATGGCAGTCTATTACCCAGCCTCCTGTTGAAATCGCATCAGGAAATACTGTTTTGTCAAAAATATCATTTTGAGTAAGGATATAATCACCCTTAAATCTTCTTGATTCTCTTTTTCCTACAACCGGCGAAACATGAGTAAGCATATAATTTTTAGCATCGGGAAATCTTTCATCACCGCTGTTTTTTACATAATCCCAAAATCCGTATACAATTTTACGAAGTTCAAGCGTCACATCTTCATTCTGATGTACAGTATCAAGCTGACCGCCATATTCCATCCACCAAAGTGTACCCAATCCACCGCTGTAGAGAACTCTGTGCAAATCAAACCGTCCGAAATTCTTTTTAAATTCCATCTTGTTAATGTCATGCGCAAACGCCGGGCGTGTATATTTTACTTCATGCCCCATATCTTCACTGCCCCAGAAAATTGTACCTCCCTGAGTAAATGAATCTGGTTCGTCAGGTGCAAGACTTTCATTAAATTCAGCCTTGCCCTCACGTCCGTACATAAATTCAGCACCTGCCGCACAACCGACAAATCCATCACCGCTGCAGTCTATAAATACCGGTGCAATAAATTTATATGTATTTTCTGCATTCAGCTGAAACCCTGTTACACTCTTGACTTCATCATTTTCCGTTTCAACCTCATACACATTAGTATTTAAAAACAACTCGACATTTTCTTCATTATATATAAAGTCAAAAAATGCCATATCCAAAAGGCCTTTACTCTGATAGCATTTGCCTTTGTTAAGAATTTCAGTCTGCAGCTCGGAAACAATTCCCGACTCTCTCCCGTAAACCGATGCACTGTAATCTATACTTGCACCACCATTAATCGGAACACCAATTTCACTTGAACCGTTTCCTCCGGGAACAGGTCTGTTATGTACAAGTGCAACCTTAGCCCCGAGACGTGCCGCCGAAACAGCGGCACATATCCCTGCAACTCCTGCACCTATGACAACTATATCTTTTTTTATTTCCTTAGCCATAACACATTCTCCCTTTTATTCAACGAATGCATTAAAGCCTTCTGTCAATAAATTTTCATTCAGCTCTGTATCATATGCAGAAACAGTAGTTATACCGTTGTCATAATTCCTTATAAAATAGCCAAAGCTCTCAAGAATTTCTTTTGCAGGTACTGTAAAGCTGTCATCTATTATATCTGCAATATATACTTTTCTTGAATTAACCTCATAATAATTATTGCCTGCAATAAATCTATATCCTACACAGCCTTTTATAACATCCACTTCATTTCCTTTTTTAACTGTAATACCGCCTATAAGTCTTGCAAGAACCTGAGGAGTTATAGTTACACTTGAATCATCATCAATATCAAACGGCTTTGCAAGTTTTTGTTTAAAACCATTAACAAAGCAGTAATCCTTACCGTTTAAAAATACAAGTTCTGAACTTAATTTTGTTATATGGTTCTCTTCTGCCATTATGAGCTTTTCTTCATCTGTACAGCTTCTTGAAAATGATGCGGCACTTGCACGAAGGAATGTTCCGTCCCTCTGACTCCATGTATTTTTCAAATATCCGTAGTCATCAAACCTGAATGTTCCAATTTCGTACCAACCGTTATCAAGTTCCTGGAAATTAAGGTTTGTTTTATAAACACCATCAGCGTGTTTAACCTCAATCAAGGAATTACTATCACTTGTTGCGTGTTTCATTATCCATATTTTTACAGTATATTCACCTGCGGCAGGAATTGACGGAACATACATAATTGCTGCACCCTTCTCCCCATATCCGTACTCGGATGAAGAGCTGTAGCCCTGTAATCCGCTATAAGCAAATTCACCTGTTTTTGTACAGCCTACATCATTAATATCAATAATTATATTGTACTTATCTTCGACCAAAAATGCACAATATGTTATTGCAATAAGCTTATCTCCGCCATAAACCCTTACCGGCACACGATAAAATCCTTCAGGTATTGAAATATCTGTCTTAATTGGGATATTAACATCTACTACCTCATGCTCAGATACACTGATTGTTTTTTCTCCTATGTAAACTGCATTTTCAGGCACATCAACATCTATATTTAACTCTGTTGCATTCTGCATATTCCTTACAGTTAACACAAAATTCATTTCCTGTCCCGGAACAATTTTTTCATAGAAATTCCTGTCTACAGATGCTTGCGGAACCTCTTTCATAACATTGTCATCCTCAAGTCCTGCATTTTCTATAATTTCTAATGCTTCTCCATTCCACAGGTTAGAATTAAACAATACATTTTCTTCTTCAACAATATTTTTTAGCTCCGATGCATATGTAATAGGTGAATTAGTATAATTGTTAATCATTGTAATATTGCTTGCTTCCTGACCTTTTACCGACTGAAGAGAAAAAGGATTTGTTATATCTTCAATGACATTTTTTCTGTCAATCCAGTTTTTGGAAGCACCATCGTGATATATTGCACTACTTCCTGATTTTGGGTCATAACTTACCGCATTTCCGATTATGTAATTTCCTTCAATTATGTTTTCCCCATTCATTACACACGGAGTATATATTCCTCCTCCGTCACGAAGTCTTGACATAAAGTTTTCAACACGATTATTGCAAATTTTATAATTTCTTGCTTGTTCTACAACATCACCAAGACCCCAGCCCCAGTTTACACTGATTGCTGAATATGAGCTGTTTTTAATATGGTTATGAGAAATATTCATACCGTCAACATAGTATGCAAGAATTCCGACACCGCCGTAATAATAGTTAGCAACATTTTCAATGAAGTTGTTGTTAATATCAACATTTACATGATACATATCGGTATTTCTTGCCCTGTAATAGTCACTTCCTATTTCAATAGCTGTACTTCCGATATCAACAAAAGTATTTTTTGTAACTGTGATATTTTTTCCACCCTCCTGGAATACAACAGCATTTGCAGAAATCCCTTCAAAATGACAATTTTCAATTACAATATCATCGCAATAATATGCATGAATTGCTCCCGAAAGCTTTTGCTTTTTAAGATTCAGTCTGTACTGACTATCCTTATTTGCAGCAAGGTCAGCAGGTGCAATCGAATTTGCCTGAACATCTACAAAGCCTGCCTTCGAAGGATATGTCCAGTCTGTTCCGGTAAATGTAATACCGTCAATTCTTACATTCTTTATATGATTTTCGGTTGTACCGTTCAAAGTAATGATATTTTCAAGTCTGCCGTATGATATGACAGTATTCTCAGGTGTCTGATGTGAATACGGGCAATAATAAACAATATTTGCATTCTCATCAAGATACCACTCACCGGGACTATCTACAAATTCCAAAGCATTTTCATACCAGTACTTTGCTCCGGATGCAATGTGGGCACCCTGAGGAACTGATTTCAAAGCCTTCCATTCTGTTTCATTTATAATTGCTTCAAACTTTTCCTCTGTTTCAACAAATTCCGAAACCCTGAAAAACTTTGTCATCCATTCGTAATTAATACCTATCTCAAGTCTGTTTTCATAACCTTTAATCCCTGAGACAGCGTCTTTGTCAACATATAACCCCTTATCGGTTTTTCCGCCTAATGCAAGATAATTGTCTATATCGGGGTATCTTCCTCTTATCCCCTTCACACCGTTAATATACAGCGTCCTGAAAAATACATCATCTCCGACACTTGCCTTCCATAAACCATTTCCTGCATCTACCCAGCCTTCAATTACAGTACCGCCGTTAAAAACCGGTTCTGCATTCTCATATGCAAGAAATTCAATTCCCTTGTTATTTAAATTAGATGAATTCATTTCTATTGTATTATCAACAAAGTATTCACCGTCCATAAAATACAGAGAAATTTTATCGCCCTTGCTCTGCAAAGCTGTCTGATATGCTTTTTCTACAGTTTTGAGCGGTGCATCAATTGTACCCTGTGCCGAATCGTCACCGTCCGGAGAAACATAAATTTGTGTATCTGTCTGTGCAAATGCAATATTTTGACAGGAAAGCATAAACGCACACAATATCAGTAATACTTTTTTCATATATAACCTCCATTTTTTCTAAGCTGTTATTTCACTATATAAATCGTCGAATTATCCTGGTACACGTTGTGAACAAAAACCTTATCCCCAATATCTATGTCGTTGTAACTGCCATAACGTATCTTGCCTTTTTCATTAACATAAATATTTGATGACGGAACAACATTTCTTATCCATAAATCATTATTATTTGTTTTTAATAAAAATCTTGAATTAAATACCTTTTCAACTACGCCATAACCGGTCCAAAGCTTCTGATAATTGTTATTCTTATCAGACTTTGTTTTACCGCCTTCAACATATTCCTTCTCGTTATATATTTCATCAATTCCCTTTGAAGTGCTGAACAGTACCACAACATTATCAATCTCGCCCTTACTGTTTTTGGAGTATTGAATTACATCGCCTTTTTTAATATCTGTTTCTATAGAAAACTCACCTTTGAATAAATCAGGATATTTTGTTTTATTGTATATATAATAAACCTCACTGTTATTCAATACATCATCGCTCAATTTCGCAACATATGATTTACCGCCACGCATCAAAGTTACTTGATTTATTACCTCATCATCTTCATTTAATACAGCTTTTATACTGTCTACAATATATGACGCGCTACTCTCTTCAATTTTAACCTTACTTTTACTTTTTGACACTATATGTAATATTCCTGCATTCAGCTCATTGTCGCAGTCATAAATTGTTACATTATACGGTTTTGTATAATGTATAAGAGTTGATTTTTTAATCATCTGAACTTTAACATCATCACCATCTTCTTCACAATAGAATATTAAAGTACCATTATCAACAATAAATTTACCTCCGAATGAGCTTTGAGGTGAACCAATATATCTGGCTGATTTATTAACATAGTCTTTTGTAAAGATTTTATCAGTATAACCCTCATAAGCCTGTACTGTAGTTTTGTCCTCAGCAGTTACAACACTCTTTAATATATTTTCATTATTTACAGTAATCTTTACTATACTTCCTTTTTCTATCAGTGATGATGCATTCAAAGCCGGTAAAGTATTTTTATTAACCTTGAGCTCTTCATATATAAACATAGTTTCTGCACCACTCTGATCAAAAACTTTTAAAAATCCTGTCTGTTCTGATTCATCATAACCTGAACGTATAACATAAGCATACATTTCATTTGTTCTTAAAAGCTGTTTTTCAAGCACCGAAACCTTGTTATGATTGTCAAAGTAAGCAATAACAGTTGAATTGACGTCTATATTTTCTGTATCACAGTTGGCGGAAACTTCATACTGTATGCCATCTATCGTTATATATTCATCAGAAATCTGAGATAACAAACCTTCTGCAATTAATGTTGACTGATATAAAACAGTAAAATCAGACTCCTGAGCATAGCCTAAAATTGCATTTGCCTTAAGACTTTTTAATGCTTTTTTCTCACCGTCAGAGTTGAACAAATACGAATATTCATCACTGTCAAAATCAATCTTTAAATATGAACTGTCATTAAAATATACCGTTCCACTTGTAGAATTTACTCTTGAAATCTGCTTATATTCAAGATTATCTACAAAAACAACCTCATATTTATTATCTCTGTCATTGTCAATAAGTCTAATATTTCCGTATGCAGGCTTCAAATCAGATGCTTTGTAATCAAGTCTTGCCTTTCCATTATAAATCAAATCAAATCCAGCCTCAAGCTTTATAGTTTCATTTGAGTCTTCAGTTTCATATTCAATTTTATCAAGAGATACTGAAATTATATCCTCTGCATAAAATTCACGGTAATTATTCCTTTTTTCAGCAGGTATCATTGAAATAATTTCACCATCTGCATCATTTTCATATGAAACATACGCATTAACATAATAGCCAAGATATGATTCAGCCGAAAGATTGGTATATGTAACCCCGTTTATTTCAACATTGTTACTGTTAAAGCCCTGTCTTTGTGTCAAAGCAGTGTAACCATCCTTTGTTACTATACCCTCAACTTCTTCAATATCATAAAGAATTTTCAGAAGTGTTTCTCCTCTTTCAAGTGAAATATCAGTAGATACGCCCTCAATATTCATGCCTAAAACTTCTGTTTGTAAGGCATTAAAAATCATTTGCGCAAGTTCTTCTTTTGTTACCGTATCAGAACCACTCAGTCCAATTGAGATATCCTCCTCATGAGCCTGCGCTATATATCCGTTCGGGTAACCGCCTGACAATTCAGCCATTACATCAAGTCCAAGCATTGATATAAGTGTTTTTAATGTTTCATTATATGTAATCCTTTGTTTCGGACGAAACTGTGAATCATCAAATCCAACCATATATTCTTCGCTGTTCACAAAATTTATATATAAGGCATTTTCATCATTCGGTTTTACATCGTAAAACGGTGTAACAACGGCAATTTCCCCCTCTGGCTTTTCACCGCCGTAAAGGTAATATATAATTTTTGCAAGTTCTTCTCTTGTAACCTCTTTTTGCGGGTTGAAATTATTAAACTCATCAACCTCCATCGCCCCTAAGCTTACAAGAAATTCTATGCTGTTTTTATATGGACTGTCATCACAATCTAAAACCCTTACTGTCTCATCAATTTCATCTACATATGTAAATTTAACAGCATCACATCTTACTGCGGCACTACCCTCTCAACTGAATACATAAAATATTTTTCATCGTCGGCTCTGAAAGTGAAATCACCTAAATCGTACCAGCCAACTTCTTTTAAATCAAGCTCTGCCAAATCAAATTCAGTTATACCTCTTGAATGCTTTACTGTACCTTTGCAATAAGCATACACATAATTTGCATACGGAACATAAATAGATACTTTATATACACCGTCCGAAAGATTCGGAGTATACTTTGCTCCCTTACCAATTCTGTGATTACTGCCTATTCCTCCCGTTCCGGGATTCATTGTTGCAAGTTCTTCATAACCAACACCGTTATTGTCAATGATAATTTCTTCAGCAAATACGTTTGCCGTACCAAACAAGCAGATACACACTATCATTAAAGCAGAAAATATGTTAATTGAAAATTTCTTCATAGTCTAACCCCTTTCTGTAATAAAGCAAGTTATATCAGCTTTAAGGTTTCATATATCACCTTTGCTGCCATTGCTCTTGTTGTGTTACTTCTCGGAGCATATTCATTTTCAGATACTCCATTTATGATTCCTGCCAACTGAAGCTTTGAAATACCTTCAACGGCATATTCGCTTATATCAACCGCATCAATAAAGTTGATTTCATAATTATCTGAGGAAAGCTCAACATTAAGATGTTTTACCGTTCTATACAGAATAGTTGCCATATCCTGTCTTGTAAGAGGTCTTCCAACACCAAATTCATTATCTGATACACCGTTGATAATTCCATTTGATGAAGCAATGCTTACATAATTACTGCACCAGTGTGAAGAAGGTAAATCAGTGTATGAAATTCTTTCTCCAACCTGCTTTAAATCAAAAGCAAGTACAATCATTTTTACAAACGCTTCTCTTGTTAAAAGATCATTTCCTCTGAAGGTAGCGTCCTCATAACCGTCCACTATTCCTTTTGCAAATAAAGCTTCTATACTTTCCTTTGCCCATTCAATTTCATCAATGTCAACGAATCCGTATTCCATAGGTGTATTGTTAACATTGTTGGAAGTATTTGCTTTATCCGTTGTGCTGTCATTATTGTTTTCATTCTTTATGATATTTGAATTTGCAATAATCACGCTTGAGCCACTGGTTGAACCTCCTCTGCCACCTGTTGAACCTCCACCAGACGATGTTGTTCCCGATGATTTTGCCGAAGATACCGCATTGTTAAACGCCGAAACAAAATCACTAATCTTACTGTAAGTTTTTTCCTTTACTTTCTTTAAAGCGGTATTTTGTTTTGATTCTGAAAGCTCATTATAGTCTGCCAAATCAATTTCAAGCAATTCTTCATTATCTGTAAATATAGTTTCTAACGAACCCCATGATGATTCATTTACTAACTGTAAGATAACAGCCTTATCAAATGCTGATTTTACATTTTCTGCTTTTTCAAAAGGAACATAATTTTTAAATAAAGAATTTATATTTTCTTTACTGTCAAGCGTTTCATAAACTGTAAAATCAATATCAAATACATCCTCATATTCTGCAAGCAAATCAACATATCCGCCAAGCTGATTTACAGCTTCAAGTGCAACTGCCTTTCTGAATAACTCTTTTATTTCATCACCCGATAAAGTTTTGTTTATAAACTGTTCATTTACCGAATAAGTATCTATTTTATTATAGTTATTAATATCACTTTCCAAAAGACCTAATTCTCTGTAATAGAGTGTAATAGCATCTTCTACATCTTCATTGTTCTTTAATCCATACAATGCTTTAATCGCCCTTTGAATTGTGAAGGAGTTAATATTGTAAAAGCTTGTTTCCGCCTTTTTATTTGCAGTTTCTGTGTTTACATATATTAAATAGTCACCTCCGTCCAGACTGTCCGGAATATTAATGTTAATGGTATTGCTGCCGTCTGCTTCCATTTTTGCTGTTTTGAAGTACACAAGCTTTCCGTCCTTGTCACAAACAGCCATTACAATTTCCTCACCCTCTGTAAAGTTTTGCGACTGTACATTTACTGAAAGGGTTTGGTTTTTATATTGAGCATCAGCTGTTATTTCTGAAACAGTTTCCAAAGAACTGTACGGCTTATAATCATCAATATTTTTTAAGATAATTGCAGACGAGTTCTCCTTTAAAGCATCTGCAAGCTCTACCTTAAACACACCATCTGCAGCTTTTGATGACTCACTGCTTTCAATAACAGTGTCACCATCAAAGCTGTATGCAAAAATATATGCGTCATTTTCTCCGGCAATATATGTTTCATACACTATTTTGTCTGTATCCTCTGTGAACAAAACAGGCATTTTTACTGTCTTAACGGTTGTAAAGCTGTATGATGTTTCATCAAGCATATAACCGTCATAGCTTGACATATTATCAAGTGTAACACTATACTCCGTATCATTATCCAATTCACTTACAAGTATGTAGTTCTTATTGTCATTTGAAACAAGCTTAGTATCTGTACCGTTAAGCTTTGCGTACAGAACATTACTGCTCATAGGCTTTGAAAATTCAACTTTCAAAGCACCGTCATATGTAATTTCAGCAGTCGGCTTTGAAGTATCCTCAACCGGTTCAAATCTTACATGACCTACTCTTGCATATAATGTGTAATCAGCATTGTCTGCCAGTTGTTTTACATATCCGTCATTTCCCTGGGCAAAGTTAAAAACACCTATTTCTTTCCAGTGACTTTTCGCAAGAGTTCTGTCAAACGGTACAACTACATTATCTTTTCCATCCTCGTGATTAATCTCAAACTTAGCTTGTGTATATCTGTCAGATGTATGATATAAAAGGTATACAGATACCTTATAGTTATAATCATTCAAAACAGGGATATATGATACAGATGTACCGCCCGTGGAATATTTTGTCTGAGTATTGTTATAGCCCTTAACACCACTGTATGACCAGCTTCCTTTTTCAACAAACTTATGCGGTTCACTTGCATTTATATAAGGATGAATATCTATTTTATCAGGAATCTGCGTATTAAAAACTACCGAATCCTTTAATATATTCCCCTCTTCATCTGTAATGTCTTTAAGCTTTACAATATATTTTACACCCTTTTTTAAATCATCATCAGGTGAAATTGTAATGCATTTATCACTGTAGCTTACAGCCACATCACACTCTTCATTATCATCATGTGAATATAGCTTTACTGTATCCTGTGATACTCCGTCAAGCTCCAAGTCCGAATACAGATTTATATCAGAATCTATATTTATTCCGGTATAGCTTTTCATTGTAATTTCTGCATCACTCAGCTGTGAAAGTGTTGTAAAGCTGTAATTTACTTTTCCCAATGAATCTCTTAGAGTATAATCGCTGTTTTCAGCAAGCTCTCTGTCAGGTACAACCGTGATACTATCTTCAGTTTCTTCCAAAACATTTAATTTAATAAATTTTCCGTGAGAAATCAAAACAAACTCATTGTCTGTAAAAATATCATCAGAACATTTAATTTCTATCATTCCGTCAGTACCGATATTTGAGCTAACATCAATTAATGCTTCTGCCGGAACTGTTAAATTGGTAGATGTTATAAACATCGCCGTAAATAATGCAGTGCATAATAATTTTTTCATAACCTACCTCCGATTTCTGTTATGGAGCACCAAAAAACCGTGCTCCGACCGCAATAGTTTCAACAAATTACTGTTCAAACTGATACATATATTCCTTGTTGTAATCTTCTTTATAAAAAGTATTAAATTCTTCTAAAACCTCATCTGTAAGACCGTACTTTTCTGCATATACAAGCATTTCTTTGTAATTATTCTCAAATTCATTGTCATTTGCTGATGCAAATACTTTAAGCAAAAGTGATTCAAATCCGTTTCTTGCACTCCAGAATGAATTTGCACCCTCAATAACTCCGATTACTGCATTTTCATAAATATTCGGTGCAAGACCTAAAAGTACATTGCTCTTATGATAAAGGGCAGCATTAAATGCACCTGACCATTTCTTATTGTCCGGATAATACATTTTCGGGTGATATTTTGTTGCAGAAACACCCGGGATTCCCGGCCATCCGTACAAATATTTTCTTATATTATCTTTTCCACCTGACAAATAATCAGTTTTCAAATCTTCATTTATAAACTGAAGATTTCCATTCTCATCTTCCTCATATAAGCCTGCTGATGCCGGTCCCCAGTATGTAAGCTTTTGTCCCGGGTCACTTGCTGAGAATTCAAGCATTTTTACACACTGAATAATATCGTTTTCATCAAGATTTTTATTAAAGAAAGACCATCTTACCAGAGTTGCCTCTGCATTTCCGAATTCAGGGAATTTATCCTGATTGTACGGATATCTTACATATACTTTTCTGTATTTATGCTCATCTGTACTTTTGGGATTATTTACAGGTAATGAAATAATATATTTACCTGTGTTTAATTTTTCCTTAAATTGAGTAGATGTATCAATTAAAGCCTCCTGAGACGCCACACCGTCTTGTATAAGCTTTGAATATGTTCTCAAAACTTCCTTAAACCAATCCTCTTTAAAGGTATATTTAATTGTTTTGTCTTCCTTATCCCAGTATGAGAAATAATTTGCATTATATCCCATAACAGAAGCAAACTGTGTTAATAACGGCCAGTTGTCGCTTCCTGAATGAGTATAGAATGCATATGTATTTATTTCTCCCGATTCTTTAATAATATCCTTTACCTTATAAAGCATTTCAATAAACTGTTCGGGAGATTCAATAGGTACATCAAAAATTTCTTCTTCGGTAAACTTACCGTTCTTTTCGTATATTTCCATAAGCTCTTCTCTCGAATGTGCTTCAGGATAAATTTTCTTAAGTACATCTTCTCTCATATAAAAATATCCGTAAGGAGAACTGCCGACACCTGATACCAAATCAATCTGTTCCTGTGTCAGATCATACGATTTGTCCAGATTTACCATATTTCTTAATCCTTTTTCTGTCGCTGATAATGAAACAGAATACACTCCGCCGTATTCTTCCATCTGTCTTTTCCATTCAGCACCGTAAACATGTGAATCAGGTCCGAATAGCTTATATACTGTCGGTGCATATTCTTCAACTAATTCGTCAAGTCTCCACAACACACCCTTTTGAATTAAACCTGTCAAATCAGGAATAGAAAATGCCGCATCAGGATATTCATTTGATGCAATTATCTTTGCAACTCTTGCATCAAAGCTTCCGCCCGCATTATCAAATGATAAATCCTTATCAAATGATACGCCTGTAACTCTTTCATATTCCTTTCCCACAAGATCCATCTCAGATACCTTTCCTGTATCCGATGCGTTTGTTCCGTTTGCTGTTGACCAAACTGTTAATTTTAACTTATTTCCTGTCCAGTCAGGAATTTCTTCAGAATTTTTATACTGATTAAAATTAATAGTCGGTTCTGCATTAACCGCCACGTTCTCCTGCTTCTGTTCCTCCTTCTTACATGATGACACAACTCCCATCATCATTACCACAGCCAATATACCTGCTGTTTTTCTTAAATTCTTCTTCATTTTTACCATTCCTTTCTCCTTTATTTATTAACCTATTAAAAATGCACCAATTCTTATATAATATCCCTCAGATTTTTCATCCTTCTTTTTCGGATTTCTTATTTTTATTGAATGAAGCTTATCCTCAAGTGAATCTGTCAAAAGACATGAGCACGCTCTGTTAAAGCGTAGTGCATACTCATCCCATGTAGAAAATTCTATCCAGTCTCCACCATCAATGCTGTACTCAAAAATACCCGAATCCTTTTCTATTGCATGGTATATTCCAAGAATACTTCCCTTAAATTCAAATGAAAATTCATCACCCTCTTCAAAGGAATATATATAATTCGGAAGCCTTTTGTGCAAATCATTATATGACAGTTTCCACTGCTTGTTTTCAAATTCTTTTGCCAATACCAATCTCGGATTTTCAATTTTTCTTCCGTAAAGAAAATCCATACCCAAAATATCTTTTTTACAAAACTCAGCTTTTTCAAGCTCTTCTGTAATAATCTTTCCGTAATTTTCATATCCTTCCTTTGTCGGATGACATCCGTCGGCAAGATAATCTGAAAATTTCATATTATTCTTTAACGCAATTTCATTTAAAATACAGCCAAGATTTATTTGAAAAATATCATAATATTCCGAAAGCTTCATGTGCTGTGCAACTGACTGAGGAATACGTCCGTCATTGTATTCCTGTATCATATGTGCTGTTGCGGCATATAACAAAACCACTTCAGTATCCTTATTGAAAGCTTTTATTTTTCTTATCATATTTTCAACATAAATACCTGAAGATTTATTACCTCCATCATTTACTGCATACTCAATAAACACAATATCCGGCTCATGAGTTAATACATCACGTTCCAGTCTGAACAGTCCGAGTGTTGAGTCTGTTCCTCCGACTCCTGCATTGATAAAGGTAAATTCATTGCCGGGATATTTTTTTGTAAGCTCTTCTTTTACAGTATCAATAAAACAGTGTCCTGAGGTTCCCTCTGTGATTGAACCTCCGATAAACCCGAGTGTAAAATTTCTTTTTCCTTTTAATAATTCTTTAAATGTCATTACCTTTCTCCCCTTTATTATCCCTTAACAGCACCTATCATCATACCCTTGATAAAGTATTTTGATAAGAACGGATAAATTGCAATTATCGGTACAGTTGTAAGAATAACCTGTGCAGAAGTAATTGAATCTGTTGTTATCTCAGGAACTTCTCCCACATCCATTCCCTGTAGTGCAGCCTCTGCCATAAGCTTTGCAACACGTTCAGCTTCTTTAACAACCTCCATCATCTTATACTGCAGTGTATGCAGCTTAGGTGTTGTAATGTAGTATAGGGTATCTGTCCAGCTATTCCAGTGTCCGACAATGAGCCACAGAGCAACAGTTGCAAGTACAGGCTTTGACAGCGGTAATGCAATTTTAAAGAACGCATAAACATCATTTGCACCATCAAGATATGCTGATTCATACAAAGAATCAGGAATTGTTGACTGCATAAAGGTTCTTATTATTGTTGCATTATAAAAACTGAACAAACCCGGCAGTACATAAACCCAAAAGGTGTTTAACAGTCCGATTCTTGAATAAAGTATATAAACAGGTATCATTCCTGCACCAAAATACATAGGCACTACAAAAAACATGAATATAAATTTTCTGAACGGAAACTGTTTCTTTGACAGTGCATAGGCTGCAGTAAATTGAACTGTCAGTCCCAATAATGTTCCAATCAAAACTCTCAGTACCGAAATGCCCGCAGCAGGCAAAAACGAAGCTTCAGATAATATTGTTTTGAAATTTTCAACAGTCCATATTCTCGGAAAAAATGTAATTCCTCCTCTGGCTGTATCTGTTCCGACATTAAAAGCTTTTGCAAGTACATTCCAGTACGGAAAAACCATTATAAATCCCATAACGAAAAGTAATATGTAATTGCAAACTGTAAATATTCTGTATCCTCTTGATTCTTTTATTTTCATTATTTTGCTCTCCTCTCAATTGATTTTTAAAACAATGACGCTTCAGTAAGCTTCTTTGAAACATAATTTGAAATATTAACAAGAATAAAACTTACTACACTTGTAAACAGTCCGAATGCAGTTGTAAGAGAATACTGACCTCCCTCAATACCGTTTTTATAGTTAATTGTCGATATTGTTTCAAAATCAATAAATGCATTCTGTAGACCGTATACAAGCTCAAAGTTACTTCCCAACAATCTTGAAAGCTGCATAATAAGCATAATTGCTATAGTAGGTTTTATTGAAGGCAAGGTTATATGATAAATCTGTCTGAAACGTCCGCCTCCGTCAATTGCTACTGCTTCATACAAAGATTCATCAACTCCGGCAATTGCCGAAAGATACACTATTGTACTCCATCCTAATCCCTGCCACACAGATAAGAAAACAATGTTAGGAACGAAAAATTCCTGAAGTGATAAAAACATCACTCGTTCTTTACCAAAAAGACTTACCATTAAATCATTTATCGGACCATATTTTGCCATCAAGGTTGAAAAAATACCTATAATTGAAATCCATGACAGAAAATGAGGCAAATACGATACCGTCTGAATGATTTTTTTATATGTAATACATCGCACCTCATTAAGCATCAGAGCAAAAATAATTGTAAGTGGAAAACCTGCTATTAAATTGAGAATACTCAGATAAAGGGTATTGAATATAGCCTTTACCATACCTTCGTTTTTAAAAATAGTTCTGAAATTCTCAAAGCCTATCCACGGACTTGCATCAGGGTTATATATATTATAATCCTGAAATGCCATTACTATTTTAGGCAAAGGCATATATGAAAAAACTATTGTACATACAATCGCCGGAAGCAACAATAAATAAAGAAATTTATTATACTTCACATCTTTCCACAACTTAACACCTCTCACCTTATACTGTTGAATACTTCGTTCCATTTTTAACCATTCCTTTCTCTCCATTTAGTTGAATTAATACGAAATATTACGGCAAAATGAATATATGATGACATCCATTTTACTTTACACTATAATGATAACATCATTTTGACCCGAATTCAAGTGACCAAAATACAGTAAAAAAGGGACTATTTCGGAACTAAAAAAATCATCTGTTGACTTAAAAAATCCGATATGCTATAATTTATTTGTTTATAAGATTTTACTGTAATATAACAATGGAGGATTCATGAAAAAACATTTCAAAAAAATTCCATACAAGCTAAAGCTGCTTTATACTATGTGGATGTTTGTTTTTATTCCGTTTCTGCTTATATATGTAATTACAACATATATAACCGTAACAAACAGCAGCAAAACGCTCAGCGATACTACTGACGCAATAAAAAACTCAATCAATACAGATTTAAATAATATCACAAATGAAATTGATGATAAATTTGCTTTTATTACAACCTTTGAGAAAATACAGCATGTACTCAGTGCTATCGAACGTGAACCTCTCAGCGAAGCTATTGAAACATCAGCCGATATATCATCTCTGTTTGAAAGCATATTCTATGATTACAGAATGTCGGAAATATGTATTTACACAACAAACAGGAACATATTCAACATGGAATACATAAAAACAATTCCCGAACATAAAACAGCAGATTTTCAAAATCTCCCGAACGACGGCAGTTTCACATACAGCTTTACCGAAAACGAAAACGGATATTTTTTTCAATATCTGAAGAAATTCAGCTATAACAGCATTGATTACCATATTTTAAGCATTACACTGCCGCTCGATAAAATTTTTAACGAAATCAAAGTAAGTGACGATTACTACTGTGTATATCACAGCAAAGAGAGCAATACAGTAATTCCTTTAGTTTCAAACACAGCTGACAGTAAAAAGGGTGTTGGTATTTTTGAGAATTATATAAACGGAAAAAAACAGCTTTCATATAAAGTAAATGTAATCGAGGAAGGATATATGCGAAACAGCGTATATATCTTTTACAGCATGAATTCCTTTATATTAAAGATAATTGTTACTGTTCTGTCTTTTATACTACTTTTAGCATTTTTAATTTTTATACTTTATTTTATTATAAACACAGTCGTAACAAATCTTACATCACGGCTTTCAAGAATAACATCCGATATACTGGAATCAGACAGTCTGCTCCCCGACATAAAAAACAACAGCTATGACGATTTTGATATAATTCAGAACAAGCTTTCAAACTATGCAAAAAAAATTCTTGAAAACAACGATAAAATACTAAAGCTTGAGCTTGAACTCCTGAATTCTAAAATATCACCACACTTTCTGTATAACAACCTTGCAACAATTAAATATTCTTGTGATAATGAGAAAATAGACACTATTGTTGATAATCTTGTTTTATACTACAGAAGAGTTTTCCACCAAAGCTCAGCCTTTATGCCTGTAAAAATTGAAATAGAAAACATTAAAACATACATAGAGCTATTAAGCTTTGCATACGACCTGGATTTTGAATATGAATGCAGTGTTTCAACAGAAGCAAGAGAAAAAAATCTGCCAAGCAATATAATTCAGCCATTGATTGAAAACGCTTTTATTCATGGCATTAATAATTCCGAAGCCGCAAATCTCTTTATTAAGCTATCGATAAATACGGATAATGACAAAATGATAATATGTGTATCAAATAACGGAAATCCTCCCGACCTTGAACGCATAAAATCAATTTTAGACTGTTCAGGAACATCACAGTCAGCTCTTTCAATGATTAAAAAACGGCTTGATTTGTATTTTAGCAAATCGTCAGATATGAAATATAGTTACAATGATGATATTACTTCTGTGAGAATAGACTTACCCATAATATATTAAAGGCGGTGAACAAATGAATATAATAATCGTTGAAGATAATAAGGTTGTAAGAAGTGAGATAACACGCCAGATTAACAGACTTGACTTGGATATAGATATTATTAACACCTTTTCAAACGGCAAAGCCGCTCTTGATTTTATTTCATCAAACAAAGTCGATGTTGCAATATCCGACATACAGATGCCAATAATGGACGGCATTGAATTTATAAAAGCTATTAAAGAAAACAACATAAAAACAAAGGTTATATTTTTAAGCTGTTATGATGATTTCAAATATGTTAAATTAGCTTTTGAATACGGTGCAATTGATTATATTCTGAAGCCTATAGTAGCCGCTGAATGTAAAGAAGCAATTGAAAAGGCATATAAAGCATACAAAACCGAATTTTCACAGCAGCAGTTTAACCGTCAGAATCTGAAGCCTATTATTGAAGAACAGTTTTTCAGAAATCTGTTATTCGGCACAAACAGCGAAGATGATATGAACACAATTGCTGATTTTCTTGATATGCCTCACGATATGAACAGTATTACCGTTGTTAATGCAAAAATCAAAGCCGCAACCACTGATTCAGTAAATCCCTGCAGCAATGCGGATATAATAAAAATTCTCAAAGAAAAATTCGATATACTTTCCAATGACAGCATATATATCTATAATGTAACAACACATCCGGACAGATTATCAATTATATTTATCAGCGAATTTGATTATGATGAAATAACAGATATTATAATGAATTTTAAAAATGAGCTGTTTCATAATTACAATCTTTCAATATCTTTCGGCATCAGTAACAGCAGCAAAAATCTGTCCGATATGCATTTAATGTATGAACAGGCAAGTCAGGCCCTTAACTACACATTTTTCAGTAATACAAATATTATCATTCAGTACAACGAAATAAAAATGCTTGATGAATCAATTGTATTTTCAGACCTGTTTGCTGATATTAAGCAAATTATCAAATCAACTGATACAGATAATATTTTACCGTTAATAAATAAATATGTTGATGACTCAAAGGTGTTCAGTCAGGATTACATTAAGCTGTTTTCATTTTCACTTGTTCAGTCTATCGAGATTATACTTAACGAATACAATATATCAATTGAAAATGTTGTCGGCTCAAAAATATGGCATAAACTTTCCACAATTGATACCATTCTGAATTTAAAAACATGGCTTTATAACATCATATGTGCTGCAATTGACCTTATTAATCAAAACTCACCTAATTCAAAAAATGAAATTGTGAAGCATATAAAGCAAATTATACACAATCGGTATGCCGAAAAAATTACAATTAATTCCATAGCAACTGAGCTTCACTATTCAGCAAAATATCTTTCAAATGTATTTAATGCCGAGGAAAATAAGTCAATATACGAATATCTCACCGAATACAGAATGGAAATAGCAAAAACAAAATTAAAAACACCCGGAGCAAAAATTTACGTTGTTTCAGAATCGGTTGGTTATACAAGAAAATCACATTTTTATAATATTTTTAAATCATACACAGGTATGACACCAAGCGAATATAAAAACAAATACTCACCAAACGAAACAATGTAACATTTACAAAAATCACAAAAAAGCAACATCCCTCTTACCTTCCGAAAAAGATAAGAGGGATTAATATTTACTTAAAATTTATCAATAAAATCAGCAATAATCAAAGGATTTTTCAATCCGTGCGGATGATGGTCTTTCCCCTTTTCCACATATGCCTCAATTATGCCATTATTCTCACGGTAATATTTTTCTAAAATTGCCCCGTTTTCACAGTAAGGCACTGTACAGTCACTGTCACCTGCAACCAAAATTACAGGTATATTGTTTTTTAAAAGTATATCCATTTTATCAACAGGGTGTTCACGATAATTCAGCAATTCACTGACTGTAATACCCGTTATACCGTAAAATTCATCATAATGAGGCTGTGTTGAAACACCAAGCCCAGCAGGACAGCTCAATAAATTCATTACAGGTGCATCAAGATAGAGTACACTTATTAATTCAGGTGCAACAGCCGCAGTTTTTACTCCATACATTCCTCCGCAGCTCATACCTACAATTGCACATTTTTTATTTAACGAAAATTCTTTTGACACAAATTTAATAAATTCAGCTTTTCTTAACACATCTCTATCCTGTGCCCAACGGTTATAATTTTCATTATAAGCAATATGCCAGCCGCGGTTTAAAAGCTCAATTTCAACTGATGGGAATGCTCCGAAATATTCGGTTTTCAACGCCCATTTGCCGTTAGGTTCAACATTTGGCTTTATAAGCTTTGCACTCAATCCGTCAAACTCAAATTCAATTCCTGAAAATCCTTCCCATTCAATATCCTTATAACTCATATCCTCATCCCTTTTCAATGTAAGTTTTTAAAAAAACTTTAAAATATTTTATAGTTTAATTTCTTTACAGTATAGCATATTATAAATAAAAAGGCAAGAAAAATTTTTTGCATAAAAAAAATTATCAATGTTATACACTGATAATTTTTATATTTTTAATTTATTCAAATAAATCTATCGGATTTATATATTTGTCGTTATAAAGCAGTTCAAAATGAAGATGCGGCTCCTGTGTAAAATCTGATAAAGCAGTAGTTCCAACCTTTCCTATCAGATCACCCTTTTTAACACTTTCACCTGCCGACACTTCAATCTGTTCTGAAAGGTTTGCATATACACTCTTGTATCCTCCATCGTGTTCTATAACAACATTTTTTCCAAGAGAGTCATCGTATACATCTTCTACCATTCCGTCGGCTGATACAAAAACAGCAGCATCCTTATCACATGAAATATCAATTCCGTTGTGTGTTCTCCAATCGGAAAGAATTTCATTATATAACATAGTATCTCCCGAAAATTCGCAAACTACATTTCCGTCAACAGGCATTTTGAACTTTAATTCTTCAATTTCTACTGTGCTTGATACAGTTACAGGAGTAATAACCTCTTCTGTTTCTTTTTGAACAACGGTTTTATTTTCTTCAATTTCCTGAGTATCGCTTTCCGTCACCGTTATGTTATCGGCAATATATTCATCATCTGGTTCATAACTGTCATATGAGTAATCATTCTCATAATCATCACTAAGCTCTTCAATTTCAATTTTTTTTGCATATTCCTCAGTGTTATCTACATCCTTATTGCCAAAATACCCAACAGCCGCAATAGCCAATGCACAACAGCAAATAGCTATGTATAAGCCGCCTTTCTCAAACTTAACAGGTTTTTTATTTTTCATAGCAAAATATTCCTTTCTTTAATGTTTAGTAATATTTTTCCCATGATATTGAAATTTATTCGGATTTTTATTGTATTTTTAATTCATAAATAAGTATTTTTAGAATATATATACAAGAAACTATTAAAAATTTCGGGACATAATAATATTGAAAAAAAATTAAAACTTAAAATGTGACAAAGTTATGTATTTTCTTTATAGAAATTTGACAAATTTGTATTTTATATTACAAATTAAAAATTACGTTTTTAACTATTGTTTTTAATGAAATATTGTGATACAATATATTTGTCTGTACTTTCAGATGTTTATAATGAAATCAAGGAGAAAAATATATGAATTCAGCATATCTGTATCTACAATTATATCGTTTATTCGACAATCGAACACCTGTGCGGGCGGATTGCGGTATGTTATGTAATAAAGCCTGCTGTCAGGGTGATGACTGCGGTATGTATTTATTTCCGGGAGAAAAAAAGGTTTTTGATATGTTGAATCCACATTGGGCTAAAGTGGAAAAATCCGACTTTTCTTATACTTACAACAACAGAACAAAAAATGTTCCTGTTATATTTTGTGACGGCAATTGCGACCGGTATCAGCGTCCTCTTGCCTGCAGAATATTTCCGTTAACTCCTTATATTGATAAAGACGGCAATTTATCTGTTATTACTGACCCAAGAGCTAAATCACTATGCCCCTTGTCTCAGGCAATGGATACAGATGATTATGATCCTAAGTTTGTTAAAAATATCTATCGTGTATTTGGTATTCTATCCACGAGCAAAGAATTTTATACCTTTTTGGATACATATTCAAGACAACTTGACGATTATTTAAGATTCTTTTAAAATATATATTAAGTAAAATAAAGGTGGTTTATTGTAATGAGTACAAATATGAAAGAAAAGAACAATGCATCAAAACCTGTTGCTGAAGATTTATATACCTATAAACCGAGAGCAAGACATTCAACAGGCTCAAAAGCATCAAAACCTGCTAAAAATAACACAGAAAAAAAATCAGTTAATAAAAAAGCTATAATTATTCCTTGTTGTGTTGTTCTGTTTTTACTATTGGCTATAATTGCTTATTCAATGACTTTGCCGAGCGGTAAAATTGCAGACAATGTTCACATTTCAACAATTGATGTTGGAGGAATGACTATTGAAGAAGCACAATCCGCTGTTGCAGGGCTAATTACTGATGATACTGAAATTACAATTAGAAGCTCTATGAAAAATACATCATTTACACCGTCAGATTTTTCTCTTTCGGTGAATGTTGAAGAAACAGTAAATAATGCAATTTCGTTGACAAAGTCAGGTAATCCTTTTAAAGATGCTTTTTACGCAGTAAAGCTTTTATTTACTGGGCATACTATGGGAATTGTACCAATATATGACAGCGAAAAGCTTGATCAGCTTCTTTTTGATTTTGGCACAACAATAAACGGTGTATCAACCGAACCGGAATTTGAATACGGTGACGATACCATGACAATTATTCCCGGTACTGCCGGTCAAAATCACGATACGAGCATTGCAAGAAATCAGGTTATTGACGCCGTTTCGCTCGGAAACTACGAAGATATTGAAGTAACTCTTGATTATGCTGAACCAATTCAGCTTGATGCAGATACTGTTTATGAAGAAATTTCTCAGCCTGCCAAAGATGCTGAATATACAAAAGCGGAAACAGGTGAAATAAAAATTTCCAAACACACAGTTGGTGTTGAAGTTGAGAAATCAGCTTTGAAATCGGCAATTGATAAGGTAAATGCAGGTGAAACAGCTACATTACCGGCAAAAATCAATATGCCTTCAAAAACTAAGGAACAGCTTGAAGAAAATCTTTTCAGTGCTACAATCGGAACATATACAACCGATTTTTCAAGCTCATCATCGAACCGTGCTTTCAATGTTGAAAGAGCAACAGCTTCAATACATGGAAAAATTCTTATGCCGGGTGAAGTTTTCTCATACAACGGTACAATAGGAAATCCTTCACTGAAAAACGGATACAAGGTAGCACCTGTATTTGAAAACGGTAAAACATCACAAGGTGTCGGAGGCGGAATATGTCAGGTAAGTTCAACGCTTTATAACTCCGTTCTTCTTGCAGACCTTGAAATAGTTGAACGTCACAACCATTCACTGACAGTAGGCTATGTTCCAAAAGGTCAGGACGCTACTGTTTCCTACGGTTCACTTGACTTCCGTTTCAAAAACAGTACTGATTATCCTATAAAGGTCAATGCAACATCATCTAACAGAAAATTGACAATTTCTCTGATTGGTGCTCCATACACACCAAAAAGAAAAGTTGAAATAAGTAATACCACAGTATCAACAATTGCTCCATCAGAAAATGTAACTGAAGACCCATCGCTTCCCGCAGGCACAAGAAAAGTTACATCAGCAGGTAAAAACGGTTTTGTTGTTGATACCTATAAAACTGTTTATGAAAATGGAGTGAAAAAGAGTTCAAAGAAAATTACAACAAGCAGATACAGAGCAACAGCAGCTGAAATTGTTGTCGGAACAGGCGGAGGTACTACAGATCCTGCATTACCCGGCGGAGTTCAGGCAGGAAGTATAATTACAATACCAACAGACACTCCTCAATCATCAACGGATACAACACCTGATGCACCGTCACAAAATGAAAATGCAGCACCCGAAACATCGGCAACACCGACACCCCCGGAATCAACACCACAAGCAACAGCCGATACCACTACTGAAGTTTCTCATCCTGAAACTCCTCAGGCACCGATTGTTCCAATAGAATAATATAAAGCCTTAATTTTCGACTCGGAAAATTAAGGCTTTTTAATTAATTATACACCAAATACATAATTTTATTATAAAATCACAAATAGGTTTTTTATAATCAAAGCTTAGGATATACGGTAATCATTTCTACACCTTCAAGTGATTTTTTAATCAATTCATCAACATCAAGTCTTGATTCTGATTTTTCTATAATTGAAAGCTTAGGATTTGTTGTCGGATGCTTTGGGGTAAATACGGTACAGCAATCCTCGTAAGGAAGAATTGATGTTTCAAAGGCTCCTATTTCTCTTGAACGTTCAATTATTTCTTTTTTATCCATACCTACAAGCGGTCTTAATACAGGCATATCGACAACAGAGTTAGTAACATTTAAAGCAGCTAAAGTCTGACTTGCAACCTGTCCGACACTCTCGCCCGTAATTAAAGCAATTGATTTATTTTTCCTTGCAATTTCTTCTGAAATCTTCATCATAAATCTTCTCATAATTAATGTCATGTGTTCTTCAGGACAATTATCTCTGATTGCAAGCTGAATTTCTGTAAATGGAACTATATATAAATTTACTTTTGAGGTATATCTTGCAAGAATTGCCGCAAGATCAATAACCTTTTCCTTTGCACGCTCGCTTGTGTATGGAAAACTAAAAAAGTTTATTGCATCAATTTCAACTCCACGTTTTGCAATCATATGACCTGCAACAGGGCTGTCAATACCACCCGAAAGTAATAATGTTGCCTTACTACCCGTCCCGATAGGCATACCGCCCTGACCTTTAAGCTTATTCTGTTCACAGTAAACATAAGTCGCATAATCTCTTATTTCAACCTTAACTGTAACCTCCGGATTATGAACATCACAAATAAGTCCTTCAAGATTCTGATTTAAAAATCCTCCCACATCAATACTCAGTTCAACCGAATTTAACGGGAAATGTTTATCTGCTCTTTTTGCTTCAACTTTAAATTTTTTCCCGGGTAATAAATCTTTTTTACAGTATTCAAGTGCACCGTTTCGAATATCCTCCATATTTTTTTCATAAACACCGGCTTTTGTTACAGAAACAATACCGAATACCATAGAAAGTCTTTCACATATTAAATCTGTATTTTCCGGATTTTCGGGAGTAATATAAATGGTTGCCTGTGCAAGACTCATTTTTATGTTATCAATATTTTTTACCGCACTTCTGATATTGTTCATAAGAACATTTTCAAATTTTGCACGGTTTCCCCCTTTTAATATTATCTCTCCGTATTTTACCAAAATTACTTCTTTCATAAATATAACCGTTAACTCCTTTATCTGACATATTTTCTTATAGTTTCCACTTCTTTTATTAACGCATTTACAGTATTATTTATATCCTCTTTTGTTAATTCCTCAGAAAGACTGAACCTTATTGCTCCGTTAATATCTTCCTTACTACAGCCAATTGAGCTAAGCACATGACTTGGCATAGGCTTGTTTGTAGAACAGGCAGACCCTGTTGACACATAAATATTATGCATTTCAAGAGAATGCAGTAAAATTTCTGCTTTAATTCCCAAAAATGATATATTTAATATATATCCCGCCTGTGTTTCCGGCTTTGATTCATTTATTTTAACCTTTTCAATTTTATCGCAAATTTCATTTTTAAGGAAATTACGAAGCTCATTTACATATTCATAATTATATGACAAAATTTCTTCACTTGCCTTTGAAAATGCTGCAATTCCAACTACATTTTCAGTACCCGAACGCATATTTTTTTGCTGTCCACCGCCATTCAACAACGGGTTAAGATTTATATTTTCTTTAATATATAAAATACCGCACCCTTTTATTCCATGAATTTTATGTCCGCTTGCAGAAAGCATATCTATTCCCCATGCTTTAGGCTTAAGCATGACCTTTCCGTAACTCTGTACCGCATCAACGTGAAGAATTGCTTTAGGTGATTTTTGTTTCATTATCTCTTTTAATTTATCAATTGGCATTATTGAACCGATTTCATTGTTAACGTGCATAACACTGACAAAAATCGTATTTTCCTGAATTGCATCTGAAAACTCTTCCAAATTAATCAATCCAAATTTATCTGTTTTTAAATAAGTAACCTCAAAGCCATCATTTTCAAGCATTTTAAAGGGCGTCAAAACCGAATGATGCTCAACTGCTGTTGTGATTATGTGATTGCCCTTTTTCTTATTTGCTTTGCAATATCCTAAAATTGCTGTATTATTTGATTCTGTCCCTCCCGATGTAAAATATATATTATCAGGCGAAACACCTATAACCCTTGCGGCATTTTCACGAGCCTTTTTTATAATTGTTTCAGCATTAATTCCGATTTTATGCATACTTGAAGGATTTCCGAAATCCTCCATTGCCTTTAAAACTTCCTTCTTAACCGCATCAGACGGTTTTGTTGTTGATGCATTGTCAAGATATATCATTAAACCATTCCTTTCAGAATATTTATAAGTTATCTTGTGAATATCAGATTATAGCACTATTTTCACATATAACATTATATACCAACCCACGTCCAAAGTCAACAACAAACTAATTAAAAAACAATTAAAGAGGCTAAAACCGATATGTTTTCCGATTTTAGCCTGCATATATTTTTACATAAAATCTCTTTTAAGCATTAATAATTTTTTTCCACTCATCATAAGCCTTATCCCATGCATCTGAATCCTGTGGTTCATAGGTTTCAATATCAAATGAATCCTTAACAATCTGTCTTCCCTCTTTAAGGTCTTTAATTGCACCCATACCGATACCCTGAACTATTACATTACCGATACTTGTTGCTTCAACAGGACCTGCACTCACAATTCTCTTTGTTGCATTTGCGGTAAACTGACAAATCATCTTATCCTTTATACCGCCACCGACAATATTTATTACGGAATACTTATTTCCTGTTACATCCTCCATACCCTCAACTGTCTGACGGTATTTAAATGCAAGGCTCTGTGCAATACATCTGATTATTTCACCCTTAGTTTCCGGAACCTTCTGACCTGTTTTTTCACAGTATTCTTTAATTCTCTTTGGCATATTTCCCGGTGTCTGGAATGCAGGATAATCAGGATCAATAAAGCTTTCAAACGGTGTGGCAACATTTGCCTGCTGTTCAAGATCGTTAAAGCTCAATTCTTCTCCCTCACGCTTCCACTGACGGCGTGATTCCTGAATTAACCATAATCCCATAATATTCTTTAAGAATCTTATTGTCTTATCAACTCCGCCTTCATTTGTGAAGTTATGCTCCATAGCTTCCGGAGAAACATTAGGCGTTTTTAATTCAACACCCATCAATGACCATGTACCGCTTGAAATATAGATAAAATCATCATGGTCTACCACAGGAACAGATGCAACAGCTGAACCTGTATCATGTGAAGCAGCGGCAATGACAGGAATCTGTGCAACACCCAGTTCTTCTGCAATTTCAGGTAACAGTACACCCACCTGCTCACCCGGATAAATCATAGGTGCAAATATATCTGTAGGTAAATCAAGCTTTTTTAACAAATCAGTTGCCCATGTATGAGTTCTTGAATCAAACATCTGTGATGTTGATGCAATTGTGTATTCACATCTTTTTTCCCCTGTTAACAGGAAGTTTAACAAATCAGGCATAAATAGCAATGTCTTTGCGTTTTCCAATGCAACATCACCCGACAGCTTAGCTGATAACAGCTGGAATAATGTATTAAACCAGTTAAATGCAATACCTGTTGCATTAAATATTTCTTCTTTCGGAACAACCTTGAATGCTTCATCATACATTCCGTCTGTTCTTGTATCTCTGTAATGATAAGGATTTGAAAGCAGTTTATCGTTCTTATCAAGCAAACCGTAGTCAACACCCCATGTATCAATACCTATACAGTCAATATCCTTGTCTCCCGAATTAACACAAGCAAGTATTCCCTGCTTTATTTCGTGAAACAATCGCATAACGTCCCAGTAAAAGCCGCCATTCATGGTAACAGGATCATTTGCAAAACGGTGTTTTTCCTCCAATGTTATTTTTTTTCCGTCAAAGGTCGCAAGCATCGCACGCCCTGATGACGCACCAAAGTCAAATGCTAAAAATTTATAAACTTTTCCCATTATAATTTCCATTCCTTTCATGAACTGATATTGCTAATATTATACTCTAATTAAGTAATAATGTCAAGAATTTACATCAATTCATTTAAATAAATATTAAATTCTTAAATTATTTTTTTGAATTTAGTTATATTTGTCTTTTTTTGTTGATAATTTGCTCCGGATGTGATATTATATATTATAAATCATTATATTTTACATTGTTTTTACAAGTACACACTTTCAGATTTTACAATAAAGTTATATACTATATATTAACAGGAGATTACAATGAAAAGAATAGTTACCATTCAAGACATATCATGCTTTGGAAGATGTTCAATAACCGTTGCACTTCCGATTTTATCTGCTTTGGGAATTGAAACAGTCATACTTCCTACTGCAATTCTGTCAACTCATACAGGAGAATTCAAGGACTATAGTTTTCTTTCTCTTTCTGATGAAATGCACAAAATAACAAATCACTGGAAAAAGGAAAACATTGAGTTTGATGCAATTTATGTCGGATACATTGGTTCCGTTCAGTTAACTGAACAGGTGTGCAAATTTATTGATGAATTTGCAGGCAAAAATACAATAGTATATATAGACCCTGCAATGGCTGACAATGCAAAGCTCTATTCAGGACTTACACCTGAATATGTAAGCTCTGTAAAGAAGCTTTGCAAGAGAGCTGATATTATTTCACCAAATATATATGAGGCAATGCTTTTAACAGACGAAGAATGTACCGAGGACTATTCCTTTGATGATGCAAAGCGTATTTTACATAAGCTAACAGATTTTTGCCCGAAAGCCATTATCACCGGAATACATTCCGACAATAATATATATTCTTACGGCTACGATAAGACAAAAAAAGCCGATTCAAAAAAAACAAACAAAAAAATTGAAGGAATGTTTTACGGAACAGGTGACATTTTTTCAAGTGTATTTATAGGCACTTACTTAGACAAACTTTCCTTTTATGAATCAATTTCATTTGCTGCTGATTTTGTTGAGAAATGTATCTTTGAAACCTTAAATGAAAAGGACAAGTATTGGTACGGGATTAATTTTGAAAAATGTCTGAATGAATTGACTTCGTTTTATATAACACACTCAGAAAACAAAAAATAAAGGCGGACTGTTTATGTATAAAAAAATTTATAAAAATATGTGCTTTCTCTCAATTTTTACTCTTATTCTGACTGCACTTATTTTAATATCTGCTTATTATTCAATTTTTTTTAACAGGTTAAAAGATGAATTAAAAAATGAAACCACTCTTATTGCAGAATTCTTGAACTCATCAGTATCACCGGTCAATGCATTGCAAAGCCTCAGCTTCAACACTGCTGACAAACGAATTTCTCTGATTTCGCAGAACGGAAATATTATATTTGACAACAATACCGAAGCAGACAGCTTGCAGGCGGACACTGAAAGTCCCGAGGTCAAGCAGGCTCTTTCAGAGGGTTACGGTCATTCAGAGAAATATTCGTTTGCATCTGCAACAAATTTTTATTATTCTGCAATCAAGCTGTCCAACGGAGAAATATTACATATATCCACATCAACAAAAACTTTGTTTTCTGCAATGATGAATGTTATCGGAATTATGGTATTTATTGCTTCAATGATATATGTTCTTTCCATTATCATTGCAATCCGTCTGACCGATAACATAGTAAAGCCGATTCAGAATGTACATTCCTTTGACGATAAGGATATTGACAGTATTTATGATGAAATCAAGCCCTTTTTACAGCGAATACAACAGCAGAACAAAGAAATCAAAAGACAGATGAAAAAAATTGACTCGCAAAAATTCAGATTGATGGCTATTACAAATAACATGAATGAGGGTCTGATAGTATTAGACAAAAATAAAAATGTTGTTTCGCTTAATAATTTCACTATAAATCTGTTTAATGCAGATGAAAATAATTACAGACAAAAAAAATTAACAGATATTACAAGCAACGAAATTCTGATTAAAGCGGCTGACAAAGCACTTGAGGGTTGCAGAAACGATACATTTATCAAAATAGATGACAACACTTATCAGATATTTTCAAGTCCTGTAACTGAAAATATGATTACAAACGGCGTCGTAATTCTTCTTTTTGATATAACAGATAAAGCAGATACTGAATTAATAAGACGTGAATTTACCGCAAATGTTTCACATGAGCTGAAAACCCCACTAACTACAATTCACGGTTTTGCTCAGATTATAACAAGCGGAATTGCCAAATCCGAGGATATAATCGGTTTTGCAAAAAAAATTGAAAAAGAAAGTTCACGACTGATTGTTCTGATTGACGATATTATTAAGCTCTCACGGCTTGATGAAAATGTCTCGGATAACAAAAAAGAGACTTTCAGCATAAAAGCCGTTGTCGATGAGGTACTGGATATGCTCAGTACAAAAGCAGAGGAAAGAAATATTAAATTTATCGTTTCGGATAATGACACATTGATTTATGCAAATCCGTCTCAAATAACAGAAATGATTTTTAATCTATGCGACAATGCTATAAAATACAATAACATAGGCGGCACAATCAATATTGATATTTCTGAAAAAGAAATTTCAATCAGTGATACAGGAATAGGAATTCCCGAAAAGGATATTGACAGAATTTTTGAAAGATTTTTCAGAATAGATAAAAGTCATTCAAAAAAAGTAAACGGTACAGGTCTCGGACTTTCAATTGTCAAGCACATAGCACAGGCAAATAATGCCTTAATCAAGGTATCCTCCAAAATTAATGAGGGTTCAAAATTCACAGTAAAATTTCAGTAAACAAAGGAGAAAATTTATGATTACATTTGAAGATATAAAAAGCAATGAAGATATTAAAACTTATATTACAGAGGCAGACAAATCATTGATTGCTCTGGGCTTTACGGAACACAGCTTTGCCCATGTAACAAGAGTTGCAGATGTAGCAAAATACATTTTAAAAACTCTGGGCTACTCAAAGCATGACATTGAGCTTGTTCAGATTGCGGCATATTTGCACGACATCGGAAATCTTGTTAACAGAATAGAACATTCTCAAAGCGGTGCTGTCATGGCTTTTCGTATCCTTTCCAACATGGGAATGCCTGCAAAGGATATTGCGGTTATAACCACAGCAATCGGCAACCATGATGAGGGTACGGGAGTTGCTGTAAATCCTGTAGCAGCTGCATTAATTATTGCGGACAAAACCGATGTCCGCCGTTCGAGAGTAAGAAATAACGATACATCAACCTTTGATATGCATGACCGTGTAAATTACTCGGTAAAAAAATCCACAGTAAAAATCAATGATGATATGACCGTTATAACCTCCGAATTGTCTGTTGATACAAATTACGGTTCAGTTATGGACTATTTTGAATTATTCTTGAACAGAATGATTATGTGCAGAAAAGCCTGCGAAAAGCTTGGACTTCAGTTCAGATTAATTATTAACAATCAGCAGGTTATATGACATTAAATGGGATGTATCCCACATTGTTACATCGTCATGTCTTTTATTTACAGGATAATACCATATAAAATTCCCAAAGTCAATATTTATAAAAATATCGGTCAGATTAGATGGACTAATCTGCCGATATTTTTAATACATTATTCAAGTTCAAAAACACCTGTATAAAGCTGATAATACTTACCTTTTTCAGCAATCAATTTTTCATGGTCACCACGTTCTATGATTCTTCCGTTTTCCAGAACCATAATAACATCGGAATTCTGAACGGTTGAAAGTCTGTGAGCAATTACAAATACCGTTCTTCCCTTCATCAAAGAATCCATACCCTTTTGAACAATAGCCTCTGTTCTTGTGTCAATGCTTGATGTTGCTTCATCAAGTATCATAACAGGCGGGTCTGCAACAGCCGCTCTTGCAATTGATATAAGCTGACGCTGTCCCTGTGAAAGTCCCGAACCGTCACCGCTTAAAACCGTATCATACCCTTCAGGAAGCATTTCTATAAAATCATGTGCATTTGCAAGCTTGGCTGCTGCAATAATTTCTTCATCTGTAGCATCAAGCTTTCCGTAACGGATATTTTCTTTAACCGTTCCTGTAAACAAATTTGTATCCTGCAATACTATCCCTAAAGAATGTCTTAAGTCTGATTTTCTGATTTTATTGATATTTATATTATCATATCTTATTTTACCGTCCGCAATATCATAAAATCTGTTTATCAGATTGGTAATAGTTGTTTTTCCAGCACCTGTTGCACCGACAAATGCAACTTTCTGTCCAGGCTCGGCATAAAGTGAAATATCATGAAGAACAATTTTTTCAGGAACATAGCCAAAGTCAACTTCATTTAATGTAACATCACCGCAAAGCTCTGTATAGGTAACCGTACCGTTTCCGTGCGGATGCTTCCATGCCCATTTTCCTGTTCTCTTTTCAGTTTCTTTAATCTCACCGTTTTCAATTTCAGCATTAACAAGAGTAACATATCCGTTATCCGCTTCAGACAGTTCATCCATATGTTCAAATATTCTTTCTGCACCTGCCAAAGCCATAACAATAGAATTAATCTGCTGTGATATTTGCGATACAGGCATCGAAAAGCTTCTTGAAAGCATCAGAAAAGCTGATATAACACCAACAGTTATTGTATTTACTCCCTGCAGTGAAATATTCGGCATACCTGCAACCGCTAATGCACCTCCGACAATTGCTATCATAACATATTGCAGATGTCCGAGATTTCCCATAATAGGCATTAATATATTTGCAAATCGGTTAGCATTCGCTGCATCATAACAAAGCTCTTCATTCATTTTATCAAATTTTTTATTTGCTTCGTCTTCATAACAAAATACTTTTACAACCTTCTGACCGTTTATTATTTCTTCAACATATCCATTTACAGCTGCTAATGATTTTTGCTGACGAATAAAAAATTTTGCACTGTTTCCGCCAACCTTTCCTGCAACAAACATCATGATTGCCACAAAGAATAAAACCAACACAGTCAGCGGTATACTTTGATAAAGCATTGCAAGAAATGTGGATACTACCGTAATAGTAGCCGAAAAGGTCTGTGGTATGCTCTGTGATATCATCTGACGCAGTGTATCTGTATCATTTGTATAATAACTCATAACATCACCGTGTGTATGAGTATCAAAATATTTTATCGGCAATGTCTGCATATGAGAAAACATTTCATCCCTGATTTTCTTTAATGTTCCCTGTGATATTGTAACCATGGTAACATTATAAATATAAACAGATACAATTCCTGTCAGATATATCAGTCCCATAGTTGCAACTGCCTTAAAAAGTCCACCGAATTGAGGATTAGGAGTACCCAACAGCGGCTGTATATAATCATCTATAAGAACCTGTAAAAACATTGAACCAAAGACTGAGGCAAGTGCACTGAAAATAATACAAACAAGTACAACCGCAAACTGCAGCTTATAATCCCCGAAAATATATCCAAGCAGTCTTTTTATTGTTTTCTTAGCATCCTTTGCTCTTCTCGAACCTTTTGGAGGCATTGAAGGTCTGTTATTTTGTGCCATTGTCATCGCCTCCTTTTACCTGTGAATAATATACTTCCTTATAAATATCATTGTTCAAAAGTAATTCTTCATGTGTTCCTACAGCATCAATATAGCCGTTATTCATAACAACTATTTTGTCGGCATCCTGCACCGAAGATATTCTTTGTGCAATTATAATCTTTGTAGTATCAGGAATTTCTTCAAGGAACGCCTTTCTTATTAATGCATCTGTTTTTGTGTCGACAGCACTTGTGCTGTCATCGAGAATAAGTATTTTAGGTTTTTTTAATAAAGCTCTTGCTATACAAAGCCTCTGTTTTTGTCCTCCTGAAACATTAACTCCTCCCTGTTCAATATATGTTTCATATTTATCAGGGAAGGTTTCAATAAAGTCATGTGCCTGTGCAAGTTTTGATACTCTCTCTATTTCTTCATCAGTTGCATCAAGCTTTCCCCAACGTAGATTTTCTTTTATTGTACCTGAAAACAATACGTTTTTCTGTAAAACCATTGCAACTTCGTTTCTCAACGATTCAATATCATAATCACGCACCTCAACACCACCGACCGTAATACTTCCCTCGTTGATGTCATAAATTCTTGGAATAAGCTGTACAAGACTTGTTTTTGCACTTCCCGTTCCTCCGATTATTCCGACAGTTTCACCCGAATTTATCTTTAGATTAATATTTTTTAATACAGGCTTTGTATTATACGCAAAAGTAACATTTTTAAATTCTATTTCTCCGTTTCTGACTTCAAACACCGGATTTTCACTGTTTTTAATTGTTGATTCTTCACCGAGCACCTCACTTATTCTTTCTGCTGATGCTCTTGAAATCGTTATCATAACAAAAATCATAGAAAGCATATTAAGACTCATCAGAGTCTGCATTGCATATGAAATAAGACTTGTAAGCTGTCCGGTTGACATTGCACTGCCCCCTGAGGTTACAATAAGCTTTGCTCCCAACCATGATATTAATAATATACACGAATACGCAGAAAATTGCATCAAAGGAGCATTGAGTGCCATAATTCTTTCTGCACTTGTAAACTTTTTATATAATAAGGTTGAAACATCTTCAAACTTTTTCCGTTCATAATCTTCTCTGACAAATGACTTCACAACTCTTATCCCACGCAAATTTTCCTGAACAACATTATTAAGCTTATCATATGTTTTGAATACAAATCTGAAAATCGGGTGTGCATGAGTAATCATTAAATATAATCCTATACCTAAAACCGGCAGTGCAAATAAAAAAACCAATGAAAGTCTTCTGTTTACAGTAAATGCCATAATCAGAGAAAATATCAGCATTACAGGGCTTCTTACAGCAATACGAATAATCATCTGATATGCCATCTGCAAATTGGACACATCTGTTGTCAGACGGGTAACAAGACTTGCGGTTGAAAATTTATCAATGTTGGCAAAAGAAAAATTCTGAACCTTATAAAACATTTTCTGTCTGAGATTCTTTGCAAAACCGGCGGAGGCACTTGCCGCAAAAGAACCGGACAAAGCACCAAAGCTCAATGAAACAATCGTAGCAACAACCAATATCACACCGTATTTTACAATTACATTCATATCACCTGCATCAATTCCCTTATCAATAATAAAAGCCATTAAGAAAGGAATTAACACCTCCATAATAACCT
>JAZOTP010000070.1:0-20729 GCA_045657705.1 Clostridia bacterium
GAATCAACGTGTCCGACCTTTAAAGCCTCCTGAAACTGTTTTTTGTCAAATCTTGTACCGATACCCGGTATTTTTTCACTTGTATGAAAGTCTAAATGTACTTGTCTGAATCGCATTTTTTATTCCTTTCTCGTATTCTGATATTATAAATAAACTGGTATGATAATTATATACTTTATTGAAAATATTGTCAATATAAATATAAAAATATTTACAATAGTTTTGTACACAGAAAATTAACTTGATTTTTATCTGAATTGTGTTATAATAGAAATATAGTTTAATGAATATTTACATAAAAGATTGGAGTTAATATGAAACAAAAAATTATTACATTAATTATAATGTCAATGCTTTTTATGCACGCTGTTGCAGCTGATGCACAAGAAAATATTGCATGGAGTATTGACAACGGAGTTTTGACAATTTCGGGAACAGGCGATATGGCTGATTATGAGAATGCAACCGCACAGCCATGGGCTGACAGAATTTCAGAAATCAGCAGAGTTGTGATAGGTGAGGGTATAACCTCAATCGGAAATTGGAGCTTTGCTGACGGCAGGGGTATAACAGAAATCATTTTGCCTGAAAGTCTTAAAGAAATTGGAGAACGTGCTTTTTATAACTGCAGCGGTATCACACATATTCATATACCCAAAAATGTAAAAACAATTGGAAGCGGTGCTTTTAACAGCTGTACATCTGCTGTAAGAGTAGATTTGCCTGACGGACTTGAAGTTATAGAAGCATCTGCATTTATGAATTTGCCGAAGCTTTCTTCAATTATGATACCTGAGAATGTACAGTCAATCGGCAATTGGGCATTTTTCGGAAATACGTCCATGGCAGGAATATATTTTGAGGGTGGAGTCCCGGAATCTTTGGGTATGTATATGATGGCAAATGCTGATGAGAATTATACAGTATATCTTGATGATGAAAATGCCCAGGAGTGGATTAAGGGTAATTACTTTGATAAAGAGCATACAGAAATTTATGACAGTGAAACATTTATTCCTGTTTACCTTAATAATTCAATGATAAACTTTGACCAGCAGCCTTTAATATTTGAGGGAAGAACACTTGTTCCTGTGCGTGCAATATTTGAAGCTATGGGAGCAGTTGTCGGCTGGCATGAGGAAACAAGAACAGTGATTGCGGAACGTGACGGAATTGTGATAAAAATTCCTGTTGATTTTTATACCATGTATAAAAATGATGAACCGATTGAAATTGATGTTCCTGCAATGATTGTAAATCAAAGAACGCTTGTTCCTGTGCGTGCAATTTCTGAGTCGTTTGGGGCAGAGGTTTTGTGGAATAATACCGAGAGGGCAGTATATATCAATTTCCGATAAACACAAAAAGTGAATTATCATATGAATAAGATTACATTTTGTAAAACGGCATGGGTTTTCTGTGCCGTTTCATTATAGAAAGAAAGGGAACTTTATTATGAAAAAAACTTTAATTGTAGTAGATATGCAGAATGATTTTATTGATATGGCATTGGGTACAAAAGAGGCTGTTGCTATTATTCCGAGTGTTAAAGCAAAAATTAATCAGTATGTTAAAAACGGTGATGAAATTATTTACACGCGTGATACTCATACCGAAAACTATCTTGAAACTCCCGAGGGGAAAAAGCTTCCCGTTGTGCATTGCATCAGGGGTACGAAGGGCTGGGAAATAGCAGACGGTCTTTATGTTGAGGGGTGTAAAATAATTGACAAACCGAATTTCGGCTGGCCAAACTGGAAGGAAGAAAAGCTTGAAGAGGTTGAGCTGATAGGTCTTTGTACAGATATTTGTGTTGTATCTAATGCACTTATTATTAAGGCAACATTTCCTGAGGCTCGGGTTAAAGTTGATAAAAACTGCTGTGCGGGGGTAACACCCGATAGCCATAATGCGGCACTTACGACAATGCAGATGTGCCAGATTGATGTTGTTGGGGAATAGAGGATAATTTGTTTTCATTATAATTTTAAGACATTATGTTATTTGTCAATTGGTCCATCAAAAGGAATAGGGACTACAACAATACTTATTATGTTTCAAATCTAACACAGTCTATTTAAAAATCATACTAAAAAATTCTAAAAACTATTGACAACCTCTAAAAATCATGATACACTACTATTAAATATATGATATAGACAGGAGGAAGTATTAATGTTTAAGGTAAATCCATATAGACCGGGAGCAGGATTAATGCCTACATTTTTAGCCGGCAGAGACGAATATATTGAGGAAATTTCAAGTGTGTATGATGCATTAAAACATAATATTCCTGTTCAATCTGTGATTTACAGTGGTCTAAGAGGTGTCGGAAAAACGGTTTTAATGAATAAATTTTATAGTATTGCAGAGGAAAAAGAAATTTTCTGCAAGCATATAGAGGTAGAGACCCGTAAAGATTTTATTGCTCAGGTGGCGACTTGCTGTCAGATGTTTTTAAGAGAATTGAGCGGAAAAGAAAAGGCAAAAAACTTAATTCATAAAGCTATTGAAGCAATTAAATCGTTGGTCATTTCGTTTGAACCGGAGAATAACACATTTTCGTTATCAATTCAGGAAAAAGAACTTTATATGTCAAGTAGTCTGACGCAGAGTTTAACAGATGTATTCACTGCTGTAGGGAGTGCTGCTCAGGAGACACAAACTCCGATATGTTTTTTTATTGATGAAATTCAGTATATGAAAAAAGATGAATTGGGAGCATTAATTTCAGCCATACATCGTACAAATCAGTTAGGGTATCCTGTAATGATTGTCGGAGCAGGTCTTCCTAAAATAAAAAAGATGTTGTCTGATGAGAAATCCTATTCTGAGAGATTATTTGCTTACAGAGATATAGATACTCTGGAGGATAAACAGGCTGAGGCGGCTGTTGTAGAGCCTGCAAAAAAATTTGGAGTAGAATATTCAAAAGAAGCTATAGAAAAAATTTTAGAAACCACAAAAGGCTATCCTTTTTTTATTCAGCAATTATGTAAGGTTGTTTATGATAGCGTGGATAGGAAAGTTATTGAATTGAGAGATGTGGATAATTGCATCCAAATATTTTTTGAAACACTTGATAACGGATTTTTCAGGGTTAGATATGAAAGATGCTCAGATATGGAAAAAATATTTGTATTTTCAATGGTCAAGTGTGGAAAATTACCTTGCACAATATCAAGTATATCAAAACATTTTGGGAAAAACGGAAAATCTATATCGCCTATAAGAGCAAAGCTTATTGACAAGGGTATTATTTACCCGGTTAAATATGGTGAACTGGATTTTACTGTGCCTGAATTCAGCGGTTTTATTAAAAGACTTGACGAGTATCAAAGCTGGAAGTAATAACATAAAAAAGTATAGCACATATGATTAATATGCTATACTTTTATTTTTTATGAACACTCACTATCTCTAACAACCTTTATAATATACTCAACACCCCAGTCAAAATCATTTTTTTCAAGCTTTGCATCAGCTCCGCTTTCTATCATGAGGTTAACTGCCTGTTTGACGGTATTTGTAAAAAGTCTTATATCATTTGCTCCGGAAACCTTTACAGTTTGCTGTTTTTTTGTTTTATCTCTGAGCATCTGGGCAATCAGTTCTTCGCTTTGCCTGACATTTAAGTGATTATCACAGATTGTCCGTACTGCCGCAAGCTGTTTTTCAGGGTCGAGATTTAACAGTGCTCTTGCGTGGCGTTCGGTGAGATTATATTCTCTGATAATTTTTCTGACAATGGGAGTAAGTCTTAAAAGTCTTATTTTATTTGCAATGGTGGATTGACTTTTACCTATTCTTTTTGCAATATCCTCCTGCGTCATGCCTTGCTCCTGTATCAGCTTCTGATACCCCTCGGCTATTTCAAAAAAAGATAAATCTTCTCGCTGGAGATTTTCAAGTAATGCAAGTATTGCTGATTTGTCGGAATCTGCATTTACAATCATAGCAGGAATTTTTACAAGTCCTGCAAGCTGTGCGGCGCGAAGTCGTCTTTCGCCTGCAACAAGCTCATATCCGCATCGGATTTTTCGCACGGTAATCGGTTGAAGTACACCGTATTCATAAATTGAATCTGCAAGCTCGTTGAGTGCAGTGTGGTCAAAATACTTTCTCGGCTGATTTGGATTTGGACGGATATTTGCTATAGGAAGGTCATACACATTTGTCTTTTTCTTTATATTTATGTTTTTTAATGCTTCTAACATCATATTGTTTCCTTTCTGATACGATTATCACCGATTTTTGTCTGACAGCTGTGCAAATGCTCCTTTTGGAGCATTTGCCGCTGCCGCTCGGTGTGGTGGAAGGTAGAAGACAAGACCAGACATATATAAGGTATAATCGGGAGTAATACCTCATATATTTTTATGTATGGCTGTCTTACAAATATGATTATAACATAAATTTTCAAAAATGGAAGAAAAAGCGTACGACATAAAAAGCTATAATTATTTGTATTTTTTATTTTGTTTCATATTGTAACAGCTGTCGATAGGATTTTTTGTCACAATACCTGCTTTTCTGGGGTATTGCATCGGAGTGTGTCTTACTTTTTTTACAATAATTATTTTATGAGAGAGGTCTGTATAGGGAATATTTGCCTCAAAAACCTTTTCAACCTCGCCTCCTAAAATATGTATCGCACGCTGTGCAGCTTTTAATTCTTCATCTGCAAGTGGACCTTTTAATGCAAGGAAACGTCCGCCGACTTTTAAAAAGGGTATACAAAGTTCTGAGAGTACAGTCATATTTGCAACCGCTCTTGATACAACCGTATCAAATTTTTCTCTCATTCTTCTTGCCCCGTCCTCCGCTCTTGCGTGTACAAGCTCGACGTTTTCTATCCCAAGCTCGTTTGTTACGGCATCTAAAAAATTAATTCTTTTATTGAGTGAATCAAGCAGTGTTAATTTAATTTCCGGCTTTGCAATTTTTAAAACAAGTCCCGGAAAGCCGGCTCCACAACCGACATCAATAGTTTTGCCGGTAACATATCCTGTTGATATTGCACTTAAGCTGTCTAAAAAGTGCTTTGTTGCTATGGAAAAATCATCGGTGATTGCTGTGAGATTCATTTTTTCATTCCATTCAACCAGCATATGTGAGTATTTTATTAATTGGGTTATTTTTTTTTCATCAAGCGGAATACCAAGCTCCGCACTTCCATTTTTCAAAATATCCTGCATTGTATTGCTCCCTTATTTGTTTATTGCATATATTATACAACAAAATTTGAAAAAAGTCTACATCTAATATAATAATTTAATTGTGTTTAAAAAATAATATAATTTACTTTGTCAATACATTCATTCCTGTATTTTTGTTTATCATAGTATAACATAATAAAATGTCTGTTATATTCCTGTCAAAATTAACAAAATTATTTGTTTAAAACAAATATAATAAAAAATGTGTTGAATAATTCTTTGTTTTGGTGTACAATAAAGGGTGATATAAAATTATTGTGCTTACTTTTTAGTATGCATTTTATGTATTTTATTCCGCCGGCGGTTTAAGATACTTTATATTATTTTTGCCGGCAGAAAGGCATGATTTTACTATGGCAGAATTAAGATGGAATCCTTTAATTAAAGACTGGGTGATGATAGCATCACACAGACAGAACAGACCGCAGATGCCGAAGGACTGGTGTCCGTTTTGTCCGGGTTCGGGGAAGGTACCCGATCATTTTACGGTACATAAATACGACAATGATTTTCCGGCACTGTCACAAAATCCCCCGGAACCTGATGATGTTGAAACAGAGATTTATAAAACAAAGCCTGCTTACGGTAAGTGTGAGGTTATTCTCTATTCTCCCGAACATACCGTAACCTTGCCTGAACTTCCTGTTCCTCATATCAGAGAATTGGTTGATTTGTGGACAGAGCGTTTTGAAGACATCAGCAAGGATGAGAATATCAAGTATGTATTTATATTTGAAAACAGAGGTGCAGCGGTAGGTGTTACAATGCCTCACCCTCATGGACAGATTTATGGCTATTCTGTAATTCCGAAGAAAATAGAACTTGAAATAGATGCGTTTTGTGAACATAAGGAAAATACAGGACATTGCTTAATGTGTGATATGATGAGGGATGAACAGCAAGCCGGCAGCAGAATTATTATGGAAAATGAAGATTTTATTGTATTTCTTCCGTTTTTCTGCGAATATCCGTACGGTGTTTATATCTCTGCAAAAAGACATTTTTCAAATCTTACGGAAATGACAGAAAGAGAAAAGGATAATCTTGCGGCAATTTTAAAAGAAACAGCAGGTACTCTTGACAGCTTATTTGATTATGCATTCCCATATATGATGTGTATGTATCAGAATCCTGTTAATACAGGTGAAAATACAGATTTTCACCATTTCCATATTGCATTCTATCCACCAATGCGTTCAGCTGACAAGATTAAATACTGTGCTTCTTCCGAAACAGGTGCATGGGCACACTGCAATCCGACAGCACCTGAGGAAAAGGCAGAGGAATTAAGAAGAGCACATAAGAAATTTCTTGAAAAATAAAATAATTTTGTTAATGAAGGGAAATATTAAATGTTAAATGGGATTTTAAGCGGGGGACTGTGGATATTGTTGCTAATACCGTTAAGGCTTTTAGCGCTTGTTGTGCACGAGTGTTCGCACGGTTATGTATCTACAAAGCTCGGAGATCCTACTCCGAGGATACAGGGAAGGCTTACGTTAAATCCGTTGGTACATCTTGATTTGATGGGAACAGTTTTAATGCTTCTTACAGGATTTGGTTGGGCAAGACCTGTTGAGGTTAATCCGATGTACTACAAGGACAGAAAAAAAGGTATGGCATTGGTTGCTTTTGCAGGACCTCTGGCAAACTTGCTTCTTGCATTTATTTCATTGATTTTAAACGGCATTCTGATTATTTTACTTTCATTTATTGATGCACCAATGTCGGTGTATTCGTTTGTTGGAAGACTATGCGGTTATTCTGCACAGATTAATCTGTGCTTTATGGTTTTCAATCTTATTCCGATTCCGCCGCTGGACGGTTCGAGAATACTTGGAATGTTTGTAAGTGATAAAGCATATTATACACTGCTTCAGTACGAAAGATATTCCATGATTTTGATTATGGTGCTTTCACTGATGGGAATATTTGACAGGGTAATTGGCACAGGTGTATACCTGATTTATCAGCCTATGGTCAATTTTATCAATATGCTGATAAATTTTGTGATTTGATTTAAATTTTGAAAGGAGTGGGGAAGCGGTCGTGGATAAGGTTTTATATAAGCTTGAAAATTTTGAAGGACCGCTTGACCTGCTCCTTCATTTAATAACAAAAAACAAAGTAAGTATATATGACATACCGATTGTGGAGATAACAGACCAGTATCTTGATGCAATTGCAGGCGTTGAAGAATCACAGCTTGATAATACGAGTGAATTTTTAGTGCTTGCAGCACAGTTATTATACATTAAATCTAAAATGCTTCTTCCGAAAGAGGAAGAGGAGGAAGAAGAGGAAGACCCGAGAGAAGACCTGGCAAGGAGATTGCTTGAATATCAGAAATTCAAGGAAGCTTCAAAGGAACTCAGAAAAACTGAGTTTTGGTCAAGGTATATGTTCTTCAAAGGTGAGGAAAAGATTGATTTTCCTATTCCGCAGTATGACAGACATCATGAAACATCAGAATTACTTGATGCATTTAATGCAATTCTGCAAAGAAAAATCCGGAAACAGAAGCCTAAGAAAAAAGCATTTTTCGGAATTGTCGGAAGAGAAAAGGTTCCTGTTGAAGATATGGTTGAAAAGGTTTGTAAGCTGCTTGCAAAAAGGCGTGCTTTGAATTTTAAATCAATATTCAAAAAGACGGAATCAAAGCCGGAGAGAATAGCAACATTTCTTGCCGTGCTTGAAATGATAAAGCTGAACAGAATATCTGCGGATTACGATGTTGAGAAAAAGGATTTTATAATAACAAGATTAAAGGATGAATAAATTTGGAAAATGTAAATATTCAGTATGCAATTGAGGGAATACTCTTTGCAACGGGCGAACCGGTTAAAGTGGCAAAGCTTGCAGCAGTGCTTGATGTTGATATTGAAGCGGTTAAAGAAGCTGTGAAGATTTTACGCTACAATTATGATACAGAATTAAGAGGGTTTATGATAATCGAAATCAATGACGGTTATCAGCTTTGTTCAAGACCTGATTACTATAATTATATACAGGAAATCATCGGTGAGCAGAGACGTCAGGCATTGTCTAATGCTGCGATGGAGGCATTGGCCATTATTGCGTACAAGCAGCCTATAACAAGAGGTCAGGTTGAGTATGTAAGAGGAGTTAACAGTGACGGTGCAATAAACAGGTTGATTGAACGTGATCTGATTGAAGAAGTGGGAAGACTTGATGCTCCGGGACGACCGATATTATATGGTACAACCCTGAATTTCCTTCGCTGCTTCGGACTTAAATCACCTAAGGATTTACCTGAATTTGATATGAGTGAAATTGCAAAGGAATATGAGCAGTTTGCACTGGAGCTTGAAGAAACCGAACAGGGTGAAAATGTACCTCAAAACAGTGAGAATGTATTGAATAAAAATACAGAAGAACAAAGTTAAATACATATAATTATTTAATGTGGAGGAAAATATGGCGATTTATTTGATAATAATTGCGGTGGTAGCTGTATTACTGTATGTGCCGTCCTTGCTTGAATTTTCCTTTGTGTGGAATGAAACAGAAAAAAAAGTTACTTTAAGATTCAGATATTTATTTTATAAAAAAAATATAATACCGTCCAATTCTGACAAAAAAGAAAAAATCAAAAAAAAAGAGAAGAAAAAAAAGAAGAAATATACTTTTGAGGAAGTAAAAACAACTGCGAAAAGATTTATTAAAATTTTTGATGCAATAAAATCAGATATTGCAAAAATATTATATTATGCAAAAAAACATGCAGTTAAAATAGATAAGCTTAATACAGACATTAAATTTGACAATAGTGATCCGATGAAAACCGGAATTATGACAGGAACAATAAATGGAGTAATATATAATCTGATTGCTTTTCTCGACCGTAATATAACATTAAAAGAATGGAAAGTTTCAGCAGTCGGGCAATTTAAAAACAGAGATTTTTTTGATATACGCATTGACGGTATAATAAGAATTAAAAATGCACATATTATTGTTATATTAGCAAGAATTGTTCCGATATTTTTGAGAATAAGAAAATTATTAAAGGAAAAATAAATTATACTATAATTATGTGAGCTGAATGTAATCGGTTCATATCAAAAGAGAGGAGTTTTAGTATGTCACATCCTATTGAAAGCCTTATGGATACTGTTATGAGCAACATAAAAACTATGGTTGATGTCAACACAGTTGTTGGTTCTCCCGTTACAGGTCCCGACGGCACTTTGATTATCCCTGTTTCGACCGTTTCTTACGGATTTGGTGTTGGCGGAAGTGAGTTTGAAACAAAGAATCCGGCAAATACAAATGCCGAGCCTTTGTTTGGCGGAGGTTATGGCGGAGGTGCTAATGTTAAGCCTATAGCGTTTTTGGTTGTTTCAAACGGAAATATCAAGATTTTGCCTGTTACTCCCGAAACGTCGCCGGTAAATAAAATTATTGATATGGTTCCGGACCTTGTTGATAAGGTTAACTGCGCTGTTTCAGGTGTTGCAGAAAAAATTTGCAAAAAAGACAAACCGGAAGATGATACCGATTGCACAGTTGATGTTGTCGAATAATTAAATAACCTGGAGCTGTCAGTCAAGATGGCTCCGTTTTTGTGTTAATTAACATCAAGTTTGAAGAAATTATCTAATATGCTTTGTGAAAATTTTTCGTTGCCGGAAAAACTGACTGGGAGGATTTTGCAAAGGCACTAAAAGAAATTGGATATAAGGGCGTATTTTCATTGGAAACACCACCGTCAAGAAAGCTGCCTGACCCGATTTTTAAAGAAATTTGTATAACTTAGGCGAGAATTGCCAAAGAGATAACAAAGGAGCTTTAATATTCAAGAAAATAAAATGGTTAACGAGGAGAAAAAGATGATACCACATAAAAATGAATGTATAGAAATTTTATTGGAAATGCTCAATATACCTCTTGGGAGCGGTGATGCAGTTTTTGAAAAATTTGCATCTTTAAAAAATGCACAGTATTTCAGAGGTGAAAATAAGCAGGAAAGGTTTCTGTATATTAAAGGAACCCGTAAGGATAGAGTTTTGCTTGTTGCACATGCTGATACATACTGGGATGAGGCATACGGTAATAATCCGGGAGAACAGCATATTATTAATGAATGGCCTGTTTTAAAAGGCTGTAATGATACAGTAGGTATTGGTGCAGATGACAGAGCAGGCTGTGCAATGCTTTATGCATTGAAGGATTCCGGACATTCTCTTTTGATTATGGATGCTGAAGAAAAAAACAAGATTTCACATGAGTTTCTGAAAAAGAATTATCCGCAATATTTGAAGGAGTTCAATAAACATAGTTACATGATAGAAATTGATTTGCCGGGGGGCAATTATTGCAGTTCAGCTCGTATCGAAAACACAAAAAAGTTTGTTGATTATATAAAAAAAGGCGTTAATGTTAAAATGAATTGCGAAATGGGAGTTTTGGGAACAGATATAACTCAGATATGTGAGTCTATATGCGGAATAAATTTATCCTGCGGATATTATAATCAGCATAAGGAAAATGAATTTATGAATGGTGAAGAATGGTGTACAGCATTGTATTATCTTAATAAATTTCTTGAAAAACCGCAAAAGAGATTTAAAATAAACAAATTAAATATAATGCTGAAAAAAATAAAACGTAAAATAAAAGTATGTTATTAAAATAATTCAGAGAGCTAAATTGCAGTTTTATTAAAAATTAAAGAGCTGCAAGGTCTTTGGCTTTGCAGCTCTCAAAATATAATTATCACGCATTTTCGATAAGTACTACCGTATTAGGTTCGATAGTAAATTCGACTTTGTTGTCCTTTGCTTTAAGCGTTCCGACATTTTCAGCATCGTGATTTTCGTCAAGTAAGAAAATATTGAAAATATCGGTCGGACAATTATCAAATCAAAGCTATTTATATTCTTCAAAATTACCGCTCGGTAACTTTACAGGCCGTTATTTAGTGCGTGCATAGGCATGATTTTACTATCTTATTTTAAAAATAAATATTTATTTTTGTCATATTAAACACCTTCGGTTACAATTATACATACATATAAGTCATACATCAATGAAAAAAATGATTATATTTTGGATAAATGTATTAAATGAGCATAACAGTTGTTGATCGACGGTGTTTTTAAAATTAACATTATTTCAGAAAAAAGCGGGTTTTCAAGTCAATATCATTTCTGTAGGATATTCAAATAGAAAACCGGAATCACACCTACTGAACATATGCAAAAAATACAAATTAACACTTATTAAGTAAAAAAAATTATACTTTATGACGAAAAGCGTCGAAGAATATTGAAAAAAAACTGATAATATAATATTATTTATGTATATATTATCAGGTAAATTCGGCGGAGGGATTGTTAGTGGAACTCTTAAAAGAGAGAATCAGAAAAGACGGTATAGTCAGAGAAGGAAATGTGCTAAAGGTTGACAGCTTTTTAAATCATCAGATGGACATTAACTTGTTCGCTGAGATAGGGAAAGAGTTTAAAAGACGTTTTGCCGATACTGAAGTTACTAAAATATTAACAGTTGAAGCGTCGGGAATAGGAATAGCTTGTATTGCGGCGCTTTATTTTGATGTTCCTGTTGTGTTTGCAAAGAAAACACAAACTAAAAATATAGCAGGAGATGTATATACCACTAAGGTTCAGTCTTTTACTCATGGAAGAATTTATGATATAATTGTGTCAAAGGATTTTTTAAAGCCGGAGGACAAGGTTATAATTATTGATGACTTTTTGGCAAACGGCTGTGCCTTGATGGGTCTTACTGAGCTGATAAAAGAGTCAGGAGCGATACTGCAGGGTGCAGGAATTGTCGTTGAAAAAGGATTTCAGCATGGCGGTGAAGAAGTAAGACGAAAGGGTATAAGAGTAGAATCTCTGGCAATAATTGAAAGTATGGATGCTGATACCGGAGTGGTATTCAGAGATTGATTTATAAGGCAAAAGCCTTTTAAATAAAAAAAACAAAATTTTAGGGAGGATTTTTACAATGAAAAAATTCACAAAGTTAGTTGCATTGTTAATGACAGCTGCGATGATGACAACAATTGCAGGATGCTCAAACAACGCAAATCAGGAAGAGGCTGCAGGCAATGATACTGCTGCAAATGATATCAAAGTAGGCTTTATCTTCTTACATGACGAAAATTCTACTTATGATAAGAACTTTATTGACGCGGCTAATGCTGCAAAGGAATCACTTGGTCTTACAGATGAACAGGTAATGTTCAAGACTAACATTCCTGAAAGTGCTGATTGTTATGAAGCAGCAGCAGACCTTGCAGATGCAGGATGTGATTTGATATTTGCTGACAGCTTCGGACATGAAGATTATATTATTCAGGCTGCAAAGGAATTCCCGGAAGTTGTTTTTGCTCATGCAACAGGAACAAAGGCTCATACAGAGAATCTTCCTAACTTCTATAATGCATTTGCTTCAATTTATGAGGGACGTTACCTTGCAGGTGTTGCTGCAGGCTTAAAGATTAATGAGATGATTGAAAAAGGTGAAATCACTGCTGATCAGGCTAAGATGGGTTATGTTGGTGCTCATCCTTATGCTGAAGTTAAGTCAGGTTATACATCTTTCTATCTTGGTGCAAAATCAGTTTGCCCGACAGTTACAATGGATGTTAAGTTTACAAATTCATGGTTTGATATAGCTGCTGAAAAAGAAACAGCTAACGCTTTAATTGCTGACAAGTGCGTTCTTATCAGCCAGCACGCTGACTCAGAGGGTGCTCCTAAGGCTTGTGAAGAAGCAGGAGTTCCAAACGTAGCTTACAACCTTGATACAAGAGAATGGGGTCCGAATACTGCTTTAGTTTCTTCAAAGATTAACTGGCAGCCCTATTTTGAACACATTATCTCAGCTGTAATTAACGGAACAGAAATTGAACAGGATTTCTGTAAGGGACTTGAGAATGATGTTGTTCAGGTATTTGGTCTTAACGAAACAGTTGCTGCTGAAGGTACACAGGCAAAGCTTGATGAAGTAAAAGCAAAGCTTATTGCAGGCGAAGTTAAGGTATTTGATACAGCTACATTCACAGTAAACGGTGAAACAGTAACTGAATATAAGGCTGACGTTGATTCAGATGCTGCATATGAAAAGGATACTGATGTTGTTTCAGACGGATATTTCCACGAGTCGGAAAAGCGTTCTGCTCCTTATTTCGACCTCGATATTGACGGCATTACATTGAAGTAATTGGAATTTTACCTCGGGCCGGAGCAGTTTTTGCTTCGACCTGAGGTTTTTTGCTTTAAAAAAAGGACTGTTGAATAATTAGTATTTTTTTTAGAGCAAAAATAAGCTTACAGGAGGGAATGAATTGAATAGTACACCGGCAATTGAATTAAAAAATATTACAAAGACTTTCGGCAAGGTTGTTGCAAACAAAAATGTTTCACTTACTGTTAACAAGGGTGAAATACTGTCAATTCTTGGTGAAAACGGAAGCGGTAAAACTACCCTTATGAATATGATATCGGGAATATACTTCCCTGATGAGGGTCATATTTTTATTGACGGAGAAGAGGTTGTAATACGTTCGCCAAAAGACGCTTTTGAACATAAAATCGGTATGATACATCAGCACTTTAAATTGGTTGATGTTTTTTCTGCTGCTGAGAATATTGTTCTTGGTCTTGAAGAAAACGGGAAGTTTGACATGAAGGCAGCAGCGGCAAGAGTAAAGGAAATAGGTGAGCGATACGGATTTATAATCGACCCTGATAAGAAGATATATGAAATGTCTGTATCAGAAAAGCAGACTGTTGAAATTATAAGAGTTCTGTACAGAGGAGCTAATATACTTATTCTCGATGAACCAACAGCAGTGCTTACTCCACAGGAAGCTGAAAAGCTTTTTGAGGTTTTAAGACGTATGCGTGATGACGGAAAGGCTATAATAATTATCACTCATAAATTAAATGAAGTGCTCTCATTATCTGACAGAGTTTCCGTTTTAAGAAAGGGAGAATATGTTGGAACTGTAAGCACCTGTCAAACAGATGAAATGAAGCTTACCGAAATGATGGTAGGTAAGAAAGTGTCACTCAATATTGAAAGAAGTGAACCGCAAAATACAGTTGAGCGTCTTGAAATAAAGAATATTAACTGTATCAACCGTGAGGGAGTAACGGTTTTAAACAACATATCATTTACTGCCCGCTCGGGTGAAATTTTAGGTATTGCCGGAATTGCGGGCAGCGGTCAGAGAGAATTGCTTGAATCCATTGCAGGCTTACAGAAGCTTACGAGCGGAGATATTATATATCTTGACCCGAAAACACAGGAGTATGAGAATTTAAAGGACAAAACTCCTATGCAGATTCGTGATATGGGAGTAAGATTATCCTTTGTTCCTGAGGACAGACTTGGAATGGGCCTTGTGGGAAATATGGATATTATAGATAACATGATGCTCAGAAGTTACCGAAAGGGTAAATCGGTATTTTTAGAGAGAAAAGCACCGAAAACTCTTGCAGAAGAAATTATTGAAAAGCTTGAGGTTGTTACTCCGAGTGCAACAACACCTGTAAGAAGACTTTCGGGAGGTAATGTTCAGAAGGTTCTTGTCGGAAGAGAAATTGCATCTTCTCCGACAGTTCTTATGGCGGCATATCCGGTTCGAGGTCTTGATATTAATTCTTCTTATACAATATATAATTTATTAAATGAGCAGAAAAAGAAAGGCGTTGCAGTTATTCTTGTAGGAGAGGATCTGGACGTGCTTTTAGAGCTTTGTGACCGTATTGTGGTTTTGTGTGCAGGTAAAATCAGCGGTATTGTTGATGCACGAACAACAACCAAGGAAAAAATCGGATTGCTTATGACAAAATCACACAGGGAGGAAAAAGCAGATGGCGAAAACTAATGATAAGGCTTTGCATGAGCCTAAAATTCAGATAGTAAAGCGCAGTGAAATGGTCTGGTACAAATCATGGGGAGCAAGAGCTATGGCAATAATACTTGCACTCATTGTTTGCGCATTGGTAATTGTGCTTTTAACAGGCTATAATCCGTTGCAGGTTTATGAGGCAATGTTTGAAGGAACATTTGGTTCATCAAGAAAAATATGGAATACACTGCAAAAGCTTTCTATGCTTCTTTGTGTTTCGCTGGCGGTTACACCGGCATTTAAAATGAAATTCTGGAATATAGGAGCTGAGGGTCAGACACTTGTCGGAGGACTTGCAGCGGCAGCTTGCATGATTTATATGGGAGATTCGCTGTCTCCGGTAATAATGTTTCCAATAATGATAATTGCGTGTGTTGCTATGGGAATGGTATGGGGATTAATTCCGGCATATTTTAAGGCTCGTTTTAATACAAATGAAACATTATTCACACTTATGATGAATTATGTTGCAATGCAGCTCGTTTCATTCTTTATTGTATTGTGGGAAAATCCAAAGGATTCAAATACCGTCGGTGTCATTAACCGTGATACTATGGGCGGCTGGCTGCCGGAGATTTTCGGACAGAAATATTTATTAAATATTATCATTGTTGCACTGATAACAATTGGGATGTATATATATTTGCGTTACAGTAAGCATGGATATGAAATTTCGGTTGTAGGTGAGAGTGAGAATACTGCAAGATATATAGGAATCAATGTAAAAAAAGTTATAATGAGAACAATGGCTGTTTCGGGTGCATTGTGCGGAGTTGCAGGACTTTTACTTGTTTCGGGAACTGACCATACAATAAACACCGCAACTGTTGGAGGTATGGGATTTACTGCGATAATGGTTTCGTGGCTTGCAAAGTTTAACCCGATTTTAATGACACTTACTTCGTTTTTGATAGTGTTTCTGGAAAGAGGAGCGGGAGAGATTGCAACTACATTTAATCTGAATGAAAGTATATCCGATATTCTTACAGGAATCATTTTGTTCTTCATCATCGGCAGTGAATTTTTTGTTCAGTATAAGATTAACATAAGAGGTAAAAACAAGGAGGGAATAAAAGCATGATAGCTACAATTATTAATAAAGCAATTGTTCAGGGTATTCCTCTTTTGTTTGGTTCTACAGGAGAAATTATTACTGAGAAATCGGGAAATCTTAATCTGGGTATTCCGGGAATTATGTATGTAGGCGGAAGTGCCGGAGTAATAGGTGCATATCTTTATGAGCAGTCAACATCAAACCCGTCGGTATTCTGGTGTATTGTTATTCCGCTGTTATCATCAATTTTAGGTTCATTTATTGCGGCTTTGATTTATAGCTTTTTGACAATTACACTAAGAGCAAATCAGAATGTCACAGGCCTTGCTCTAACAACCTTTGGTGTAGGGTTCGGAGATTTCTTCGGAGGCTCGCTTACAAAGCTTGTTGCTGACGGAGGAAATATTTCCGTTAAGCTTACAGCTGATTATTACAAGACAACTCTGCCTTTTGCAGATAAGCTTGGTGCTGTCGGTGAGATTTTCTTTTCATACGGATTTCTGGCATATCTTGCTGTTATAATAGCCCTTGTTGCAGCATGGATTTTAAAACGTACAAAAGTAGGCTTACAGCTTCGTGCAGTAGGTGAAAATCCTGCAACAGCCGATGCGGCAGGTATTAATGTTATTAAGTATAAATATATAGCAACCTGTGTCGGTGGTATAATTGCAGGTCTTGGCGGTTTGTATTTTATCCTTGATTATACAGGCGGTTCGTGGACTAACGGTGGCTTTGGTGACAGAGGTTGGCTTGCGATTGCGTTGGTAATATTTGCATTGTGGAGACCGAATATGGGTATTATCGGTTCTTTCGTGTTCGGAGGACTGTATATTGCTTATTCATATATATCGGGTCTTAGCAGAAGTGCTCTGGCAATATTCAATATGCTTCCGTATGTTGTTACCATTGTTGTTCTTATTCTCACAAGTATAAGAAATAAAAAGGAGAATCAGCCCCCTGCATCTTTGGGATTACCTTATTTCAGAGAAGAACGGTAGATTAGTTTTAAAGTATTTGTCAGATGGGCAGTTGGTGTACAGTATTCACACTAACTGCCCCTTTGAAGCTTTGTAAAGGTGATTGATATGAATAATAAAAGTATCCCGCAAATGTTCAGAATGGAAGTTTTAGACGGTGGAGAGGATATACATATTTCAGAAAGCCATTTCAGCTGTTTTGAATTACACAGACATGATTTTTATGAGTTTGAATATGTTGTTGAGGGAGAAGGGGAATGTGAAATTAACGGAAGGAGTTTTTGCTTTCGCAAGGGAGACCTTTCTTTTGTAACTCCGATGGACTTTCATTCGTATAAAAGTGTGGAACCGTTTCAGACAATAACAGTTCATTTTCATCTTGATAATTTAAACAAGGAACTTGCAGGCTTATCCGGATTAGAGGCGTGCGTTATAGAATGCACAGATGAGATAAAGCAGCTTTTTATGATGCTTGAAAAAGAAAAGAATTCGCAAAGTTTTAAATCTCTGATGTGCATAAATTTGATAGAAGTTATTGCAGCAATGCTTTTACGTTATAATAAATGTGAAAAAAAGTCGGATATGCCAAGAGAGATTATATATGCAGTCGGATATATCAACAAATATTTTGATCAGAATATTGATTTAAAAACTATAAGCAAAAAATGTAATTATTCGATTTCGTATTTCAGCAGACAGTTTAAAAAATATACCGATATGGGATTTGTAGAATATCTGACAGATGTTCGGGTGTCTCATGCAAAAAATATGCTGATGAGCAAAGATATTACGGTAACACAATTGTCTTGTGAATGTGGTTTCGGAAGTTTACGTAGCCTGAACCGAGCGTTTTTAAATAAGTACGGTTGTTCTCCTAAAGAGTATAAAAGACAAAATCTGTCCTGAAAACAGCAAATATTGAATTGTTTTTACTTAATGTTTAACTTATAATAATGTTAAATATGTAAAGGAGTGATTCTATGTTTTTAAAAGATTGGAAAATGACTTATGAAGAACACAAGGGTTTACAGTGTACAGCTCCATGCTCTATGTACAGCGTGTTGCTGGAGCATGGGTTGATTGATGATCCGTATTATGGGTTGAATGAGCTGAAAGCGACACCTCTTTCAGAAAAAGACTGTATTTTTGAAACTGAATTTACAGCTGATGAAGAGATGTTGAAAAGAGAACATATTGACCTGAAATTTTTTGGGATTGACACCATTTGCTGTATTATGGTTAATGATATAATAATTGATAATGTTAAGAATATGCACAGAGAATATGTGTATGATTTAAAAGATATTATTGTAAAAGGTAAAAACAGTATTAAGCTTCAATTTTCTTCTCCTGTTGAATATTTTAGAAAAATGAACAGCAGACATCCAATGTATATATCCGGCGAAACAATACAAGGTGCAGCGCATCTTCGTAAGAGTTTTTGTATGTCCGGATGGGATTGGGGTCCTATGCTTCCTGATATGGGTATCTTCCGTCCGGTTTGCATTGAAGCTTATGATACCGATAAAATAGACAATATTTTTGTGATTCAGAATCATAAAGAAGATAAGGTTACTTTAGATATTGAGGTTGAAACAAGACACAATATTGATACCGACATATTTGTATGCATAGATGGAAAGGAAATAAAACTTGACAAAAATAAAAAAGGCAGTGTTGTAATTGAAAATCCAAGACTTTGGTGGGTAAGAGGATACGGTGAGCAGCCATTGTATGAAATTACTGCAATCATACAAAAGGATGGCAAAACGATAGATAAAAAGTCACAAAAGATTGGGTTACGCACACTGACGGTGAGCATACAACCTGACGAAGCAGGAAGTGAATTTTGCTTTGTGATAAACGGAGTTAAGATTTTTGCAATGGGTGCAAATTACATACCGCAGGATAATATTTTGTGCAGAATTAACCCTGACAGGACAGAGAAACTTATAAAAATGGCTGTTGATGCAAATTTTAACTGTATTCGCGTCTGGGGCGGCGGATATTATCCGGAGGATGAATTTTACGATATATGTGATAAATACGGTGTTATAGTGTGGCAGGATTTTATGGTAGCGTGTGCAAACGTATGGCTTCGTGAAGAAATGAGGAAAGAGTTTATCGGAGAAGCTATTGATAATGTAAAGCGTTTGAGACACCATGCATCACTCGGTATGCTGTGCGGTAATAATGAAATGGAAATGGGAATTGTTGAGTGGGGAGTTGGTAACAGCCAGCTTGTAAGAGAAGATTATATTGAACTGTATGAACGCATTTTTCCGGCGATTTGCGAAAAATACACTCCTGAAACCTTCTACTGGCCCGCAAGTCCGTCTTCGGGCGGTGGGTTTGATAATCCCAACGACGAAAAAAGAGGCGATGTTCATTTCTGGAAAGTGTGGCACGATGGAGCACCTTTTACAGAATACAGAAAGCATACATTTCGTTTTTGTTCGGAATATGGATTTGAAAGCTATCCGTCAATGAAAACAATAAAAAGCTTCTGTGAGCCAAAGGATATGAACTGTTTTTCACGGGTGATGGAAAATCATCAAAAAGGCAGAGTAGGAAATATGAAAATTATTATGTATCTTGCTGAAAGATACTTATATCCCAATACTTTTGAGACACTTGTTTATGCATCTCAGCTTCTTCAGGCAGATGCAATAAAATACGGTGTGGAGCATTTCAGAAGAAACAGAGGCTGTTGTATGGGCTCTTTGTATTGGCAGTTTAATGATTGCTGGCCTGTTGCTTCATGGTCAAGTGTTGATTATTTCGGAAGATACAAGGCACTTCACTACGCGGCTAAAAAGTTTTATGCGCCGATTGCGATGGGACTGTTTTTGGAAAAAGACGTGTTGACAGTTAATATTTCAAATGAAACAATGTCGGATTTTGAAGGGAAAATTTGTGCTTATCATTGTGATTCTGAATTTAATATAATAAGTATGCATACTCAAAACATATCAGTTAAATCATTAAATGCAAATGATGTATTTTCTATGGATGTGGATTGCAAAAATAAGCACAATGAGTTCATGTATGTTGATTTGTATGATAAAAACGGTAATTTTATTATGAGACAGACAGAATTGTTTGTTCCGCCAAAGCATTTTGACTGGAAGAAACCGGAAATAAAAATTAATATGACCGATTGTGAGTTGGGTGTTAATATCGAACTATCATCAAATGCTTTTGCAAAAGGTGTTTACATTGATTTTGATGAATACGATTGTGTGTTGTCGGATAATTTCTTCGACCTTACAAATGAAAATAAATACAGTGTAACAGTGCAGACAGACCGTTCAGCTGAGGAGCTCATAAAAGCGGTAAAGGTTATTTCGGTTTATGATATAGGAAGATAATATAAAATACAGTAGCAATAAATTTGATAAAAAGTGACTACCAAAAACAGGGAGGACGGAGTATTTTGAAAAAAGCGATATTTTATGACCATGTGGTTGAAGCGGCAAAGAAATTGGGATATGATGAGTATATGGCATTTGAACATTTCGGAGCAGTTGACCAATGGGCTTATATGCGTGCTGAATGCTCGTTAT
>JAZOTP010000071.1:0-25436 GCA_045657705.1 Clostridia bacterium
CTTGATATGGGAATTAATTCTATATCAGAATTTGCTAAAGGAAAGCAATTATCTTGCATCAGTTTGGCAAAAATAGCAGATTATCTTAATGTTTCAGTAGATTATTTATTAGGAAGAGAAGAACAAAAAGGAGAAAATATTATGAATGAAAACACAACTGAACATTTTATTGCAGTTCTATATATTCTTGATACAGAAGACAACAAAGAGTACGATATAGTTAGTGATAAACTCTTTCATCAAGCACATTTGTTTGGTGGTGGAAATGCTCTCAATAGCGTTGTTCAAGAAATTGGTATATTAAAAACATTTCAATTTCCACAAAAAATCATTTTTGCTATTGATGTTTCAACAAAAGATGATTTTATAGTTTTTGATAGACTAATTAATATCGTAACAGGTTTTCAAGCTGAAGCATTAAGGGACTATAATGTTTTTTTACAAGGAGTAATTACTAAAGGTACATTTTGTTTTAATTCATCTACAAAAATACTCTCTGGTAGTGCTTTACAAAAAGCGGAACAGCTAAAAAATATTTGCAAAACATATCCGAGAGTTATTATAGATAATTCTCTTGGTAATATGATTAACTTTGTTGATAAATCATTCTTTGATTTGGATACAGATAAAGTACTTTTTGTTAATTATATGAAGTATTGGACTGATTCGTATTGGAATAAAAGTTTAGATACACATTTGGAAATTGCAAATAAAAAAGTAAAAAAATCTTTCGACAAAGATGTATTAAATCGCTTTAATTGGTTAAAAAACTATCACGAAAGATTTATAAAAGAAAATAATATTAAAACAGCTGATAATTCTCGCATGGTAGCTGAAGAAAAGTTACCCAAAAAGCCTGTTAGTGAAAGAGAACCACATCCTTTACACAAAAAATAGGCTTATTAAACACCGCATAACATAATAGCAGCTCGGAAAGAGGTTACAAATGAAAAGTATAAATATAAAAAAAGCTGCTAAAGATTTTATAAAAAAATTAAACGTAATCATTACTTTTGATTCATTTACAAATTATCTTCAAAAAGAAGGGTACACGGTAATGTACTATTCCGCTCCTGAATGTGCTCTTTTGTTTGATAAATATAACTTATCAGATTATGCTAAGGCAGTAAATGCATTTACATATGTATGTAATTCCGTAGAAGTTGTATTTATTGATGACAGTATCTCATTCAATAATATGCTTTGTGCCATAGCACATGAATCGGCTCATGTTTATCTCGGACATCTTAAAATAAATAAGTATGCTATAGATGATCGTCATATTGAAATGGAAGCCGAAGCTTTGGCATATGAAGTGTTACACCACAAAAATGGCAAAGATACAATTAAAACTGTTGCTATTACTGTACTTGTTTTCTGTATGATGTATTTGCTGGGTACGAATATTGCTTTGCATAAAAAAGTAGAACATTATAATACTGTACAGGCATCCGCATCGGTATCAGCTTCAGTACCAAAGACACACGTTACAACAACAATCGAACCGGAAGAAATTGAAGCGAATCCCGAAACATCTGAAACAGTTCTCGTAACTCCCTCGGGTAAAAAATTTCACCGTTCAGATTGCCGATATGTAAAAAACAAAAACTGTATCACACTCTCACGAACAGAGGCATCAAAAAAATACACCCCCTGCTCCGTATGCAGACCGTGATTTATTTAATATAGGTATCAACATAATAATTTAAACTAATTAAAAGGGCTGTTATTATGTTATACCATTAAACAAAAAATTTAAAAATCAAATATGGAGGTTAATTTTATGTTATCAGAGGAAAGAATAAGGGGCGCAATAGAAGGTATCAATAAAACACATAATCTTAATCTTGATGCAGATGAGATTATAAAAACCGCTAAAGAAAATGTAAAAGCGAAAAATAACACTGATATTAATGAACATCAAGGAAAAATGGATGAATTTATAAAAATAATTGAAGAAGATAATTTAGATGCATCATCGGGTTCAAGTCTTAAAAATGCATCAAAGGGAAATGCTCATAAGTCGATTATTTATACTGAGGATAATACTAAAAACAGCAAGAAAAACACGACAAATACAACTGAGACAGTTGAAACACAACCGGCAACTACTGATTCAGTTGTTTCTGATAATACATACCCGTCTGTCATCGACACACTTGTTATTTCTATGATTGTATTGTTGATTGCATTGATAACTGCAATTACCGTAATAATTCGTAAACAAAAGAAAAACCTTAATGTGTCCGAAACGAATCAAACCACAACAAAACTCCCCTCAGGTATAGCACTTGATGACGAAAACCTTCCATACTGTACAAATCGCAAATACGGATATGGTAAACGCTTTAATGCTTTTATTGTTCCAAACGGTGAATGTTATCATATCAGCAAATGTCCTTTGATTAAAGGCCATCATAAAACCGTCATTCATCGTTATGAGGCAATAAAAAAATATAAACCATGCAAATACTGTAACCCAAATAACCAGATAGACAATTGGTATACTGAACTTACTGCAAGTAAAATACTATAAGAAATTATTTGACAATTAGCTTATTCTATATACAAAAGAGAGGTGCAATTATGAAAAAAAGAGCTGACGGACGGTTTTGCAAAAAGATAAAAATGCCGGATGGCGTGACAAAATATTTTTATAGCAGTGAGCCTACTTCTCTAAAAGCTGAAAGGGATATACAAAAACAGTTATTAGAATACCATGAAAAAGAAGAAAAAGGAAAAAAGCTAAAAGAAGTATCAGAAGAATGGCTTAAACAGCATTATAATTCTTTAGCATATTCCACTGCATACAGATATGATATATTTTTAAAAGCATTCAATGACTATTTTTCAGAGAAATACATCAAGGAAATTACTGCAATAGATATTGAACATTTTATGAAATATCTCTCTGCAAGGAATTATTCTTCAAAAACAATTAAAGATCAGCTATCTGTTATAAAAATGGTTTTCAAATATGCAATAGTACACCGATACATTAATAACGATGTTTCTGCATATATTTCTCCTGCAAAAGGCATTCCACCCAAAACACGAGAAGCCCTGACAGATGATGAAATACTGATTGTTGAAAACAGTATTAATTGTACCTTTGGACTTCTTGCTTATTTTCTGCTTTATACAGGATTAAGAAAAGGCGAAGCACTTGCTTTGCAATGGAAAGATATTGATTTTGAAAACAATGTAATCCATGTAAGCAAAACAGTTTATTTTGAAAGCAATAACCCGCATATCAAATTACCAAAAACATCTGCAGGAAAACGTGATGTAATATTGCTTGAATGCCTTGCTGAAAAATTAATAAAAGGCTCACCTGATGACTTTGTTTTTTCCCCAAAAAAAGAACCAATGAACAAATCATATTTTACAAGACAATGGGAAAAATATAAAGAAGAAAGCGGATTAAATATCACCGCCCATCAATTAAGACATACCTATGCTACAATCCTTTTTGAAGCTGATATTAAAGAAAAAGATGCTCAAACTCTAATGGGACACAGTGATATAAGGGTCACTCAAAACATTTATACCCACATTCGTCAAAACCGAATGCCTGAAACTGCAAACAAATTAAATGACTATTTAGTAGTCAAAAAGTTGTCAAAAAATCAAAAACCACGCTAAATACTGATGATGTACTGAGTTCAACTCCCATCATCTCCACCAATGAAAATCACGCACTAAAAGCTGCGTGATTTTTACTTATTTTATTGGATTAGCGTTATTTGTTCTGCCTAAAATGTAATCAACAGATGTATTATAAAAATCGGCAAGCGTAATAAGTGCAGAAGAAGGTATATCACGATATTTCATAAAGTGAATATTGCTGTTGCGTGATAAAAAGTAATTCTGCAATCTTTGATTGGATTAAATCTTTATCTTCCCTCAAATCTTTAAGTGTTGGATAATATGGCATTGTTTAAACCTCCATAATTGTATACATTCAATTAAATGTATTGACATTGTAACATATATATGATATAACACTTAAAAATTACATTTATATGAATGTATAAGGAGTGTTAAAATTGAAGATAAAAACTGAACTGCTAAAAATATATGTATCTGAATACATAAATAATCATACAGAACAGTTTTTATCAAGCGAACAATTAAAAGCACTTTCCGAATCTCCTTATGTTGAAATAGGCAATCACAGCAATCTTATACACGGAAATTCATCTGACCATGTATGGAATCTTTATAAAAGAGATGCCATGAACGCTTTAAATGATTATAAAACAAATGCTCAGATTATTCAAAATATAACATCAAAGCCTGTAACAAGTGCTTCTTATCCTTACGGAATATACACTGAATATCTGAATGCTTTAATGAATTATAACGGTTTTACAACTTATTCAAGCGATGAGGGTGGATGTGTAAAAGAAAATTCCCCATACCCTCGTTATAACCGTGCCAAAGACTGTAATATTGCAGGTCTTATGCAGCATGCCAGATCAATTGTAAGCTACGATTCCCTTCTCAACAGATATCAGGATGCTGCCGATATTACTGTATATGAAAACGGAAGCAAATTTACAGATACAGTATTTATGAAAAATGATGTTACAATGCTGCCTGCCGACTTCCTTGCTGAAAATATTAATGCTCAAATAAACTGGATAGAACAGGGAAACAAAATACAGATTTATAAAAACAACAATGAAATAATTCTTACAAAAGATTCCGACACTGCTTTAATAAACGGGGAAACTGTTGATTTAAGCGTACATGTTTTTACCTCAAAAAACAAATTGTATGTACCAACACGCCTTGTTGCAGAAACACTCGGTGCGGAAGTTCATTGGGACACCAAGCACCGTACGGTTCTAATCTATTAAAAGATTTATTTATAAATTGAAAAAAAGAAAGATTTTCTCTTTTCAAAAAAATCTTTCTTTTTTTATCTTATAAAATTTCAATATCAATCGGATATCTTCCGCTCTTTCTTCCGAAAATTGATATACCGTTATCAGAACATATCGTGACATCAAAAATTTCAGGAAGATCTTTTAGTGTATTTTCATCAATATTAACCTTACATAAATATCCGTATGAGCCTGCCTCATCAAGTCTGTTATCAACAGCCTGATAATGCCACGAAAGACATCCTGTTGCATCTGCGGGGTCATCGGAGAGGTTAAATTCCCCTATCAGCTTATCAGCAGCATACACCTTGATATTACTTGAGAATTTTTCATCATCGGTCATATAGAAGCTGTTTTTATTTAAGCCCCTGTCAACTCTGTATCCTCTCATCAAATCAAGAATAATAGATGTATCAGCATTATCATCTCTGTCCTTTGTAAGCATTTCCTTTGATGAAATCTCAAAAACAATTTCTGCACTGTCGTTTTTGATTTTTTTCTTATCAACACTAAAGGACAGTTTTCCCGCATCAATACAGTTAAGCTTATTACCCTCCTGTACAAATACAGCCTTTTTATAACCATCGGTATTTAACTCATCTATAGTCACTGTATACGAACTTTCAATCGGTGCAGTCACATCAAACAGTATAAAGTTCTTCATTACAGTGTTATCCTTAGCATCTTTCAAATACAGCTTTACAATCAAAATACCGTTTTCCTGCGGCATACAAATATCAATACTTCCCACATTTGTTGTTCCGTAGCTGTCATATGTAATATTCATGCTCTTTTTGTCTATTGTTTTTCTTCCAAAAGCCCCTGTTTCAAGCTCTGTTTCCCATACAACCTTCATTTGCTTTTTGAAATACTTATTATCAAACGCAGATATAAACAGCGGTATGCTTACCAATTCACCTGTTTTTTTGGTTGACATCGGTGCATAATCAAAGCCGAGATAATTTTGCGAATGTAAATCATTTATGCTCATTTGTTCTACATAATTTTCGTAACCAAAATATTTCTTACTGTCATCAAGTCTGTAATAGCCGTTAAATTCATTTATTACATCCTTTAATTCAGTAAATACAAATCCGCATATTTTATCATTTAATCTGAATTCATTAAGCATATATTTATACTGCCATGAAATATCACTGTCACCTGAATTTCCCAAAATACCCCAGTAATTTCCGCACTCGCTGTTCATAACAGGTATATCCGTCATTTTATTTCCGTTAATGTAGTTTGCAGTCGAACCGCATACAAAGGTTTCGGAAATTTCTTTACAATGCTTTTTCATATTTTCATACCCATTGATGTATAGATGCCATGTATTTATATCTGTTTCTACATGGTCACGGTTACATGGAGAATTATCTTCAACAGGTCTTGTCGGGTCGTATTTCTTAACGTCGTGATACAGTCTTCTTACCCATTCCTGAGTAGATTCTTCATACTGCCATTTTCCCTCTTCCTCTTTATCAAAGGTCTTTAAGCCCCATGTTTCATTGAATATTACCCAGAATATAACCGACGGATGATTTATATCTCTGTCGATGATTTCATACATCTGCTTTTCAAAGTATTCTTTTGCCTGCTCTGTCGGTTCTCCCCAGAAGCATGGAATATCTTCAATAACCATCATACCGAGCTTGTCAGCCCAATAAAGCTTTAATTTTTCTTCCGTTTTAATATGTATTCTGATACCGTTTAAGCCTAAACTCTTAGCTCTTTCTATTTCTTCTTTATTATATTCATCTGTAGGCATTGTGAAAAAGCCCTGTGAATTGAATGACTGATCAAGTGCTGCATTTATGTATATCGGTTTCTTATTTAATGTTATAAACATTTTTCCGTCTATTTTTTCACTTCCGATTTCACGGATACCGAAATATGTTTTAACAATATCTACTCCAAACGGGCTTTCAAGCTTTAAGGTACAGTCATATAAATATGGATTTTCAGTATCCCACAACTGTGGATTATTAATCTTGAACTGAAGCTTACCCGTTGAAGCTTCAAAGCTTTCTCCCATAACTTCAGCTGTTACCTTTGAAAATTCACCGTCCGCAGTTAAATCAATTGTTACTTCACCGTTAATTTTAGTTTGTATTTTAAACTTCTTGATATAGCTTTTCGGACGTTCTTCAAGATAAACAGTCTGCCATATACCTCTGATATTTCCATATCCCTGCTTTCCATATGTCTGATATTCTTCATCATTATCGGTTGCAATTACCGTAATTTCATTAGCTTTATAATTATTCCATACATCTGTTACTTCAAATTCAAATCTTCCGTATCCGCCAAAATGCTCACCGACCTGTGTACCGTTTATAAATACCTTACACTCATAATCAACACCGCCGAATACGATAAAAAGCCTGTTATCCTTGCAGTCATACTCTGCATTTCTTCTGTAGTATCCTGTACCTTTCTTATCCTCCTCATGTATTCCCGACAATGGGCAAGTCCATGTAAAAGGTACATTTATTTTCCTGTCAAAAACAGGTGAATCAAAAGAAAATTCCCATTCTCCGTTAAGATTATACCATCCCTCTCTGTAAAGATCAGGTGACGGATGTGCTTGTTTTAAAATTTCCATACTGTTGAAACCTCCAAATAATAACTTTAAATCTAGTATATTACAAGTAACAATATTTTTCAATATGCTAAAATACTATAAAACTAATAAATACTACTTTTTAAATAATCCTTGACTGTAATGTAATTGTGTGTTAAAATACTATAAAACTAATAAATACAATTTTCTGGAGGATTATATGAATGTTAATACAATAGGTTATAATTATTGTCATAACGAGAATTTTTCGATATATCGGCCGAATGGTAAAAACGAATATACTCTGATAATAATGAAATCAAAAGCTTTTTTTGAAATTGACGGTAAAACCGTATATACTTCACCTAACTCAATAATTATTTACGACAAAACCACAAAACAGTATTACGGAGCAGATGACAATATTTTTATAAACGACTGGATACACTTTGATATTGAAAAAAAAGAGGAAAACATTTTTGATGAGCTGAATATTCCGCTAAACACAATATTAAAGCCAAATGATATTTTATCACTTTCCGACATAATAAAAACTATTTCTCTGGAGAAATACTCAAATAAACCCCATACCGACAAAATTATTTCTTTGTACATGAATTTATTAATGCTGAAGATTTCTCAAAATTTAAACATAAATAATACAGGAAATAATAATTTCTGTCAGGAGCTTGACCGCCTGCGAACTTTAATATACAGCACACCCTCAGAAAGATATTCAATTAAAGAACTTGCAGCACAAGTAAATCTCAGCGAATCTTACTTTCAGTACTTATACAAAAAACAATTTAATATTAGCCCTGTTTCCGATATAATTAACAGCCGTATAGAATACGCAAAATATCTGCTGTCTTCAACTAATTATGCAATTAATGCAATAGCTTATGAATTAGGTTACACAAGTGATATTCAATTCATAAGCCAATTTAAAGCTGTTACAAAGCAATCACCCGGAAATTACCGCAAAGCTACTGTTGACAGTCTTTCTGATAAAAATTAAATTCAGAATAAACGGACAGCGGTGAAATGATTTATTTCACCGCTGTCATTATTATTTATTAAATTATTCTGTAAGCTTTCTTACGCAGTCAGCACAAATTCCGTCAAAGCCTTCAATTGTTCCGACTGTTTCTGAATGTACCCAGCATCTGCCGCACTTTTCATTCTTATCAGCTTCAACAAGTACGCTGACAACATCACCGTCAACAGCTTTTGCATCTTTTTCATCTGCACTCTTTACCATTGCCTTTGATGTAATGAATATTTCAGCTAAATCCTTTTCTCCGATTTCATTCAATAAATCAAGAATCTCACCCTTAGCATAAACAGTAACATCAGCATCAAGAGGTTTACCGATAAGCTTCTCATTTCTTGCCGGCTCCAGTGCCTTATTAACGTCATTTCTGACATCAATAATCTTGTTCCATTTTTCCTCAAGCTCAGCGTTGTCATATTCTTTTGAATATACCGGCATTGCATTAAGCATAACACTTACAGTATCATCCTCTGCAAAATGAGGCATAAACTTCCAGATTTCTTCACAAGTATAAGCAAGAACAGGAGCTAACAGCTTAACCATAGCGTTAAGTATCATAAACATAGCTGACTGTGCACTTCTTCTCATGTATGAGTCAGGTTTTTCTGTATATAATCTTGACTTTAATATATCAAGATAGAAATTACTCATATCAACAATGCAGAAGTTAAGCATTACACCGTACAATGTATGGAACTCGTAATTTTCATATGACTCTGTAATTTTTTCAATGAGCTTATTTAACTTAAGAATTGCCCACTTATCAATCTCTGTCATATCCTCATACTTAACCATATCTTTATCAGGATTAAAGTCGTTAATATTACTTAAAATATAACGTGCTGTATTTCTTATTTTTCTGTAACCCTCAGAAAGCTGCTTCAAAGCTTCCTGTGACATTCTCATATCGGTACGGTAATCTGCTGAAATAACCCACAAACGAAGTACATCTGCACCGTACTGGTCAACTATTTCCTGAGGTGAAATTGAGTTGCCCTTTGACTTGGACATTTTCTTTCCCTCACCATCCTGAATCATACCATGTGTAATAACAGTATTATAAGGTGCTTTACCGGTTGTTGCAACACTCGTTAAAAGTGATGACTGGAACCAACCTCTGTATTGGTCATTACCCTCAAGATACATATCGGGTGGATATACAAGATCATCTCTTTCTCCGCATACAGCTGCATGAGATGAACCGGAATCGAACCAAACGTCCATTATATCCTTTTCTTTTGTAAACTTATCACAGCCGCATTCACACTTTGTTCCTGCAGGAAGAATATCATTTGCATCTGTATCCCACCATTTTTTTACACCCTGTGTTCTGAACATATCACTTACAGCTTTTATAGTATCTCTGTTGATAAGCTCCTTGCCGCAATCAGTACAATAGAACATCGGAATAGGAACACCCCATGTTCTCTGACGTGAAATACACCAATCACTTCTGTCAACAACCATGCTTGTGATTCTGTCTTCACCCCACTGTGGAATCCATTTAATTTTTTTAATTTCATCAACGGCTTTTTCTTTAAGAGCATCAACGGATGCAAACCACTGGTCTGCCGCACGGAAAATTATAGGACTGTCACATCTCCAGCAATGCGGATATTGGTGGATAATCGGATCAACTGCAAGAAGATTACCGTCATTTTTCAGTCTTTCCAATATAGCGTCATTTGACTTTTCATAGAACATTCCTGCAAACTCACCTGCAAGTTCATTCTGATAACCTTTTTCGTCTACAGGAACAATTATTTCAATTTCAGGATAATTCTGACATACCATATAGTCCTCTGCACCAAAGCCGGGAGCTGTATGTACACAGCCTGTACCTGCATCGAGTGTAACATGGTCTCCAACAATTACCAAAGAATCTCTGTCTATAAACGGATGCGCACAAACTATATATTCAAGTTCTTTACCTGTAAATTTTTTAACTATTTCATATTCACCGTCAATTTTAGCGGTTTTTACAACACTTTCAATAAGCTCTGTAGCAAGAACGTAAATTTCACCGTTTTCAAACTTAACTAATGAATATTCAAAATCAGGATTTAATGAAATTGCTACGTTACCCGGTAATGTCCATGTTGTGGTTGTCCAAATTACAAAGTAAACATTATTGAGTCCTTCAAACAGACCCTTATCATCTTTTACACTAAACTTAACGAAAATTGAATTTGTCTTATCTTCAGCATACTCAATTTCAGCCTCAGCCAAAGCTGTTTCACAGCTCGGGCACCAGTAAACAGGCTTTAAGCCCTTATAAATAAGACCATTTTCAGCCATTTCACCGAAAATTTCAATCTGTTTTGCAATGAAATCATTGGTAAGAGTCAAATAAGGGTTTTCCCAGTCACCCAAAACTCCCAATCTCTTAAACTGAACCTTTTGATTTTCAACGTGCATTCTTGCAAATTCTTCACACGCTTCACAGAACTTTTCAGGACCTGCTTCATGTCTGTTGATACCGAGCTTTTTAATAGCCTGCATTTCTATCGGCAGACCATGAGTATCCCAACCCGGAACAAACGGTGCATAAAATCCCTGTAAGTTTTTATATCTTACGATAATATCCTTTAGAATCTTATTCAATGCATGACCCATATGAATGTCACCGTTTGCATACGGAGGTCCGTCATGCAGAATAAAAGGCTTATTTCCTGTGTTCTTTTTCTTTAATCTGTTGTAAAGATCAATGTCCTCCCAATACTTCAATGTTTCCGGCTCTCTCTGCGGAAGATTTCCTCTCATAGGGAACTCTGTAGAAGGAAGATTAACCGACTTTGTGTAATCTTGCTTATCGCACATATCTTTGCATCCTTTCTTTTATTTATATTCTTCATTATAACCAAATTTAGGAATGCCAAAAAAATATATTCGGCATCCCTATTATTTTACTCTATTTTTTCCAACATTTCAAGCATTGTGTTACAAAAACCTTTCATTTTTGTTTTATATGCTTCAATTTCTGTTTTAATTTGTGCCAATTCCTGTGATTTATCTCTTGTATCATTCTCTGCTCTGCGGAAAATATCAGATGCTTTTGACTCTGCTTCCTGAATAATATTCTGTGCCTGAGCACTTGCATTCTTCTTCATATCATCTGCTGTACTCTGAGCAGCAAGCAATGCATTCCTTAAAGAAGTTTCCAAGGTTTTATATTCTTCTATAGATTTGTTTAATAAATTAACCTTTTCTTTAAGCTCTTTATTATCTCTGTACAGCTTTTCATAGTCAGCTCCGACAAGATCTAAAAAATCATCAACCTCATCAGCATTATAGCCTCTCATTTTTACTCCAAATTCCTGCTTTTGGATATCTAACGGTGTTAACATGGAATTAGCCTCCTAAACATATTTTTTTATTTCTATATGCATTCTTTGACTTCGTGTCTGCATACCAATACTTTCAAATACAAATTTTCCGAATCCTCTTACCGATATTGTATCTCCCTGTTTCAAAAAAGCAGATGTGTCTGTTGTCTCAACATGATTTATGCTTACTTTCCCACCCGTTATCAGTTCATTTGCCACTCTTCGGGAAACATTGAGTGCTGCTGCAGTTATTGCATCAAGTCTGACAGATGCAGCAATGGTATTTATTATCTCAAATTTAGGTTTTGGAGGCTCTATATCAGTTACCTCTTCAACAGTTATTTTCACTCCCACATTTGCTATTTTATCAATACTTACAGCAATATAGTCAGCAATATCAGATATTATAAACACATATGCGTCATCGCCGTCAATCAGTATATCCCCGACCTTCAGTCTTTCAATACCCTTTGATAAAACAGTACCGAGATAATCACGGTGCGATAATTCTTTTTTATATTTCTTTGTTATTTTTAAAACCTTAATTGGAAACTGTTTGTTATCAGGCTCTTCCCACTCTGGAAAAACAGCAAAAATCGCCCTTTGAGCATTTTCATACCCGCCAAAAAAACAGCAGTTATAACCAACTCTGTTTCCAATATTATTTTTAATCACTGCCTGTTCTGCTTCATTTAAAAACTGTGAAAAACGTGCTGATACATACTTGTCACACCGGGCAAATAAATCTTCACATTTGGCAATCAAAAGCTTTTCTTCGTTTGTCACTTCTCACCTCATACTAACAAAGCGGAGTTACAAAAGCTCCGCCTTATATTTGCATGAATGGCATTTGAATTTTGTATTAGAACATACTCCATTCAAAACCTGTGCCCTTGTCGTCTAAAACTTCGCCAAGTATATCAACCTGTGCAGGAGTAGCAAGGAAAATTCCGCCTGCAACCTTCTGCATATTACCGTTTAAGCCGTATACAGTTCCTGCAATAAAATCTACCACTCTTCTTGCTTCATCTGTATCAAGTGTACCAACATTTATTACAACAGGACGTCTTTCCTTTAATTCGTCTGCAACTTGCATTGAATCGTTAAAGCATTTTGGCTTTAAAACAACAATCTTATTCTGATTGCCTGTACCATGCATAGGAACAACCTTTTGTTTCTTAATGTATGTAGATTTGCTAATAGGTTTTTGTTCTGGTTCTTCAAATTCCTGTTCCATTACATCATCTTCGTATTCATCATATTCGTCACCGAATCCGATAATGTTTTTTATTTTACTAACTAAAGCATAATTACCCATTTTGCTGGTAACCTCCCTAAATATAATTTCTTTCACCAAATATAGCCCGACCGATACGAACCATATTCGAGCCCTCCTCTATGGCAATTTCAAAATCACCGCTCATGCCCATAGACAGATACTTCATAGTACTATTATTATATTTTTTTTGGGATATGTCAATATAAATTTGTTTTATGTTAACAAAATGTAATCTGTTGGAAATGTCACTGTCAATTTTCGGCATAATTGTCATCAAACCGCAAACTTTCACATGTTTAAGCCCCTCAGCATGAAAAAGCATCTCATCAATTTCATCGGGACTTATTCCAAACTTTGACTCTTCACCGGATACATTTACCTGTATTAAAATCTTCATTACAATATTATGCTTTTGGGCTTGTCTTTCAATTTCATCCATCAAACGAATTGAATCAACCGAATGTATCATATGAACCTTATCAATAATATACTTTACCTTATTGGTTTGCAAATGTCCAATAAGGTGCCATCTTACCGACTTAACCTTATCAAACTTTTCCACTATTTCCTGAACCTTATTCTCACCAATGTCTGTCACTCCGCAGTCAATAGCTTCATTTATAATTTCAGGTGAATATGTTTTTGTTACCGCAATAAGAGTTATATCATCTGCACTTCTGCCGCTTTTTTTTGCAGCATTATCAATCTTTTCTTTAATCGCTTCCAAATTTTCTCTGACCTGTGACATAGCTTTCTCCTTTTTAATCGGTTTTTTCACCCAAAATTATTTTATCTCCTGTTGAGAGTTCTCTTTTTGCTTTCTCGGACGGATATACAATTGCTGTCTCTTTTTCATTATCGGTATATACAATATCGCATTCACAGAATATTTCGGAGCTTCCGCTCGCAATAAGAACACCTTTTTTATCATCATGTACTCTCAGTGCATAAACAGGTACTTCAAACCCTGTATATCTGTTTACAACTATATCCATTTGCCCCGAACGTATTCCGTATACTCCCTCAAGATAACGCTCACTTTTCAGCACCGCTACAACATTTTCACTTTCCTCAACTTCTGTGGAAATATATTCAACCGATGCCGACACTTCAACCCCCGGCAGGCTGTCAAATCTAATCAGAAGTTTCTTATTTCCCGAAATCTCCTGTGCCTTTTCTTTTGGAACCGATGTGATTACATACCAAACATGATTGTCAACAACCTTGCATATTTCCTCACCCGAATTAACAGTATTGGTCTTATGGATTTTGCTGTCAGGAACCGATAAGGCATTAAAATCTTCCAATGTATATTCAAAAATAGCATCAGGCGTTAATATATTTTCAAATCCATCAACATTTTTTGAAAAAACACCCGAAATTGTAGAATATACATCACTTTTTTCATTACCGAGCTGTGATTCAATTTCCTGCTTTCTTAAGTCCAACTTGGTTATTGTATCAGCACTTGTGTCAACATCTTTGTTATACAGAGAATTAATGGTAATTTTATAATCGGCTATTTTTGATACATCATTTTCAACTGCTGCTGAAATTATATTATTTTTTATATTTTCTATTGTACTTTCAGCAGAACTGCTGTCGGTTGTAAAAAGCTTATTTTGTTCTCTCTGCCTTTCAAGCTCTTCAATTTTAATATCAATATTATTCAATTCCTGTATAAGGTCATCATTAACCTCACCACGGTAAACGGTTGCAATGCACATATTTTTTGCCACTCTTGCACCCTCGGTAACATAGCTGTACATTGTACCTGTGTTTTCGGCACTGTAAACAACCTCCTGACGTGCAACATAAGCTTCTGCGGTAATAACATTTTCAATCTGAGTCATTTTTGCAGTCTTAGTTTCAACAGGGATTTTTAAATATCTGTATCCGTAAAAGAATATTACACATAGTGTAATTATAAGTATAATTGTAACTCCACGTCTTTTCATAAGCTACTCCAATTTTATTTGTCTGTCTGCTCCATATCTGCTGCCAAAAGCATATTTATTATGTCCCAGACAGTAAATTTTCCTTCATCATCCTTGGTCGAGAAAGGTACTAAAACATCATCCTCACCCAACTCAAGCTTATTCCATATCACTTCAAGATTTTTTTCTATTTGACTCTTTTTAAGCTTATCCATCTTAGTTGCAACAACTATAACACCGCTGTCATCATATGCTCTAATCCACTCAAGCATTGTAACATCATCCTTTGTAGGTGCGTGTCTGCTGTCTACAAGCAAAACTGTTTTAATAAGCTCATCACGGTCTCTGAGATAATCCTCTATCATATCTCCCCATTTTTTTATCTCACTTTGTGACCTGACCGCATAACCATATCCCGGCAAATCCACAAGATGTACGGTATCATCAACATTGTAAAAATTAATTGTAATCGTTTTTCCCGGTGTTTGTGATACTCTGGCTAAAGACTTCCTGTTAAGAATCTTGTTTATTAACGAAGATTTCCCAACATTCGATCTTCCGACAAATGCAATTTCCGGCAAACCGTTTTTTGGATATTGTTTTGTACTGACAGCCGAAACTGTCAGATTTACATTGTGTATATTCATTATTTTCCTCCATGTTTATAAATTGTACTCATTATATCACAAATAAAAAAATATTTCAATGCTTAAATGTCGGTTTATTTGTTTTTTATCAAATTATTAACATATGTTGAAAATTTCATATTTATTTTGTCAAAACCAAAAAAACTATTTACAAATTCATTGTTTTATGTTAAAACAACAAAACACACTGGTGTTTTTGTAAAAAAATGTTGAAATAATATAAAATATGTTGTATAATATCTTCGTTGGAGAAATCCGACATAAGGTAAGACTGAAAACAGTGTAAAAGCTGGGCGGTTATGCTATCATCTCCCTGAAAGGAGGTGGTTGCTATGGAATATGTAAACATAATGATATATATTATCACTTTAATTGTGTTAATCATAACCATAAAAAAATAACGCCAGCCCTTCCAAAGCTTTAGCGTTATTCTTTTAATAACCTAATGTTTGGCATAACCGTTTGAGGTCTTGCCTTTTTCTATATTTATTATACTGAATAAAATCTATTTTGTCAACTGCTTTTGAAAAACTTTATACAAAAGTGTCAGTTGAAAAGTGTTGCTTTTGCATTTTTATCATTCTATGGACCACAAAAGATATTAGTTTCTGATAAAGGTTTGAGATATAAAGTTTTATCGATTTTTACAATAATCATAGGTTTTACAACTGGAGTATCAGCGCTAACCACAGTATATGAAAATGCAGAACTATTTGATATTTTTGTTCATCCGGATATGTTAGTTTTATTCTTGGTTTCTTTAATCAATCCAACATTTATTTTTGGAATAACTTTGTTTGTTTTATATAAAAAGAACTATAAAAAGGATTTAACAAACAAACTATAATATTTATCTAATGCGGACTATGAAAATAGTCCATTTTTTATACTCAAAAATTAATTTCATTGCGAAATCTCAACAAAAAAATTATTCCACAGAAAATAAAGTTATAGGGAACAAAAAACTCTTTACAAATTTATTATTTTATGTTAAAATAATAAAACACAACATCTTACAACTATAATAATATATATGCGCATTATGTTTTTGTTAAAAACGTATGCTTGCTTTTTATGTGCATTAGTGTATTATTATAATTAGGTGTTGTGACCTTATGCAAGCATCGTTTTTAGGCGTGCTTCTGTAAGGTTGCACGCCTTTTTTATAATGTAAAATTTACAAATGACAAAAACAAGGAGGTAAACATACATGGACATTATTAATCAATTAAATTGCGGCAACATTTATTCCTGCAATGATTTTTTCAAAGACAATCATGACTATCAAAAAATATTATCAATGCTCAATGAAAAAGATGAGCTTTTCAGAAAAAGAATAGGCGAACATAATCATTCACTTTACAGCGATATTAAACTGCTGATTGAAGTGCTGAAATCCGAAGAAATATCCCATGCTTATTAGCTTGGTATTTCAAACAGCACAGTTTAAAACGCTTTTAATGCTGACTGATATAAATAAATAACCTTACACAGGCGTGCAAGGGGCTGAATCCAAAAGTCCATAAATGGGGTGTTGCTGACGCAACACCCCATTTGGTGCTATATAATTAATTACTTCCGAACGCTGTTTCCAGCACTGTATCCATTGTTTTAACAGGCACAAAATTGATTTCCTGTCTGATTACCTCCGGAATATCTTCAATATCTCTGCTGTTTTCATTAGGTATTATAATAGTTCTTATTCCTGCTCTGTATGCAGCAAGAGATTTTTCTCTCAAACCACCAATTGGAAGTACATTTCCTCTTAATGTTATTTCACCCGTCATGGCCACATCACACTTAACAGGTATATTGGTAAGCGCAGATGCAACTGCCGTTGCAATTGTGATACCGGCAGAAGGACCATCCTTAGGCACTGCTCCCTCCGGCACATGGATATGTATATCCTTAGTCTTGTAAAAATCATCCTTAATATTCAGGTTATCAGACTGTGAACGAATATAGCTTACAGCAGTCATTGCCGATTCCTTCATAACATCACCCAGGTTTCCCGTAAGCTCAACCTTCCCTGTACCTTTCATGACATTAACCTCCACCGACAAGGTATCACCGCCCACACTTGTCCACGCAAGTCCTCTTACCGTTCCTACCTCATCATGCTCATTTTTCTTGTCAAAGGTATACTTATGCTTTCCAAGATACTCAATAAGATTTTTTGAAGTTATCTTCGCACTTTTCTTGTCTCCTGATAATATTACCTTTGCTATTTTTCTCATAAGCTGACCGATTTTTCTCTCAAGACCTCTGACACCGGCCTCTCTTGTATAATAATTAATTATATCCATTACAGCCTCATCTGTTACAGTCACCCTTTTACCCTTTAAACCGTTTTTATTAAGCTGTTTCGGAATTAAATATCTTTTTGCAATTTCAAATTTTGCAGGATTTGTATATCCGGGTATTTCAATAACCTCAACACGATCTAATAAAGGTGCAGGAATATTGCTTAAATTATTAGCTGTTGCAATAAATATAACCTGTGATAAATCAAAAGGAATTTCAATATAGTGATCTATGAAATCCTTATTTTGTGCAAAATCAAGAACCTCAAGCAGTGCAGATGACGGATCACCCTTGTAGTCATTTCCCATTTTATCTATTTCATCGAGCAGTATTACAGGATTTTTCGTACCTGCCTGCTTGATTGCCGCAATAATTCTTCCCGGCATTGATCCGATATATGTTTTTCTGTGACCTCTGATTTCTGCCTCATCATGCACACCTCCGAGAGAAATTCTGACAAACTTTCTTCCCAATGCATTCGCAACAGATGATGCAACTGATGTTTTTCCTGTTCCGGGAGGTCCTGAAAGACATAATACAGTTCCGTCCCTACCATTGGTAAGACTGTGTACTGCAAGATGTTCAAGAACTCTTTCCTTAACATCTTCAAGCCCGTAATGCTCTTTTTCAAGTATCTGCGAAGCCTTTTCAACATCAAGACAATCCTCTGACACTGTATTCCAGGGCAACTCAAGAACAGTGTCCAGATAATTTCTTAACACAACACTGTCAGGTGATGTTGAATTCATTTTAGAAAGTCTTTCCGTTTCTTTCAAAAGCTTTTCTTCATTCTCACTGCTCATTTCAAGTAATTTTATTTTTTTACGGTACTCTGCAATTTCTTCAGAATATCCGTCCTTATCACCAAGCTCTTTTTCTATCACACGCATTTCTTCTCTGAGATAATATTCTCTTTGATTTTCATCAATCTTTTTTCTTACCTCATCATCTATTTTTCTTTGAGTATATGAAATCTGAATTTCATTTTTCAAAACTATGATTAGCTTTTCAAGTCTTTCATATACATCAATCGTTTCCAAAAGTTCCTGCTTTATATCAAAATTACAGCTGATATTGGCAATTATACCGTCAGCAAATCTGCTTATGTTATTAGACGGAAAAACCATGGCAAGCTTTTCGGGTGCAGGTTTTTTTGAAATTCTTATGTATTCCTCAAACATATCCTGCAACGAGCGAATAAATGCCTGATTTACAACAACATCATCTGCCGATTCCTCTTCAATATCAGACACAATGGCAGTAATCTCAGGATTTTTACCGATAATTTCAACTAGTCTGGCTCTTGATTTCACATTAACCATTACACGGGATATTCCCTTTGTAACCTTCGCAAACTGTTTAACCTCAGCTATGCATCCAACTTTATATACATCAACAACAGAAGGACTTTCCTTTAATATATCCCTCTGTGTTACAAGAAATATTTTTTTATCATTTGCCATTGCTTTTTCAATAGCATTTATTGTTGTCTGTCTTGTTACATCAAAGCTGACCGCACTTCCCGGAAATACAACCAATCCCCTTAATGCCGCCATCGGTAACATATATTCATTACTCAAAATCAATTTCATTCCTTTCAAATAACACAAAATCATCAGGCTTCGACAAATGCCGACAATATCCCAATTTATACTTATACAATTTATATTATATATCAATTTAAATGTATTTTCAACATTTTTTTCAAATTTTCTTTCAATTCTCAAAAAATTTACAAATATAAAAACTGCTGTAATATAACTATTATCATACTACAGCAGTCTGACCTGTTTTATTATTTTCTGTATTTTTTCACAAATCTCTCAATTCTCTTTAGTGCTTCTTCAATGCTTTCAATTGAATATGCATATGAACATCTGATAAAGCCCTCTCCCGAATCACCGAAAGCATTTCCCGGAACTACAGCAACCTTTTCTTCCTCCAAAAGCTTCTGACAAAATTCCTCACTTGACATTCCCAATGATTTAATACATGGGAATACATAAAATGCTCCCAAAGGTTCAAAGCACGAAAGTCCCATATTACGGAATCCTTCCAGAATATATCTTCTTCTGTTGTTATATTCTCTCACCATTTCCTCAACATCTCTGTCACAGTTTTTCATCGCTTCTATAGCTGCAAACTGGCTTGTGGTGGGTGATGACATAATAGCATACTGATGAAGCTTTGTCATTGCTTTAATTACAGGTGCAGGACCCAATGCATAACCCAGTCTCCAGCCTGTCATTGCAAACGCTTTTGAAAAACCGTTAACAACAACAGTTCTCTCTTTCATACCGTCAATTGCCGAAAAAGTTGTATGCCCTTCATTTGTATATGTAAGCTCACCGTATATTTCATCACTTAATACCATAATATCGGTACCACGAAGAACATCGGCAATTGCTTCAAGCTCTTCTCTGTTCATAACCGCCCCTGTAGGATTGTTGGGGAAAGGTAAAATTAAAAGCTTTGTTTTTTCTGTAATTTTTTCTTTTAACTGCTCTGGCATAAGCTTAAAATTATCTTCTTCCTTTGTTTCTATGGGAACTGCAACACCACCTGCAAGAGTTGTACACGGTTTATAGCAAACAAAGCTTGGTTCCGGAATTAACACCTCATCGTCCTTACCTATAAGACATCTTATCATAAGATCAATAGCTTCACTTCCGCCGACAGTTACCAGCACCTCATCCTTAGGATTATATGTAACTTTGTATTTTCTTTGTGTGTAATTGCAAATTTCTTCTCTTAATTCCATAAGACCGGCATTTGGAGTATAGAAGGTTTTCCCCTTTTCAAGTGAATAAATGCCTGCTTCTCTTATTGACCACGGAGTGTTAAAATCAGGCTCACCCACTCCTAATGAAATAGCATCGTCCATAACAGCCACAAGGTCAAAAAACTTTCTTATCCCGGATGGTGGAATCTGCTGAATTTTTTCAGTTAAAATATTATTATAGTTCATCATAACGTAATCACCTGTCTTGTATCCTTTTCTTTATCATAAAATGCAAGTCCGTCATCCTTGTACTTTTTAAGCACAAAATGAGTGGCAGTGCTTATGACAGACTCCATCGGAGCAAGCTTTTGTGCAACAAACAATGCAACCTCTTTCATTGTGCTTCCCTCTAATATAACACACAAATCATATGCACCCGACATAAGAAATAATGATTTTACCTGCGGGTATTTATATATACGTTCTGCAACCTTATCATATCCCTCGCCTCTTTGCGGAGTAATTCTTAATTCAATAAGGGCATTAACAAGCTCTGTATCGGTAACATCCCAGTTAATCATTGTTTTATATCCGACTATAATATTTTCTTTTTCAAGACCTGTTATAATCGCATTGACCTCTTCTTCAGTTTTTCCTACCATCTGTGCTATCTTATTTCTTGAAATCATAGGTCCGTTCTTTTCAAGAATTTTCAAAATGTCAATTGTATCATTCATAAAGCCTACACCCTTTCTGCTTAAATTCGTTATTATCTTTATATTATACAACATATCAATAAAAATTTCCATAACTTTTTCAAAAAAAATCAAAAAATATGTTCACTGCACAATTTACATTGCTAAAAAACGCAAAAATTGTATATTGTACAGGCAATTTATTAATTTTTTTTGTGTTATTTGTAAAAAAAAACAAAAAACCTATTTACACAGAAAAAAAAATTGATTATAATTAATGTAATTATATTTTGTAAACGAAAAATACATTTTGTATACTTATGTATCGATGCCTTTTTCATAATGTTTGTGTAAAACACAGAAAGGAATTAAAATTATGGAAATTCAAATCGTAAAAACATCAACTCCAAAGGAAAAACCGGCTGCCGGAACAAAACTCGGATTCGGTAACTACTTTACAGATCATATGTTAATTATGAACTATGACGAAGGACAGGGCTGGCATGATGCAAGAATAGTTCCTTACGGACCTATTCCTCTTGATCCTGCTGCTATGTGTCTTCACTACGGACAGGAAGTTTTTGAGGGTATGAAAGCATACAAAACCGCAGACGGCGGTGTTCAGTTATTCAGACCTGAAAAGAACATGGCAAGACTGAACGTTTCAAATGAACGTCTCTGTATTCCTTTAATTGACGAAGCTTTCTGCGTTGAAGCTATTAAAAAGCTTGTTGCAATTGATAAAGACTGGATTCCTGAAGAGGACGGAACATCTTTATATATAAGACCATTCATCTTTGCAATTGATCCGCACGTTGGCGTTCACCCTGCAAAGCATCTTATGTTTGTTGTTATTTTATCACCTGTTGGTGCGTACTATCCTCAGGGAATCAATCCTGTTGATATTTACGTTGAACAAAAATATGTAAGAGCTGTAAAGGGCGGAATGGGCTTCACAAAAACTGCCGGTAACTACGCAGCCTCCTTAAAGGCTCAGGATGAAGCTGAAAAGCTTGGTTACACTCAGGTTCTCTGGTTAGACGGTGTAGAAAGAAAGTATATTGAAGAAGTTGGTACAATGAACGTATTCTTCAAAATCGGTGATGAAATCGTTACACCTGAACTTTCAGGAAGTATTTTATCCGGTATCACAAGAATGTCATGTATTGAATTATTAAAGAACAAGGGATACAAGGTAACCGAAAGAAAAATTTCTGTTGAAGAATTATTCGATGCTCACGAAAAAGGTGAATTAAAGGAAGCATTCGGAACAGGTACTGCTGCAGTTATATCACCTATCGGCACATTTGAATGGAATGGCAAAAAGATTACCGTTGCAGACGGCGGAATCGGTGAAGTTTCTCAAATGCTTTATGATACTATTACAGGCATTCAGTGCGGTAAGATAAAAGACGAATACAACTGGGTACAAAAAATCTGATTATATTTAGAAAAGTTTTTATTATGCTGCCGGCTGATACCGCCGGCAGCATTAAATTTCTTTCACCATTATTGAAAGGATAACAAAATGAATTTGAAAAAATTAAAACCCGATTTTAATAAAATGAAAAATTTCAGTTTCAAAAATCTGATTGAAAATCACTACATAAAACTTGTTATAATTCTATCTGTAGTGCTTAATTTTATTGTCGAATTACTTGCAAGACTGTCTTTTTCAGATTTATTTAAATATATAATAACCAATCCGTTTTGGTTTATTTACAATGCCATTTTAATTTTATTTACATTTTTTGTTGCAACAATTTTCAGAAAACGATTGTTTTCTATTATGCTTGTATCTGTAATATGGATTGCTGCCGGAATAACAAACAGCTTTCTTTTATATTACAGGCGTACACCATTTATTGCCGCTGATTTTTTTGTAATAAAGTCTGCACTTGATGTTATGGACATTTACATGACAAAATTTCAAATGGGACTTGCAATCTTCGGAATACTTGCATCAATTATTGCATTGATAATCTTTTTTATAAAAGAAAAAACAATAAAATTTGATTTAAAAAAACTTTCGATATTACTTGTCATTACTCTTATCACTGCACTTATCCCCTCCCACTTTATAGTTCAGGGGAACGATGATACCGAAGAACCCAATCTGACAGAAAGTGCATATCATTACGGGTTTGTGTGCTGTTTTTTAAACAGCGTTTTCAACAGCGGTATTGATAAGCCTGAAGAATATACCGAATACAGTATGAAAACACTGTTAAAAAAAATAGAACCTGACAAAAAAGATAACTTAAATCAAAAGGAACTTCCCAATATTATTACCATACAGCTTGAATCATTTGTAGATCCGTACCGCATACCCGATACAGATTACAGTATAGATCCAATCCCTAATTTCAGAAAATTAAAGGAAAATTACACTTCCGGAATTCTCAGTGTTGCAGTATACGGTGGCGGGACTGCTAACACCGAATTTGAAGTTCTGACCGGAATGAATGTAAGACATTTTGGAATCGGTGAATACCCGTTTGAAACCGTACTTACAGATAAAACCGTAGAATCTGTATGCTACAATCTTAAAGAATACGGATACAAAACTCATGCACTTCATAATCATACCGGAACATTTTATGACAGAAACATTGTGTATCAGAATCTTGGATTTGACACCTTTACGCCTGTTGAATATATGAATGATGTAAACTACAATAAGCTCGGTTGGGAAAAAAGCGATGTATTTACAGATCTTATTCATAAATCACTTAACTCTACAAGAGAAAAGGATTTTGTTTTTGCTGTAACATCACAATGTCATGGGAAATATCCTTCAGTGTACAACAACAAAAATGCTGCTATAGAGGTTACAAAATCTTCCAAAGACATTAAACCTGAACTTGAATATTTTGTAAATGAGCTTTATGAAGAGGATAAATGGCTTGGAGATTTTATAGAAACACTTGAAAAATATGATGAGCCTGTAATGGTTGTTGCATACGGCGATCATATGCCGTCACTTGATTTACCCAGTGAAATACTTGCCGATGACAAGGTTTATCAGACAGAGTATGTCATATGGACAAACTATGAGAAAATAAAAGAAGATAAATATCTTCCCGCTGATTCTCTAATGGCATATGCATTTTCAAAGTTAGGTATTAACACCGGTATTATGACACAGCTTCATCAGTATGAATTTAAAAATGATGTTATATGCTTCAAAGAACAAAAACAAATGCAGTATGATATGATTTACGGAAATCATTATCTTTACGAAAACGGAATAGTTCCGCATAAGCCTACAAATATCAGGCTTGGAACAGATGACATAAAAATAACCTGTGTCGATAAAAAATCTGTAACAACAACAATCTGGTGCGACAATATTACTCCATTCAGTGTAGTTCTTGTTGACGGCAATGAGGTTGACACAACCTTTTTAGATAAAACCGCACTTAGAATCAGAACTAAGGATTGTAAGGATTATAAAAATATTGTAGTCGCCCAAAAAGCCTCAAACGGTACTATGCTTGGTAAGTCGGCACCCTATATAAATCACGAAAATAAATAATAAATTAAAACAACATACACAATAAATGTAAATTAATTCAAAAAAATTATGTTTAAACCCAAAAAAATATTAAAAAGCTATTGAAATTATAATCAAAATATGATAGAATAACTTTTAATTGAATATTAAAGGCTGTGAAGAAATCCAGTAGGTTATAAATTCGCCAGAAGAGAGTAGTGGTCAAAAGGGCTGTGAGCCACTGCGGTAAGAGTATAACTGAACTTTCGTTTCGGAGCTTTGCCGAGGAAGCTTTTTGTGTGTAGTCGGCAACGGTAAGCGACCGTAATTCGTAATTAAGTGCCCGATATATTTCGGGAAAACGGGTGGTACCGCGGAATATGTAATTTCGTCCCTGCAATTTGCAGGGACTTTTTATCTTTCCAAATAACTGCTTATTAAAAAGTACAAATTTAAATAAATTTCAGAAAGGATATGAAAAAATGAAACAAAAGCTTGAAGAAATCAAAAATTCCGTT
>JAZOTP010000072.1:0-4220 GCA_045657705.1 Clostridia bacterium
GGGACTCCTGCTTGCAGCAAAGGGCGGACATAACGGAGAAAATCATAACCATAATGACGTGGGGCATTTCATAGTTTATAAAAACGGAACTAAATTTATTATAGATGGTGGAACTATGAGGTATTCCGCTATCAGCTTCAGTGACAAGAGATATACTCTTATGTCAACAAGGTCAAGTTATCATAATGTACCGTTTATTGACGGTCATGAGCAAAAAGCAGGAAGAGAATATGCTTCAAAAAATGTAAGCTTTTCTGCTGAAAACAAAAAGACAGTTTTTAGTCTTGACATAAAAGATACATATGAAAACCGTGATGAAATTGAAAAGTGGGTAAGAACTCTTGAATATGATAAAGCAAAACAGCAAATTTCAGTAACTGAAGACTTTTCGCTTTCAAAGGAAGCAGAATACGAGCTTCATTTCCTGACTCCGCAAAAGTCTGAATTATCTGATAATGGTATTGTGTTCAAAGCAGAAAACGGCGAAATATTAAATATTGATTTTGATGTTTCAAAGTTTGAATTTTCTGTTGAAACAATTGAAGTAGAGGATGATTTGTGGTTGGAAAACTGGGGCAACACCCTTTACAGAGTAATTTTAAAATCAAGGGCAAAACGGGATAAAGTAAATTATTTGATTTATTAATTGAAAGAGAGGAATTTAAATGTTTAGTTTAAATGGAAAGGTTGCACTTGTAACAGGTGCATCTTATGGAATTGGTTATGCGATAGCTAAAGGTTTAGCTGAAGCAGGAGCAACAATTGTATTTAATGATATTAATGAAGAACTTGTTAAAAAAGGTCTTGATGCTTATAAAGCAGACGGAATTGCTGTCAAAGGTTATGTTTGTGATGTAACAGATGAGGCGGCGGTTAATGAAATGGTTGCAAAGATTGAAAAGGAAGTCGGCGTTATTGATATTTTGGTAAACAATGCCGGAATTATTAAAAGAATTCCAATGCATGAAATGAGTGCAGAGGATTTCAGAAAGGTTATTGATGTTGACCTGAATGCTCCGTTTATTGTATCAAAAGCAGTTATTCCCTCAATGATTAAAAAAGGTCACGGAAAAATTATCAACATCTGTTCAATGATGAGTGAATTGGGAAGAGAGACTGTTTCTGCATATGCTGCTGCTAAAGGCGGATTAAAGATGTTGACAAGAAATATCTGTTCAGAATACGGTGAACATAATATTCAGTGTAACGGAATTGGCCCCGGATATATAGCAACACCGCAGACTGCACCTTTAAGAGAAAAGCAGCCTGACGGTTCACGTCATCCGTTTGACAGCTTTATTATCTCAAAGACACCTGCCGCTCGCTGGGGTACACCTGATGACTTGGTTGGCCCTGCGGTATTTTTGGCAAGTGATGCATCAAACTTTGTAAACGGTCACGTTTTATATGTTGACGGTGGAATACTTGCATATATCGGAAAACAGCCGTAATAGTAATTAGTGAATATAGAAAAACAGGTCACAACTTCTCTTTTGGGAGTTATGACCTGTTTTAAACTTTATAAAATGAATTGAGCTGAAGAAAACAAATTCTGCAACGATTTTATAGTTTATTATGGTTTATAAATATATTTTGCAAAAACGATGTTAGCGTTTTTGTCTGTTTTTGTTTCGGCACTGTAATGCCCTTACAAGATGTTTCTTATTACACTCAGTTCTCATTCGCTTTGTCAAATTTTTTGTTTCTGAAATACAAGAACAAATCAGTAGCAACCATGATAAAATTTAAAACATAGAAGAAAAGCACATACCATTTTGAACCGATGTTTGCCATATAGCTTTCGTTTACAAATTTTGAAGCTATACCCGCAACGTAACCGAATAAAATCAAACACAAGAATGATAAGCTTTTTCCTTTGGTTGTGCGTGCTTTATATGACTTTATTACATTCAAAGGCCATGAAGCTCCAAAGCTGACAATCATAATAATTTCCAGTAATTCCGACATAATATCCTCCGTTCTGCCAAAAAAGCAAATAATTTTATTAAACCTTATAATATCATAATTAAAGAATAATGTAAAGCATAAAATAAAAAAATGGTTAATTATTATAATAATAACTTGACATTTTTCCAATTTTTATATATAATATATTATGGTTTGCTATAAAATGAGGATAGTAATGTTTATTTAAAAAAGTAAATTTGATATAAGGAGTAATACCAATGGACAAAATGGGATTAAATGAAATAAGAGAAAAGTTTATGAGCTTTTTTGAAAGCAAAGGCTGTTTAAGATTGGGAAGCTTTCCACTTGTGCCGCATAACGATGCAAGCTTGCTTTTGATTAATTCTGGTATGGCACCAATGAAAAAATGGTTTACAGGTGCGGAAATACCTCCTAAAAAGAGAGTAACTACCTGTCAGAAATGTATAAGAACACCTGATATTGAAAGAGTGGGAAAGACAGCAAGACACGGAACATTTTTTGAAATGCTCGGAAATTTCTCATTTGGTGATTATTTCAAGCATGAGGCTATTAACTGGGCATGGGAGTTTTTAACAGAGGTTATGGGCTTTAATCCCGATGATTTGTGGATTACAGTATATGAAGAAGATGATGAAGCAAGAGATATATGGATTAACGAAGTAGGCGTAAATCCCGAAAGAGTTGTTAAAATGGGTAAAGAGGACAACTTCTGGGAACACGGAACAGGTCCGTGTGGTCCATGTTCTGAAATCCATGTTGACAGAGGTGCACACTTGTCCTGCGGACCTGATTGTAAAATCGGCTGTGACTGTGACAGATTTATGGAAGTGTGGAATCTTGTATTTACTCAATTTGATAAGGACGAAGACGGAAATTACAACAGACTTGCAAATCCTAACATTGATACAGGTATGGGTCTTGAAAGACTTGCAGCAGTTTGTCAGGGCGTGGCAAACCTGTTTGAGGTTGATACGGTTAAGAATGTTATGGCACATATCAGCCGTATTGCAGGCGTAAACTATAAGGAAAATGAAAAGACAGATGTATCTTTAAGAGTTATAACCGACCATATCCGCTCAACCGTTATGATGGTATCTGACGGAGTTATTCCTTCAAATGAGGGAAGAGGTTATGTTTTAAGACGTTTGTTAAGACGTGCCGCACGTCACGGAAAGCTTTTGAATATTGACAGACAGTTCCTGTATGAGGTTGCAGATACCGTAATTGATGAATCTGCATCGGGTTATCCTGAGCTTGCAGAAAAGAGAGAATATATTAAAAAGATTATCAAAATAGAAGAAGAACGTTTTGACGCAACAATTGATAACGGTCTTGTTGTTTTAAATGGATATATTAAAAAGGCAAAAGAAAATAAAGCGGACAAACTCTCGGGTGAAGAAACCTTTAAATTACACGATACTTACGGATTTCCTCTTGATTTGACCATTGAAATTGCAGAAGAAAACGGACTTAGCGTTGATGTTGACGGATTTAACGTTTGCATGGCAGAGCAGAAGAAAATTGCAAGAGATTCAAGAAAAGACGGTTCTTCGTGGGACGGTGCAGACAGCTATGATTTTGATGTGAAAGAGGCTACAGAATTCATCGGATATACTAACCTTGAAACAGAAGCAAAGATTGTTGCAATCGCCTGTGAGGGTGAGGCATCAAATTCAATTTCCAAAAATGAAAGCGGAATTATTGTTACAGATAAGACAACCTTCTATGCAGAAATGGGAGGTCAGGTAGGAGATACCGGTTCTATCTGTACAGACGGTGCTGAAATTAAGGTTACAAATACCACAAAAGACGGTAACGGATTATATTATCATCATGTTGAAGTGATTAACGGAGAAGTAACTGTCGGAGATACTGTTAATATGAGTGTCTGCAAGGCAAGAAGAATGTCAATCCAGAGAAATCATTCTACAACACACCTTCTTCATAAAGCATTAAAGGAAACACTTGGTGACCATGTAGCACAGGCAGGCTCCCTGGTAACACCTGACAGACTTCGTTTTGATTTTTCTCACTTTGAAGCAATGACAAAAGAACAGCTTAGTGAAGTTGAAAATAAGGTAAATAATGCAATAATGGTAGCAATGAATATAAATATACAGGAGCTTCCTATTGAAGAAGCTAAAAAGCTCGGAGCAACAGCACAGTTCGGTGAAAAATACGGTGATGTTGTAAGAGTTGTTACAATGGGAGATTATTCAATAGAATTCTGTGGTGGTTGTCATCTTTCAAATACTGCACAGGCAGGAATG
>JAZOTP010000073.1:0-12553 GCA_045657705.1 Clostridia bacterium
AGAGGAATACATAGAAACAGGAAAAAAGCTGGGTGAGGCTCAGTATGTAAGCTCTGAGGCAGAGAATGTAGTTGAGGAGGATTTAAACGAAGAGGATACACAGGAAACCGCAAGTGTAGGCGGTGATTATTTTGCACAGGCTAAAATGGAGAGGGAAAGCGCCCGTTCAAAAGCTCTTGAAATTCTGCAGAAAACTGCCGAAAATGAAAGCTTTGATGAAGAAACAAGAAAAAATGCTCAGGACAGAATTCTTAATATGGCGTCTAATACAGAAAAAGAAGCTATAATTGAAAATATAGCAAAAGCAAAGGGATATAACGAAATATCGGTTTATATTGATGGTGAAAGTGTAGATGTAATTGTAAAAAAACAAGGCTTTTCCGATAAAGATGTTATAGTTCTTAAGGAAATTGTATCAGAACAGCTTGGTATCGGTGCTGACAGCATTAAGATAGTCGAGAAAACACAATAAAAATTGAGAGACTGTATCTATTTAAAATCAGGTGAGATTTTCACCTGATTTTTTGCTGTAATAATCAAATTTGTTAAATTGTTTGCAATGGTGTTATAATTATTGTAATATCATATATAAAATAAAAACATATATTTTATATCAAATATGATAAAAATATCAAATGTGACATTTACATTCACAATAATAGATGTTATTATAAAGAAAAAATTTATAAGGAGAGAAATGTAATGAGAATGTCATTTGCAAAAAATGAATCACCGATGCTGATAGGAGTAGTAAGAGAGAGAACTGTTCGTGATGCAATTGCTGCTATACGCAATTGTGAGTATCACGGTGCAACGGGAATTGATTTGCATCTTTCATGTATGAATGAGGAGTTTAAAAATGAAAATTCATTAAAGCAAATAGCGGATGCTGCAAACAGACCAATATTAGCTCTTAACTATAACCAGACATACGAAATGGAAGTATTTGAAACAAACGAGGAAGAAAGAGTTGAACTGCTGTTAAAGGCGGCAAGAGCAGGAATGGCTGTTGATATACAAGGGTATACATATGATTTATATTCAAAGCATAATTTCAGAGAAGAGTTTTCGGATCTGGGTTATTCGTTCATAAAGGGAAATCCGAAAGAGGTTGTTGTTGACCCTCAAATAATAAAAAAACAAATGGAGCTCATTGAAAATGTTCATGAAATGGGTGGTGAGGTTCTGCTTTCCACTCATACGTCTTTACCAATGACGTGCGAACAGATAGTGGATTTAGCCTTATTTTTAGAAAAGAGAAATCCTGATATAATAAAAATTGTAGCAACCTGCAACAATGAGGAGGAACTTATTGAAAGCTTTAAAACAATGGTTGCTCTTAAAAAAGAAGTTAAAACCACAACACATTTTCATTGCAGTGGCAAAGCGGGAAAATTGTCAAGAATTATCAATCCGATTCTTGGCGGATATCTAATATTCTGTTCTGACGGTTACACTGCAAGCAGTAACTTTGAGCAGTTGGATTTACAAACAGCGAAAGCGGTGCTTGATAATATTAAAAAAATCATGTGAGGTATAAGTTATGAAAAGATTTGTCGGAAAAACTGCAATGGTAACAGGTGCAGGAAAAAATATAGGAAAAGAGATTGCACTTCAATTTGCTAATGAGGGTGCGAATGTCATAGTATGTGATTATAACAAGGAAAATGCCGAGCAAACGGTCAAAGAGATTGAAAGTCTTGGTGTTTCGGCAATGGCAGCAGTATGCGATGTCAGAGACAGAAAAAAGATTTTTGAGTTTGTTAATGAAGCAATTTCAAAATTTGGCAAAGTTGATATTTTAGTTAATAATGCCGGAGGAAGCGCAGGTCTTTTGAATAAGCTTACAAGATTTGTTGATGCAGAGCCTGAAACTCTTGATTTTGTTATTGATACAAATTTAAAAGGCTCAATGGCGTGTACACAGGCTGTATTGCCGTCTATGATAAAAGAAAAATACGGAAAAGTTATAAATATTTCTTCAATTGCCGCTGTGTGCGGTCTTTATGACAGGGTTGATTATGCGGCAGCTAAAGCAGCTTTAATCGGAATGTCAAAAGCACTTGCTATGGAAGTGGGAGAATATAATATATGTGTAAACTGCGTTTCTCCCGGTGCAATCGGACGTGATGGATATACACATACACACATGACTTTTTTGGGTGAAGACGGAAGAAGCGGAACGCCGAAGGATATTTCCGACATGGTGTTATTCTTAGCCTCTCAGGATTTTATTACCGGTCAGAACTTCATTGTGGACGGAGGCAGAACATTAGGCCCCGGACACATATAAAAAACATACATTGTTTTAGTATTATAACTAAAAATAAGCTCCTGAAATTAAGCTTTAGTAAAGTCTGATTTCAGGAGCTTTTATTATCTTGAATATAAATTGTTCAAAGCTTTAAAACGCTTTGTATCAATGCTGTCAAGCTGTTCGCGTGTTATTCGGTACTGCCAGTTTCCGCTTGCTTTTCCGGGAATGTTCAATCTTGTATCAGAGCCGTATCCGAGCAAATCCTGAATCGGCATGATTATAAGTCCTGCATGACTTGCAAACATGGTGCGTATGATGCTTGCACAGCCGCTTCCCCAGTCTCCGTAATGACCGCAATAGTTAAGCATATTTAAACGTGTGTTTTCGTCAAGCTCCCAAAGATAACCCAAAAGAGTATTGTTATCATGAGTACCTGTATATGCAACACAGTTTTGAGAATAATTATGAGGACGGTGTAAGCTGTCACCGTCTGACAAAAAGCCAAATTGAAATACACGCATACCCGGAAATCCGCTGTCTTTTACAAGCTTATCAACCTCTGGTGTAATATCGCCCAAATCTTCGGCAATAATTTCGGTGTCGCCTGCTGCCTTTTTTATAACCTCAATTAATTCCATACCGGGACCTTTTATCCAACTGCCTTCTTTTGCGGTTTGGGCAGACGCAGGCACAGCCCAATATGATTCAATTCCCCGGAAATGGTCGATACGGACAGCATCAAACATTTTTGACATATGTGATATACGGTCATGCCACCATTTGTAACCATCTTTTTTCATTTCTTCCCAATTATAAAGAGGATTTCCCCAAAGCTGTCCGTCTGCACTAAAATAATCAGGCGGAACACCGGCAACAAGAGTTGGACGTCCGTCTTTATCAAGACAATACTGTTGTTTGTTGCTCCAGACATCACAGCTATCTAAAGAAACATATATTGGAATATCTCCTATAATGCGGATACCTTTCTCATTTGCGTATTTTTTTATTTCCGCCCATTGGTTAAAAAATTCAAATTGAATAAACTTCCATGCAAATAAAATATCCTCGTCTATTTCATCTGTTTCCCATTCAAACCATGGCTGTTCATTGTTTTTTGCCTTATGTGCCATAAACTCACAGAATTTGGAAAGATATGAATCTGACTCGATAAAGCTTTCAACAGCCTTACGGTCACTCACTCTTTTTGAAGCTTTCATCAGAATATCCATGCGTGTATGATACAGCCTGACAAATTCACATACATAAGGATTTTGCTGACGGTATTCTTCAAGTTCTTCTTTTGTCACTAATCCTTTTTTATGAAGTACATTTAAATCCACAAAATAAGGATTTCCGCCAAAGGTTGAATATGACTGATAGGGTGAGTTATACTCGTCAACCATGCAAAATGGAAGTACCTGCCAGTATGAAAAACCGCATTTTTCTAAAAAATCTATAAAATATTTTGCTTCATCACCGAAACTGCCGATAGAATAATCGCCAAACACTGATGAAATATGCATTAATACTCCGCTCCTGCGTTCCATAAATCCACTCTCCTTTTGATATATAGTATTGTCACAAAATAATATTGTTAATCTTTTTATTACTTAACATAGATTTGTGTTGTCAGTATTTTTTCTACCGTTTTTTTAAAACTTTTGTAAAAAGCTTAAAAAAACATCGGTGACAACATAGAATTATTATATAATAAAACGGTGAAAAATGCAATAAAAATGTATTAAAACACAGAATAAAAAAAGCCGAACTAAAAGAAAAATCAGTCCGGCTCTTTTTGACGTAAAGACGTCTGTTATTGGAAAAAAAGGGGGTATTCCAATAATTGCATTTGAATTATGTAAACCAATATGCTATAATAATATAGTCACAAGTTATGTGACGGTTTAATTTTTTTTAATATCTATAAAAATATTATGAGAAAGGGGTATAGATGATGAAAAAATCAATTATTATATTAGCATCTGTTATGCAGTTGTTTATTGCTTCAAAAGCATTTGCCGCACAAAGTCATACGGTTGTTTCGGGGGATACGATGTGGAAAATAGCCGTTAAATATGAAACAGGGTTAAGTGAATTAATCGGTGCAAACCCTCATATATCAAATCCTGCATTAATATATCCGGGGCAGGTAATAACAATTCCCGACAAGGATACACAGGTTTCAAGCTATGAAAAAGAAGTAGTAAGGCTTGTTAATGAAATTCGTGTTAAAAACGGATTAAAGGAACTTAAGGAGGACTGGGAGCTTTCAAGAGTTGCAAGATATAAATCACAGGATATGAAGGACAATAATTATTTTTCTCATACAAGTCCCGTTTACGGTTCGCCTTTTGATATGATGAAAAATTTTGGTATCTCATACAGAAGTGCGGCTGAAAATATAGCCAAGGGACAAAAAACACCTGAAGCGGTTGTAAATGCATGGATGAATTCATCGGGACACAGAGCAAATATTTTAAATTCATCATTTACAAAAATTGGTGTTGGATATGTTAAGGACGGAAATCTATGGACTCAGATGTTTATAAGATAATAATAAAAGCCGGACTGATAGCAAAATTGCTTACAGTCCGGCGTTTTTATATTTAAACCGAGAGAGAATTATTTAATTACTCTTACTTTAATAACATCTGCAACAGCATTCAGCTTATCAACAATATCATTTGTGATTACGTCATCAGTATTGATAATTGTGTAAGCAACATCCTTTTTGCTCTTGTTGATAATATCAGCAATGTTTACGTTTGCTTCTGAGAAAGCTTTTGTAAACTGAGCAAGCATATCGGGAATGTTTTTATGAATGATTGTTAATCTGCCGTTTCCGCTTACAGGTAATGAACAGTTAGGAAGATTTACAGAATTTAAAATATTTCCGTTTTCTAAGAAATCTGCAAGCTCTTTTGCAGCCATAACAGCACAGTTATCTTCTGATTCCTCTGTAGAAGCTCCGAGGTGAGGAATTGCAATTATTCCTTCCTGATTAACTGTTTCAGCACTTGGGAAGTCAACAACATAAGAAGAAACCTTCTTAGAAGCCAATGCCTTCTTAATGTCATCGTTATTAACAAGCTCGCCTCTTGCAAAGTTAAGAATTTTAACTCCGTCCTTCATTTTAGCGATAGTATCGGCATTAATTGTATGCTTTGTGTCAGGTGTTAAAGGAACGTGGATTGTGATATAATCTGAATTTGCATATATTTCATCAAGTGTATCAACCTTTGTGATACCGTTTGTAAGCTTAGCTTCTGCTTCGGCTGACATAAACGGATCATATCCGATAACCTTCATTCCGAGAGCAACAGCAGCATTTGCAACAAGAATACCGATTGCTCCCATACCCATAACACCAAGAGTTTTACCCATGATTTCACAGCCGGCAAAGTTTGATTTGCCCTTTTCAACCTGCTTTCCTACATCATCGCCTGTAAGTGTTGCAGCCCATTTAATACCGCCTACAACATCTCTTGATGACAGGAATAAGCCAGCAATAACAAGTTCTTTAACTGCGTTTGCATTAGCACCCGGAGTATTGAAAACAACAACACCCTTTTCTGTGCATTTGTCTATAGGAATATTGTTTGTGCCTGCACCTGCACGGGCAACTGCTTTCAAATCAGCAGGTAATTCCATATCATGCATTGCAAAGCTTCTTAAAATTATACCGTCTGCATTTGCATTCTGATCGTCTGTAATAGCATATTTTGCTTTATCAAGCTGATCAAGACCGCAAGCTGCAATTTTATTTAATGTAAGAATGTTATACATTTTATTCAAGTCCTTTCAAATTTTAATATCTGAAATTATTTGTTTTCAGCTTCAAATTTCTTCATGAATTCAACAAGCTTTTCAACACCTTCAACAGGCATTGCATTATAAATACTTGCTCTCATACCGCCAACAGATCTGTGACCCTTCAGGTTTACAAAGCCTGCTTCTTTAGCTTCTTTTACAAACTTAGCGTCAAGCTCGTCGTTACCTGTTACAAAAGGAACATTCATCAAAGATCTGTCTTCCTTAACAACAGTACCGCGGAACATTTCTGATGAATCAAGGAAATCGTATAAAATCTTTGCTTTTTGTTCGTTAATCTTCTGAACAGCAGCAATTCCGCCCTTTTCCTTAATCCACTCAAGAACAAGCTTCATGATGTAGATACCGTATGTAGGAGGTGTGTTGTACATTGAACCGTTGTCAACATGGATCTGATAATCGAACATTGTAGGAGTAATATCCATAGCATTTCCGATTAAGTCTTCTCTGATAATACAAAGAGTAACACCTGCAGGACCTAAGTTCTTCTGTGCACCTGCATATAACATACCGAACTTAGAAACATCCATAACCTCTGACATAATCATTGAAGAAATATCAGCAATCAAAGGAATATCACCTGTATCCGGTAATTCATTGAATTTTGTACCGTAGATTGTGTTGTTCATACAAATATAGAAATAGTCCGCATCCTTTGAGAATGTTGACTTATCAAGCTTTGGAATATAGCTGAAAGTTTTATCTGCAGATGATGCAATTTCGTTAACTGTAATATATCTTTTTGCTTCAGCAGCAGCCTTTTTAGCCCACTGACCTGTGATAACTATATCACACTTTTTATTCTTGTTACCGATGTTCATCGGAATCATTGTGAACTGACTTGAAGCACCGCCCTGTAAGAACAATACTTTATAGTTGTCAGGAACATTCATAAGCTCTCTTACTAAAGCTTCGCATCCATTAATGATTGCTTCGTAATCCTTTGAACGGTGGCTCATTTCCATAACTGACATACCTGATGTGCCACATTCAAGCATCTCGTCCTGTGCACGCTTTAATACTTCTTCAGGAAGCATTGACGGACCTGCAGAAAAATTGTAAACTCTACTCATTGTAAACCCTCCAAAAAATATAAAATGATACATTAAACCCATCATGTTAATGATAAAAAATATTATATAATATTTGTCGATATAAGTCAATAATTCATTGTGAATATATTAACATATTTATTACTTTTATTCAATATTTCTTTTTAATTGTTATATATAAACAACAATCTTGACGAAATATAAACTGATTTATATAAAAATTTATAAATCTGTTTTATAATATTTTTCAACTGCATCGGCGATTGCCCATGCAATTCTTGACTGATAATCGGCATCATTGAGTTTTTTTTCTTCTTCCGGGTTTGATAAAAATCCGCATTCTACCAAAACAGCAGGGACAGGTGTGTTTTTCATCAGAAACAAATCAGGATCAGATGCTTTTACTGCATACATTCCGGCACCTGTAACCTCAGACATTCGTTCCTGAATGTATTCAGCAAGCTTTAATGTTTCTGAATGTTTTTTATCATAAAATAATCTGAGCCCGTCAACACCGGAGTTGTTGAAGTAGTTCATATGAATACTGATGAACAAATCAGCATTACTTTTTTTTATAATATCAAGTCTTTTGTTCATATCTTCACGTTTTATCTGTCTTATTGATTTACCCTCGCAGTCGGTACAGATACTGTTTTCGGTAACTCTTGTCATAACAACCTTGATATTTTTTCCCTGCAGAACTTCGCATACTTTGTGTGATATGTCAAGGTTTATTTTCTGCTCAATAGTTCCGCCTACGCCAACTGCACCGCCATCGGGCATTCCATGTCCTGCATCTACAACAACTGTAAGGCTGTTATCGGTCTTATCAGAAAAAACATTCCAGAACGGGGTAAACTGTAACGTTACTCCAACAGCCAATCCGGCAACCGCACATATAAATGTCCATAAAATTTCTTTTCTGCTTTTTACAATAATCAAATAAATCACCTGCATTTACAATTCTTTTAGTTATTCATATTCTGAAAAATTCGGTTTTATTACAATTGACTGTTGCGGGATTTTATGTTATAATCAGTAAAAACAGATGATTGGAAAAAGTTAAAATGTATAAAATAAAAGAAGCAGTAATAGTTGAGGGAACGTATGATCAGATAAAGCTGTCAGGATTTCTTGATGCAGTAATCATTAAAACAAACGGATTTTCAATATTCAACGATAAAAATAAACTGCAGACGATAAAAACATTAGCTGAAAAGACAGGTATAGTTATTCTGACAGATTCGGACAGTGCAGGCTTTAAAATAAGAAGCTACATAAAACAGTCAATTCCCGAAAGTCTGGTAAAGCACGCATATGTTCCGGATATACGGGGAAAAGAAAAACGAAAAACAAAGGCATCAAAAGAGGGTTTGTTAGGTGTTGAGGGTATTAATGAGGAAATAATTATTAATGCATTAAGAACAGCCGGATGCAACGTTGACGGAGCGTATACAAAAAATATTTCCGAAAGACAAATAACAAAAACTGATTTGTATTTGATGGGACTTTCAGGAGGTGTGGAAAGCAGTGAAAAAAGACAGGTGCTTTGTACAGAGCTGGGACTGCCTTCAAAAATTTCTGCCAATATGCTTGTTAATGCATTAAACAGACTAATGACATATGAAGAATTGGATAGATATATAAAAGAAGCCGAATAAGCGTTGTGTTGCCTGTTCGGCTTTCTGATTTTTTATAGATTTTTTTTGTTTATAGATATGATGTGAAATAATAAAGTATAAAAAATAAAAAAATTGTTAACTTTTTACTTATTTTATTGACATAACAATCTATAATTGTTATGATATGACTTGTATAATCAGGGTTTGAAATTAATCAGCCCATATATTATTAATGAGAAAGGGATGTAAAAAAATGATTGAGGTCAGTAATTTAACGAAAAAATACGGTGACCATACAGCTGTATCAGATATATCATTTACAGTGGAAGATGATCAGGTATATGGGTTTCTGGGACCTAACGGTGCCGGAAAATCAACAACAATGAACATAATAACAGGTTGTCTTTCTGCAACCGAGGGAAGCGTTACAATTGACGGAAAGGATATTTATGAGGATGCGGTTGAAGCAAAGAAAAAAATAGGCTATCTTCCTGAAATTCCGCCATTATATGTTGATATGACGCCGTATGAATATTTGTGCTTTGTTGCAGATGCGAAAAAAGTTGAAAAATCAGAAAGAAAAGCACAAATTGAAGAAGCAATGCGCGAAACCGGGATTGAAAATGTTTCAAAGAGACTTATAAAAAGCCTTTCAAAGGGCTACAGACAAAGAGTAGGTATAGCACAGGCATTAATAGGAAATCCTTCAATAATTATTCTTGACGAGCCTACGGTAGGACTTGACCCAAAACAAATAATTGAAATAAGAGAGCTTATTAAAAATCTCGGAAAAAAACATACTGTTATTTTATCAAGTCATATTCTCTCGGAGGTTCAGGCAGTTTGTGACAAAATACTTATTATATCGGGCGGAAAGCTTGTTGCGTGCGATACTCCCGAAAATCTCGAAACATTATTTGCCGGCTCAAAAACAATTAAGCTTACTGCAAAAGCAAGCTTTGAAGAAATTAAAAATGCACTTGACCCAATTGAAAACATACATGAAATTAAATGCAAAAAAGCAGGAGAAGAGCAGACAACGGTTGAAATTATTACCGATAAAAATACAGATATTTCAGATGAAATATTCTTTGCATTCTGTGACATCAGAAAGCCTGTGACACAGCTTTCGGAAAATACTGCAAGTCTTGAAGATATATTCCTTGAGCTTACATCCGCTGAAGAAAAGGAAATTGCAGTGGAAACCGAAGATGAACAGATTGAAGAAACATCTGCTGATGAAGCGGAAGAGAATGTTTTAGAGGAAGAGGAGGTACAAAGCGATGATGGCAATATTTAAACGTGAATTCAAATCATATTTTAACAATATGCTTGGGTTTATATTCTGTGCATTTATACTTCTTTTTGCAGGAATTTACACCATGGCAATAAATTTAAAATCATCAAGTGCAAGCTTTGAATATGTACTGGGAAATATGGGATTTATTTTCCTTATTGCAGTGCCTATTCTTACCATGAGAGTTATTGCAGAAGAGAAACGTCAGAAGACCGACCAATTATTATACTCACTTCCGATAAGTATGACAGAAGTTGTTTTCGGGAAATACCTTGCGATGCTTGCTGTTTTGTTAATTCCGATTACAATTATGGGAATATATCCTCTGATTTTGAGTATATTCGGTAATGTAAGTCTTTTTGCTTCATACGGTTCACTCCTTGCATTCTTTTTGCTGGGTGCAAGCCTTATAGCAATGGGATTGTTTATATCGTCTTTAACAGATAATCAAGTTGTTGCTGTAATAGGATGTTTTATCGTTGTGTTGCTTAACTACTATATGGGAACTCTTGCAGATTTGGTTTCATACAGCGAGAATGCCACATTTATCGCTTTGGTTGCAATAATAGCAATTGCGGCGTTTTTAATATTCCTGATCACAAAAAACTCATTGCTTTCAGTAATAATTGCAGCGATTTTTGAGATTGTTATTATTGCGGTAAAATGGGTTAACCCCGATTCATTATATGGAGTATTCCCTGCAATAATGAGTAAGATTTCAGTGTTTGAAAGATTTTATAATTTCCCCAACGGAATATTTGATATTACTTCGTTGGTATACTTTATTGTTATTATTGCGGTATTTTTATTCCTTACCGTTCAATCTATGGAAAAAAGGAGATGGAGCTAATGAAAAACTATTTTAATAGAGAAAATATAAAACAGCAATTTACTCAAAAAAGCTTTCGTATCGGCGGCTACAGTGCATTAGCTTCAATTATTGTGATAGCTATTGCGGTTTTTGTGATTATAACAGTTGAATCCATGTCTTCAAAAAACACAAAAATAGATATGACAAATGCTTCATTATACAGTCTGTCAGAAGAGTCGGTAAATATTGCAAAAGCGGTTGACAAAGAGGTTACTCTTTATCTTTTGGCTCCAAACGGAAGTGAGGATAATATTATTTATAATATGCTTGATAAATATACAGGCTACAATAAAAATATTAAGCTTGAAATAAAAGATCCTATTGTTTTCCCGAACTTTGCACAAAATTATACCTCTGAACAGATTGAGTTAAACTCGGTTATTGTTACAAGCGGTGAAAAGAGCAGATACGTTGCTTACAGTGAAATATATAAAACAAATGTAGATTATTCGAGTTATACACAAACAACAGAGTATGACGGAGAAAATCAGATAACAAGTGCAATTGATTTTGTTGTAAGTGATGAATTACCTAAGTTATATATGCTCACAGGACACGGAGAGTTGCCTTTGTCTGAAAATGTTTCTGCAGATATAAGTGCTCAGAACATGGAGATTGAAGATATAAGCCTTTTAACTATGTCACAAGCTCCCGAAGATGCCGATTGTATATTGATGAACAGTCCTCAGTCGGACATATCGCCTAATGAAAAAGATGTATTGCTTTCATATCTTCAAAACGGTGGGAAATTAATGCTTATTACAGGATATAACGGAGTTGAAATGCCTGTACTTAATGAGCTTATGAAAAACTACGGAGTTATGGGAGAAAACACACTTGTTTTTGAAGGTGACGAAAATAAGTGTATAAGCGGTTATAATCACTATCTGCTTCCTGATATGACGAGTCACGATATTACGAAACCGCTTATTGAATCAAGATACTATGCATTGTTACCTTTGTCACATCCGATTATCAAAACAGGTGAGAGCAGTGTTACAGTTACATCGCTTATATCAACATCAAATAAAGCATATGCAAAGCCTGATGCGTTAAACATGACCACAATGGAAAAGGAAGATACCGATTCCAATGGACCTTTTGATATTGGTGTATCTGTTACAGATTCTGAAAATGATACTAAAATAGTATGGATTTCTTCGTCGCAGCTTGTTGATGATAACATGAACCAGATGGTGTCGGGAGGAAATCAGGATTTATTCTTAAATTCTCTCAATTGGATGCTTGAACGTGAAGAAAGTATTGCAATTCATGCAAAGAGCCTTGCATCAGACACTATCACAATAAGTGCAAAAGCTGTTTCTATTCTTTCTTTTACATTTATATTCTTAATTCCTGCTTTATTCATTATATGCGGAATATATATTAAAATCAAGAGAAAGAAAAATTAAACGCAACAGATAAAAGGAGACATAATATATGAAGAAAAAAGAAAACAGACTGCTTATTCTTCTTGCGATACTTCTTGTTTGTATTGTTGCATTCAGAATAACAAATCATATAAATGGCAAACAGGAAGAGGGCGATACCGTATCATTGTATGATATTAAAAAGGAAGATATTATACAACTTGACTGGACTTATTCAAATATTGAATTTGCT
>JAZOTP010000074.1:0-4891 GCA_045657705.1 Clostridia bacterium
AACAAAATACCCCAGCGGTAAAAATGTAATAAGTGCCATATCATTTGCAATAAGCATGGAACCTATAAAGGTAATGTAAACAAGTGCTATAATCGCTGAGCGTGTGTTTTTAAATACGCAAACTATTTTTTTTGCAACTATTTGAAAAAAGAAAATATTTTTTAATGCACACACAACACTTAATGCGCAAAACAGACACGCAAGCGTTTTGTAATCAAAATATGTAAGATACTCCCCATTAGGCGGTACTATAAATGCAGTTACTGCCGCCAGCACCCATGCAATGCACAATACCGTATTTTGTTTTATAAATAATTTTACTTTACTCATGGTTTTTCTTCCTTATATTATAGTAGAAATTAAATTATTATTAATTAAACCATTGACATTTCATTATCTCTGAGGTATAATATACATAGAAAAGGCAAGACCGAACGGTATGCCAAAAGGTTATATTTCTTAATAACGCCTTTTAGCGGAGGGCGTTATTTTTTTATGGTTAATGCCAAAAGCAACAGAATCATCATAAATGTAATTATGTATTCTTTATCCATATTCATCACCTCCTCTCTTTGGAGATGATGGCATACCGCCCGTTTCCGTATATCTTGCCCTGTCGGATTTTTTCCGACTTTTTTATTATATATTATTATTTCCGTTTTTTCAACAAAAACTGTATTTTGTCATATAAATTTAACACTATTTACCTGTTTTTGCCCTCATTACCCTGTTTAAATATTTCTTCAGGTATTGGTTCTTGTTTCAGCATTAAATCCTTTCTTGCTTTTGAATCATACTGAGCATAATATTTATGAGTTACTTCTATATTCTTATGTCCCAGAAGCTCTGCTACCATCTTTATATCCACTCCGTCCTCAAGAAGCTGACAGGCAAAGGTACGCCTCAGGGCATGAGGTCTTGTTTTATCAGGATTGGTAATACCTACAGTCTGACAGTAGCCCTTTAAAAGCTTTTCTATCCCCGCTGCAGTAAAGCGTTTTTTGTTTCTGCTGATAAACAGAGGTCCTGTTTCCATTTCTCTGCCCTCAACCTCTTTTGCATATGCAATATATTCACTTATCGCATCTTTTACCTGAAACGGCAGAAATATTTCCTGTTGGTCTCCGCCCTTTCGGGTAACGATAAATGTATTATTGTGTAAATCCAAATCCTCAATATTTAAGTTTATAAGCTCGCTTACACGGATTCCTGTACCTAAATATGTAGAAAAAATTGCAATATCACGGATTTGTCTTTTTTTATACTCGGTAAGTAAACGTCCGTCATAATATTTTTCACCGTTAAATATTACTCCTAACAAGTCAAAGGTTTCCTGTGTGGTAAGTCTTTTCTTAATTTTATGATGAAGCTTTGCAAAATCTACTTTATCCGTTATATTCTCTTTTATCTGCTCTGTTTTATAAAGATATATAAACATTCCTCTTACCGCCGACATTTTACGGTTTATTCCATAGGCTGAATTTCTGTACACTCTTATAACCTGTTTTCCGGTCGGGGTATAGGTTTCCTGTTTATATTCCTTTAAATACTGTTTAAATCTCATTAAATCGGTAACCCTAAGACTATCTATATCGGCAACGGTTATATCCTTTATATTTTCAACTCCGTCAAGCACTTCTGTTTTAAGATAATTTAAAAACACACGCACATCTATTGCATAACCGATTTGTGTATTAATGCTTTCACCGTTATAATATTCTATTATATATTCACTTACAAAATCGGGCATTTGAATTGTGTACTCTTTTAAATAGGAATATTTTCTGTTGACTGCCATTAAAAAACCCCCTTATTAAATTGATTTCTTTCATATTATATATTAAATTCAATAAAAAATCAAATATAGTATGATAATTTTATATAAATATCAAAAAAATTTAATGAAATTTCAAAATAAGTATAGACTAAATAAGGAAAGTATAGTAAAATATAATAGGATTATTGTTCGTTTTACGTTATTTTTTATCAGCATATAATCTTAAAAGAACTCAGATAGATTTTTAATTACAGAAAAGAAAGGAATGAATTGATTTGGCTATTATGATAAACAGTGAATATGGCGATGTTCTTGTTGACAATAATGTCATCGCTTCGATTGCAGGTGCTGTTGCAAACAAATGCTACGGTGTTGTAGGCATGGCATCAAGAAGTAAAAAGGACGGTATTGTAAACCTTCTGAAGCCCGATAACATGACAAAAGGAATTAAAGTTGAAGTTGCAGAATCAGGTATTGTTATTGAGCTTCACATCATGGTTGAATACGGAGTGAACATAAATGCAATTTGTGCAAGCATTGTCAATAACGTTAAATATAAAATCGAAAGTAACACAGGACTTAAGGTAACAAAGGTTAATGTTATGGTGGAGTCAGTTCGTGTACAGGATTAATTTCCAATAATTTAAAGATTTAGCAAAACTGTTGAGGAGGAGATTACTATTAACAGAATAGACGGAAAACTGCTGGCACAAATGATGATTTCCGGTGCTAACAGCTTATATAATAAAAAGCAGACAGTTGACGAATTAAATGTGTTCCCCGTCCCTGACGGTGACACCGGAACCAATATGTCAATGACGGTAACAGCAATGGCAAAATCTCTGACGGAGCTTGTTACTCCGTCGGTTACCAAGGTTGCAGATACAATGTCTTATGCAACCTTAAGAGGTGCAAGAGGTAACTCCGGTGTTATCTTATCACAATTTTTCAGAGGTATTGCAAAAAGCTTAAAAGGGCTTGAAGAGTGCGATGCCAAACAATTTGCAAACGCTCTTTTATCAGGTTCAAACGCAGCTTATAAAGCAGTTATGAAGCCTACAGAGGGAACAATTTTAACTGTCGCAAGAGAGGTTGCAGAGGCCGGTGTAAAAAATGCACAGACAAATGAAGATTTTAAAGAAGTATTAACAGCAGCTGTAAAAAAAGGCTACAAAACACTTGCAAAAACTCCTGACATGCTCCCTGCACTAAAAAAAGCAGGAGTTGTTGATGCAGGCGGTCAGGGCTGGTTATATTTTCTTGACGGCATTGTTTCATATCTTGAAACAGGAAAGACAGTCACTGCAAATCGCACAGATGATGCAAAAACCGCTGAAAACACATCTGCTCAGAGCTCTGTAGATACAAAAAATATTAAATTCATGTACTGCACCGAGTTTATTGTTGAAAAAAGCTCTAAAGATGTAAATACCAACTCCTTTAGAAAGGCAATCGAAACAAAGGGCGACAGTATGCTTGTCATTGATGATGATGAAATAATAAAGGTTCATATTCATACAAACAACCCCGGTTATGTTCTTGAAAAGGCTGTTCTTTTGGGTGATATGATAAATATAAAAATTGATAATATGAAGCATCAGCATCAGAATCTGATTTCTGCCGAGGAGGAAGCTCCAAAGACTCAGATTGATGAAGTACCTGCTGAGAAAAAGCCTTATGCATTTGTCGGAATCTGCGTCGGTGACGGTCTTGTTAAAATATTTGAGGACCTCGGCATTGATAAAATTATTGCAGGCGGTCAGACTATGAATCCAAGTACCAATGATATTATGAATGCTGTAAATCAACTCAATGCAGACACAATTTTTGTTTTCCCGAATAATAAAAATATTATCATGGCAGCAAATCAAGCAAAGGAAATTTCAGATAAAAATATTGTGGTTATACCTACAAAGAGTATTCCGCAGTGTGTGGCTGCAATGCTTGCTTTCTCAGAAAGCAAGGATGCCCAAAAGAACGAGGCTGCCATGAACAGAGCTATCGGTGAGGTTAAAACAGGGCAGATCACCTATGCTGTAAGAGATACTCAGATTGATGAGCTTGAGATAAAAGAGGGCGACATCTTAGGTATGGCAGAAAGTAAAATCAGTGTTACAGGAAGCGATCCGTCGGAAGTTCTCTACGACCTTCTTGACGCGCTTTGTGATGACGACAGTGAATTTATAACCGTTTATTATGGAGAAGACATCAGTAAGGAAACAGCAGAAGAAATTGAACAAAAGCTTGAAGATAAATATGACGATTTTGAAGTGTCGGTGAAATACGGCGGTCAGGCCTTATACTACTATATTATTTCAGTTGAATAAGATTTAGGGGCTGTTGCTAACGCAACACCCCCTTATTTTAACTTATTGTATATCGAAAGGAGCATTGCTTATGGACGGTATCCGTTCTTTACACGGAATAGGCGAAACAAGAGCAAAGCTTTTTGAAAAAAAAGGCATTAATACAGTTTCGGACCTGATATATTATTTCCCCAGAGATTACGAGGACAGAACCTTTTCAAAGGATATTGTAAACTGTTTTCCAGGAGAAAATGTACTTGTAAAAGCCATTGTAATAACTCCGATTAAAGAAACAAGAATCAGAAAGGGTATGACCCTTTATTCAATGGTCGTCGGTGATGATACGGGAATTATGGCAATAACCTGGTACAACAACCGTTTTGTCAAAAGTATATTCAAAAAAGGCGACCGCTATGTTTTTTACGGAAAAATAAATCCCAACTCACGAAAAAAGGAAATGATAAATCCGATTTACGAACAGGTCGGAAAGGAACGCTTTACAGGAAAAATTGTTCCCATATATCCTCTTTGGGCAACTGTTACTCAAAAACTTATTCAATCGGTGATGAGTGAAGCACTAAAAAAGCTTGGTACAGTTAATGATTATCTTCCCGACTGCATCAGAGCAAAATATGAGCTTTGCGAAATTAATTTTGCCTTAAAAAACATACACTTCCCCGACACCTTTGATGATTTTTTTATTGCACGAAAAAGACTTGTTTTTGAAGAACTTTTATTTTTACAGCTTGCTCTCTTTTATAAAAAAGAATCGGTTGATGAAATAAAACGAGAGCCATTTGCAAATATT
>JAZOTP010000075.1:0-16632 GCA_045657705.1 Clostridia bacterium
AGACATTTAAACAAGCTTGGCGGTGCCTACTGGACAAATAACGGCGATCCGATTTATCTTAAAAAGTATATGCAGATACTTGATGATTTCTGCTTAAATCACAAAAAGGTTACAGATCAGTATTTAAATGATAATCCGAACTATGAACCGGATGCTCGTTTCTGGATGCCGAGTGGAAAATATGCCCAAGGGTATCTGTGGCGTTTTGAAAGATTAAATAATATCGCAAGAGAAATCGCATATTTTGCAAAGCTTCTGCCGGGAATTAAAAATGGAGAAAAGCCTGAATGGGCAAACGTAGGTGCCCCTGTTGATACAGTAATGTCACAAGAGGATTATGAGTTATTTGACCCGTTAATTATTGCACATTATGCCTATTCGGTAATAACAGACCATCTTGAATCAATTCAAAATGTTTTAGGCGACGGATTTTTGATTGCAAATCAGCATAATGAAGGTGTTATTACCTTTGCAAAAATGAGAGAGCTGTTTGATGAGTTTACAATTCTTGAACAGTATGATGAAAGACTTACTCATGCAATGAATGCAGTTATAGATAGAATTATTTTTGTAGACGGTTCACTTTCTGAGCGAAGCTTTAACTATAATGACGAAACAATAAGTGAATACGCAGGAATAGTTGAATGGATGGAAAGCTCACAAAACGGTGTGCCTGAATATGCCCAAGACTATTTAATTGCGGTAAAAAACTGGAACAGACTTAGATATGCATACAGAACATCAGCTGGACAAACGCCGATGATTGGTAACGGAGGAAATACACAGTCATCAGCTCCGATATGGCGTGATGAAGAGGCATATCAAAAGAGAGTAGCTTCAGTTAGGGTTGATGAAAAAGCGGATTATACATCGGTTTATCTCCCATTTGGCGGATATGGGACAATGCTTTCGGGTAGAGGAGATATATTAAATGATATGTCATTGAACTTTTATAATAATAATAAAATTTCAGAAGGACATATCGGTAAGTATGCAAACGGTGTAACACTTACTGCATACGGAAGACCGCTTATTACATCGGGAGGCTGTCCGTGGTACGGAGAAGGCTTTGCACCAGAAAGCCAGCGTCCATATTATGATGTTCTCAACGCATATTTTGAGGAAAATTCAACTTATAAGGGTTCAACGCTTATTGTAAATGGCGGCAATCAGGCAAATTCAAAAATTTCGGTTTCAAAAATATTGACTGCAAATTGGATGGCGGGAGAAAACTTTGACTTTGCCGACGGTATTTGGGACGGTGGATATGTTCAGAATGGAAAAACCGTTAATTCCGCAGTACATAACAGAAGCTTTATATTTGTAAAACAGGCAGGCTTATATATTGTTGAGGATGAGGTGGAAAATTTGACAGGATCATCTAATACTTATTCTCAGATATGGAGAATGCCGGGCTATACTAAAGATGTTGCAAACTTTACAGGATTTACAAATGAGCAGGTTATTGTTGACGAAGAAAACAATCTGTTAAAAACTGAGGATCAAACAGGACCTAATGTATGGATAAGTGATTTTTCATCAAGCGATTTGGAATATGTTAAATATTACGGACAGCTTGAGCCTAAAGCAATAGGCTGGACAAACGGCGGAATGAGCGGTGAGAGAAAGCCTGCGGCTGACGTTCATATCAGCTGGAAGGACGAAGCCCGGGAAACAACAAAGGTTGCATCTGTTCTTGACCCTGTTAAGAATACCTCAACTCCGTATAAATCAAAAACAGATTTATCAGATAAAGAAAAGGGAATAACAGGCTTTGAATATATAACAGATGACGATATAAAAATTACATATTATTCATCAGCAGAGCCTCAGGAAATGACCTACGGGGATATTGTAACAACAGCAAATATTCTTTTGGTTGTCGAACAGGAGGGCAAGCCTTTAAATGCAATAGTCAAGGGCGCAACAAGTGTTACTGTTGGTGATAAGGTTATCGAGACTGATAAAAACGGCTTTGAATTTACAGTAACCGAAGAAGGAGCAAGTATGCTTAATGAGATATATGTTCCGAGCTACTTCAAGTGGGTTGAAAGAGAGGATGGCTCATATTATCCTAAATACGATTCATTATCCGATAAGGTAGTTAATGAAATGGCGAACTCTGTAGATAATAAAACCTCTGCATTGAGAATTCTTACCTACAGTGATTCCGGATATCTGTTAAGCTACAGTGAAAGAGCAGTAAGCGAAATCAATACATATCTGCCGTCATTCCCTCAGACACCGTCTGATGAGGCGATGCTTAATCTTGTTAACTCTATAAATAATTTTGTCATGAAGAATACCGAAATTGGTGAATATTACTCAAAAACAGAATATTCAAATAAGCTGATTGCCATATTCAAGCCTTTATTTGACGAATGTGCGGTATGGGCAAAGGAAAATCGTGATTTATCTTCATATTACAATGCATATAAGCAAATTATGCAAGTAATTATTAATTGCTCCAAAAAGCTTAATGAAAATAATGAGAATATCACTATATTTGAAAGCAAATTGACAGAGCTTGAGAATAACAGTACAGAACCAGTTATAGATGAAAAAGTCGGGATTGACAATATGACGGCAGAATAGTAAAATGGTTGACGGGAAATCTTTTGATTTCCCGTCTGTTCTAACAAAAATGAAAGGAACATAATAATGAAAAAAAGATTACTTTCTTTAATATCGATATGTTCAATACTAATTGGGCTTATTCCGTCATATGCACAGGAAATATCCTCCGATACACTGATAACGGTTACTCAGTCGCCTGAAAAATATATATATTTTTACCATAATGACCATTCTGATACAGGCGGTGCAAAAAGAATGCTTGTAGACCGCGGCTCTGCTTATTCTGCATATTCAACCTACGGCTTTCTGGCATATACTCTTGAAAATGCCGAGGCAATAACAAATATTGATTTTTCGGTTTATTGCGATATGTTTTATGATAATATTAGCACAAGAACCGGAAACACCTTTTATGCACAGGCAAGAGAAGATATCCCCGATATTGCAAAGGGAACCTATGCCGAGGATTCTGTTGAATATACTGAATGGAAATCATATTTCAACACTTACAGCGATAAAACACAAATGTGGGTATTTAATGCAAATTCTTATCCTGATGTTGTATTCAGGGATTATTATAACTCTCAGGGAGTTTTGCAAAATGATAAGTTATATTCGGGATGGCTTACAAGAAGCCTGTCCAATTCGATATTGAATAATGTTAAATCGAAAATAAAAGACGATTCAAGTTCAATTTTATCAATCTGGGCAATGAAAAATAAGAGTAATGTAACGCCCGATTTTAAAATATCCAAAATCAAAGTAACCTACGATGTGTCAAAAATTGTAAATAAATCCGCTGAAAATATTATTACACTTGTAAATTCGGTTGAAAATTCCGGGGAAATGTACGCTTGTATTAATCATTTTTATGATGCAATCGGAGTTAATAAAAATGCATTATCAGACATCAGCGGAGTGTGCAAAAAGCTTTCCGATGAGGTTTTGAGCGGTACGGTATATACCGGTGAAACCTTTGTGGCAGCTTATGAGTCAGCGTGTGCAGATTATCTTATAGAGGATTCAGAGGGTAATTCAATTGATATTACAGCCTTGACAACAGAAGATTTTAAGTCAGAGTTTGCAGAATTTGACGGTACAAATGACGAATTTTTGAGACTTGTAACCTTATATTCGCATTGTACAGGTATAAGCAGTGAATATATAAATGATTTTTCATTGCTCGAAGAGACTGAAAAAAGTGCGTTTATTACAAAATTCTGCAGTGGCATGAGCGATGCAGAGGATATAAATGAGCTGTTTTACAGATGTCTTGCACAAAATTACAGCGGCTCAGGATATGAAGACACCGTAAAGTTTTCTACAGATTTTTCAAGTGACTGGAAGTTTTTAAAATATTTTTTGAATCAACTTGATTTGTCGGCTGATAATATGACAGATATTAAAGCACTGTATGACAGCGGAAACTATGAGGCGGCTGTGAAAGCATACAGAAACAGTGTGCTTGATGAAATGCGTATAACGGATTTGGGTGAATTTACGGGGGATTATCATGAAACAGCATACATCAGCAGGAGCTGGGCGACATTTTTTGTCGGAATAAACAACAGCTTTTCAGCGTACGATGTTTTGAAAAACCACAACCTGCATGGAAGTCCTTATCATACGATTACACCTGACTGGAGCTATTCAGTAAAATTTCCTACTCGGGCACAAACAACAGATATAAGCTATTTTACCTGTTTTAATACGATTATAGCAAAGTATTTTGAAACAAGGGATATTATTTATCTTGATAAATGGATGCAGATTGCAAATGTTTTCTGTACTGAACACAGAAGATGGTATAATGAAAATTACGGCACTGCCGATTACAGCACAAATTTATGCTGGAATTATAAGAATGCTCAGTCAACACTAAATCAGGTTGACAGAACCTTAAATATTGTTAAAGCCCTTGCTGCTTTTGCAAAGCTTGCAGACAGCAATGACGCACCTGATTTATGGGCAGATGTATTGGAAAAAAGAGAAGTAATTTCAGATAAGTCTTTATACGATATTATTGATCCCGTAATGTTTGCAAACATTGCAATGTCATTGATGTATGACCATTCTGAGGCTCTTGTTTTAAGATATGAAAAATCAGGTGCAACACCGAATCAAAGATTTGGAGGCTTAAAAGCACTTGCAGCTGTTGACAGATTTTTCGGAGACGGAAAAAAATATATAAATGAATATACACAGAGTACGTCAAACGGATTGATTGATTATTCCGAAGGAAGCTTTTATCCCGACGGCGGTATGATTGAGCAGGCTTTCAATTATAATAACGGTGAGCTTAATTCAATCGATGAGCTTTATAACATTTTTGAGAGTTCTGGAGAGAAAATTCCTGATTATATAAATGTGATATCTTCTCATGCAGAAAATGCAAGAAAACTTCATCAGGGAATTGTTTTTCCAAACGGAGGAACTCCTGCGGTTGGCATGGGAGGATTACCGGCAAAATTTAGTGAAAGGCCGTATACTTCAATTGCATTTCCGTATATTGGTTTTTATTCTATGAGAAGCTCGTGGGATAAGGACGGTACAAATCTTTTCATGCAGACTCCGAGAAGAACATCGGGTCATTTATATCCGTCAAATAACGGAATTGAGCTATATGCAAAGGGAAGAATGCTGTTAATGAACGGTGGACCACCATGGTATGCCGAAAATATGGCACCATCAGATCAGGTTGATGAATATGATGAATACAATGCATATTTTGGCGAAAGTTCGAGCTATAACAGAAACACCGTTATTATAAACAATAAGTCACAAAGCAAATCTGAATTTAATAATGCGGTAGGAACAACCAGGACTTTTGATTATACACTTGACAATCTGTGGCATACATCGGACAGCTTCGATTATCTTTCTTCCGATTATGACGGAGGCTACGGCTCTGATAAGGCATCGGCTGTTCATACAAGGCAGATTGTTTATATTAAGAGCCTTGATATGTTTGTTACTGCTGATACTGTTGTAAATGATGATGAAGAAATAAACGAATGCTCACAGATATGGAATTTTGTTCCGTATATTAATGATACAAACAATAACGTTCATGTTAACGGATTTTCGGAAGATGAAGTAACATACGACAGTACGAAAAGATTTATAAAAACTGCAGATAGTGACGGTTCAAATGTATTTTTGTATAATTTTTACCCTGAAAATCTTGAATATACAAAGTATTACGGATATAAGGGAGAAGAAGGGTACAGAGGCTTTTATGCAAACGGCTTTGCAAGAAGATACCCAAAGGTTGATATGCATGTAAGTTGGGAGGAAAAGGGAAAAGGAATTCCGGTTCTCACTCTTATTGAAGCTTCTGATAATACATCTTCAAAAATAACATCTGTTGAAGATTTGTCTTATGCCGATACATCAGGCGGTTACTCGGGATTTAAGCTTATTTCTGAAAATGAAACAGTGTTATGTTATTTTGCAGCAAACACAGAAAGCTTTAGTGTAGGTGACGCTGTTATTAATGCAAAAGCGGTAGTTTATCAAAAGAATGCAAATAAGTTAATTGCCGTTGGCGCACAAGGTTATTCCAGTGAAAATTTTGAGGGATATATTGAAAATGGTGAAGTGAAGGTGTTGTATGAAATTGGTATTCCATCAGGATTTTCATGGAGTGAGGAGAATACCCCGGTGTATTCGTATGTGAACACAGTACCAAGTGTGTCAGATGTAAAAATAGAGGGAAATCCGTATTTCGGAGGGACACTTGAGGTTATGTATGATTACAACGGAGAAGGTACAGATAAGTCGATGATTCAGTGGTACCGCTCAACGGACTGTAAAACATGGAATATAATTTCGGGTGAACACAAAAAACAGTATACAATTCCAAGATATAACACCAAATCTGTTATGTATTACTATAAAGCGGCAGTAAAGCCAAAGAGCAGTAAAGAATTGGAAGGAAAGATTGTTTATTCTGAACCGACAACTCTTTGCGGAAATTTCTTTGATGATTTTGAGAATGAAACAACAGGAGATATTTACAGCTATGGAGCATACACTGATGCAGGTAAGAACTTTAAGGTGACTGTCGGAACAGTTACCGAGGCAGAAAACACCTTTTTAAGATTAAGCTATTCAGGAATAGGTAAAGCTAATCAGAAATCAAATCCTTTCATAAGAAGATATTGGAAAACTGCAGATGGTTTGGTTTCATATCAAATGCGTATTCGTTTGCATGGAGATGACTGCGTTGCAAGCTTCAGCTTTGCCGATGTCACATTAGCTTCAATGACCGGTAAAAGCCGTAAGCAGGATGAATGGTATACTGTAAAATGTATTATAAATCCGAGCAAATATGAAATTGAAGGAGTCCCTGCGATGAGCTGGTATTATGCGTATAAGACTGACAGTGAAAGTGAATGGACAACATCGAAAATATTGTATTTTGCAGAGGATAAGTATGACAAAGTTGCAGCTAACGGAAACGACAACCGTTTTTATCTGGATTTGGGCAGAGCAACTGCTGAAAGTGAGCAATACATTGATATTGATGATTATGCACTCCTGCCGTTAGTATCGGTTGAGGATATAAGCAGAAAGACCGAATTTAACACTGAAAGTGATGAGATAAGCTATACTCTGACGCTTAAAAATAATGACCCTGTAAACGAAAGAAGCAGAGATGTAGCTGTATGTGCTTATGAAAATGATAAGCTTGTAGGTGTAAAAATTGAAAAAGTAACATTACAGCCAAATGAAGATAAGACTGTAAATGTTACGGTTTCAGCAGCAAAGCAGACGGCTGACAGAATGGTAAAATGTCTGATTTTAGAAAGCTGTGACACTCTTCGTCCGATTTATACACATTTGAAAGGATTTGATTATTATTAAGGACAGAAATAAATTATTAAACCTATACGAAATATGCAAAAATAAATTTGAAATACATATCGAAAAATATGACGGTATATATGGATTTTCAGGTAAAAGTAAAAACGGTGACTATTACTCGGAATGTAACAGGGGCGAATTTTATCATATGTATAACTGGACGACCTCGTTTATAACAGGTCTTGCACCGATGTTTTATAAAACCTCAAAGGATGAAAAATATTTAAGATGGGCTAACAGATTGTCTTGTGATTATCACGATAAAATATTTTATCATTCACTTGATACAATGCATGATATAGGATTTTTATATTCTCCTTACAGTGTTGAACTGTATAAAATAACAGGAGATATAAATCATAAAGAAACAGCGATTAAGGCAGCTGACGAGCTTTTGAAACGTTTTGATATAAAAGGACACTATATAGACGCATGGAACAGAATGGATAAAGACGAAAGAGTAGGAAGAGCGATTGTTGACTGTATGATGAATATTCAACTTCTGTTCTGGGCGTGGAAAGAAACGGGACACACAATATACAAAGATGTCGCAAAGGCTCATGCAGATACTACTGTTAAATACTTTGTGCGTGAGGATTATTCGGTTTGTCATTCATTTTTATTTGACAGAAAAACAGGTGAAATAACGAAAGAAGCAAATGATTGCGGATATTCAAACGGTTCGCATTGGGCAAGGGGAACGGCATGGATGGTTTACGGTCTTGCAATGACTGCAAAGTATCTTGAGGACGATTCATATTATGAAACAGCTGTGAAAATTGCAGATAAATATATTGAATGCTGTAATGGAGAATTTATACCTGTGTGGGATTTCAGACTACCTGAAGATATGCCGGCATTTGAGTGCGGACATAAGGATAATCCGGAATGGGATGTTACTAATAAAGAAAACTGCAAGTATAATGTTGATACCTCAGCAGCTGCAATAATTGCAAACGGAATGTTAATTCTTAATGAGTATAAAGAAAATGTAAAATTAAAAGAATTTGCATTAAAGTCGGTCGAGCTACTTTGTGATAATTATTTTAATTGTGATGATAAAATTCCAGGAATACTTAAAGCACAAAACGGACAAATGACATATACAACATACGGTGATTATTTCTTTGTTGAAGTTTTGCAAAGATTGTTATTTAACCTTGAATATTGCTGGTAAAAAACAAGAAAGAGTAAATAACACTTTACAAATCTGATGAATAATGCTATAATAAGGACATAAATGTTAATTAATAGAAATTGAGAAATTTTCAGAGTTATATGCTATACGCTAATCTTGTCAGCCCAAAGACAGGATTAGCGTAATTTTTAGTAACTGTTTGTGGGTGGAAAGGCTATAAAATTATTGTGCTAATTTATACTCCTTTTGATAAAAACAGTCCCCTGTATTACAGAACATCAAACAATCAATGGAATACAGATATTTCTGTAACGGACATAGGATATAACCGTATCCCGAAAGCACAGCAGTATTTTCAAACCATAACAGTGTTTTTCAGTTTAATAAAAATAAGGAATGTGCGGAAATTATCAGAAATGCTCTTTTTGTAATTAAACGAATTTGAAGAAACATGTATAATGCAGGCGTCATTTTATAAAATAATTGCAATACATACTTCAAACCTGACAGAGGAAGCTTCAGTATCTGATCTTACTGCACAGACATTAGTTTATTTTTTTGATTCAAGATAATCATCTATTAATTTCATGTAATTAAATACCTGTTCATCGCTTGACTGATACCTCGACAGGATAAAAGCGTGATTGACATAGGGAAGCTCGATATAATTACAGCTTGTACCGATTTCTTTCATTTTTGCACAAAATTCCTCTGAAATTTTGTAATCTACAACTGTGTCGGAGGTTCCATGCATAATTAAAAAATCAACATCTGTTTTTTTGATTTTGAAGAGTGGTGAATACTTGATTAAATCCTCCTGAGTTTTTGCTGTATAAGTCCATTTTTCATCGGTAAGGTTAAGAACAGGATTTGCGCCGATGATTGTATCTGCCCCGATGGTTTCATCAAGTCCAAGCTCAACAGCCAGATGACCTCCCGCAGAGTCCCCTATTATAATTAACTTTGAAAAGTTGACTTTATCACGCAAAAATTTAATTGCATCCTTGCAGTCATCTATTAAATCGGATACAGTTGTGTCATTTGATAATTTAATATCTCTGTATGAAATTGCAGCTGATTTAAAGCCTTTATCAAAATAGTATTGTGCCTGAAAATTCATCCAGCTGCCGTCCCATTTTTCAATCGGTTCTTTTACTGCATACCAGGCACCACCGTGAATTGCGAGAATAAGTACATTTTCATCTTCGGGTTTTTGGGGAATGTATATTTTAATTGGTAATTTTATTTCTCCGACAGTTTTATAAAAAGTATCTTCTGTAGGTATTATGTTTCGTATTCTGTCAGTATTATTTTTAATATTGTTGTTCATAATGGATCAATCCTTTCCGGTACATTATAGCATATATAATATTGTTTAGTCAAGTGAATGATTAAAATGTTATATATTTAAATTTTTTTGAAAAAAGCTTGCTTTTATTTGAATTAACAGGTATAATAGATACAGAATTTGGAGGAGATAAAAATGATAAATTTTAAAAAGAAACAGATTGAATTTTTAGATTGGGAATTCGGAGTGTTTTTCCATTTTGGAATACGTACTTTTTATGAAGGACATACAGATTGGGATATGAAGGAAATGCCTCTGGAAGGATTTTGCCCGACAGAACTCGACTGTGATGAATGGATAAGAACAGTGAAGGATGCCGGTGCCGCATATGCAGTTTTTGTATGCAAGCATCATGACGGATTTGCCAACTGGCCTTCGAAGTATACAGATTATTCTGTTGCAAATACTCCGTGGAAAAATGGGCAGGGAGATGTGGTAAGAGAATATGTTGAAGCATGCAGAAAATACGGAATAAAAGTGGGTCTTTACTATTCTCCTGCACAGTTTGGTTCAAATGATATGAAAGCTGATGAATATGATGATTATTTCATAAATCAGATATCTGAGTTATTGACCAATTACGGAAAGATAGACTATATTTGGTTTGATGCCTGTGGAAGTGAGAATCACGAATATGATAAAGACAGAATTATCAAGGAAATAAGAAGAATGCAGCCGGATACACTTATTTTTAATATGTGGGATCCTGACACAAAATGGGTGGGAAACGAATCGGGAGTGGCACACAGCCCAAACAAGCTTACTGTATCGGCACTTGATTTTTCTATTAATAAGGATATTCAGGATTTGCTTGATGAGCCAAAATTTCTGCCGTCAGAATGCGATTGCCGTATGAGACTTTCAAACTGGTTTTACAGTGATAAAGATGCTGAAACGGTAAAAAGTCTTGATGAGCTTATGGGCTTGTATTACTATTCTGTTGGAAGAGGTGCAAATTTGCTTATCAATATAGGTCCTGACAGAAGAGGAAAACTTCCTGAACCTGACAAAAAGGCATTGCTTCAATTTGGTAATAAAGTAAAAGAAATATTTTCAGATGAAATTGAAGCTGATGTTGAAAAGAGTGATAAGCAGCTTGTTGTAACAATGGCCGCCGGGCTTGTAAATCATGTTATTTTAACAGAGGAAATTGACCCACAATGTGAGATTGAATATTTTGAAATCAAGGCGTATCCATATGCTTACGGAACACCAATAACAGTGTACAGAGGCACAACCATAGGACATAAAGCAATCTGTGCTTTTCCGACAATTAAAACTCAAAAACTTGAGATATGCTTTGATAAAGAAAAAAATGTTGATGCAAAGGTATTGTATATACCGGGATTTTAATTGTATAAATATGAAAACTTCAGGTATAAAATAAGTGGCTCAGATTTTAAGCCACTTATTTTTTTATGTATGAACAACTGAATTATTATTTTTTATCAGTTTATTTATCATAAAAAAATACAACACTAAGCGGCTTTAATCTGATAAAATATAACAGGAAAGGAGGTCTTTCGACATGATAAAAGATTTTGAAAGACATTTGAGAGGAACAAATCTCTCGGAAAATACAATTTCGTCATATGTATTTGCAATAAAACAGTATAATGAACAGTATGGCGAGCTTACAAGAAAAAATCTGAGGCAATATAAGATGTGGCTGATAGAAAGCTACAAGCCCCAGACAGTAAATCTGAGAATAAGAGCTATGAATTGTTTTCTCGAAAGCATCGGAAAGGAAAAATGGAAGCTATCGTTTGTACGGGTACAGCAAAAGACTTTTCTTGAAAATGTTATCAGTGAAGCTGATTATGAATATTTTAAGAACAGCCTGAAAAAAGACGGAGAGATGTTTTGGTATTTTGTTGTCCGTTTTTTGGCGGCAACAGGTGCAAGAGTAAGTGAGCTTATACAGATTAAGGTGGAACACATAAAACTCGGACAGCTTGATTTGTACAGTAAGGGAGGAAAGTTAAGAAGAATATATTTGCCGAAATCATTACAGTGCGAAGCACTTTCATGGTTGGTTGAAAAGAAACAGGAAAGCGGGTTTGTGTTTTTAAATAAATACGGAGACAGAATCACAACTCACGGTATTTCGTCACAATTAAAAAAACTGGCTGTCAGATATGAAATTGACCCTGCAGTGGTTTATCCCCATTCATTCCGCCATCGCTTTGCAAAAAGCTTTTTGGAGAGGAGTAATGATATAGCATTTCTTGCGGATTTGATGGGACATGAAAGCATAGAAACTACACGAATATATCTTAGAAAAACTGCAACAGAACAAAGAGAGCTTGTGGATAAAATAATAGATTGGTAAAAAAATGGGCATATACTTTGAATGAAAAGTGTATGCCTTAATCATATGCATTGTTATGCATTTTTGTGCTGCAGGTAATTTATAAATATTTTTAATTTTCTGCAGAAAAAAATTAATGCAAAAGAAATCAGAAACCATAAAAGGCTGTATGGCAGGCATACCTGTCCGAGAATGTTAAAGGGTACATCAGAATAATCCCATACATCCCAGCCGAGAATTATATTTATAATAATCCCCGAGAACAGCTCAACAACCGTTATTAAAAGACTTCCCGCAATTGCTTTTTCGATAGCTGAATTTTCTTTGAATATTTCAAACAAATAAAAAAGCAGAAAAAAACACAAACCACCTGTTATAAGCATTGTCCAGTGTGTGTACCCGCGCCACAGAATTTCAATTAGTCCGTATCCTGCCGCACCCAACATATATATAAATAATTGTTCCATAAAATAAAAACTCCGATAATCTGATAATGATATTATCGGAAATTTTTTAAAAAATATACCTGGATTTTGTTTCTTCTGTGAATTAATATATTTGCTAATGAATATATTAAAACGGGGGTGTGGCATTTTGGTGAGGGCGTATGATTTGAAGCAACGTGAAGTAATTAACATAGTTAATGCGGAGCGGCTGGGGTATATTTATGATGTGGATATAGATTTTGAAAGCGGTAAAATTAATTCTATAATAATTCCTAACAGACGTGGGATTCTCGGTTTTTTTACAAAAAGAAATGATTATATAATTCCATGGGAAAAAATTGTAGCAGTCGGACGTGAAATTGTGCTTGTAAAGATGGAAAGTATAGATGTTGTAAGATAATTGTAACACAATCGTTATTGAATAATTGGAAAAATTACTATATAATTTACTTACAATATAAAATTTTGCGAGGTGTAGCTTATGAAATGTCCGTATTGCGGTTATGCAGAGGGAAAGGTAATAGATTCAAGACCTACAGAAGAGGGTAACTCAATAAGAAGAAGACGTGAATGCTTGAAGTGTCAACGCAGATTTACGACATACGAAAAGCTTGAAACGATTTCTCTGGCTGTTGTAAAGCAGGATAATTCACGACAGGCATATGACCGTGAAAAGGTTATAAGAGGAATAATAAGAGCTTGTGAAAAACGTCCTGTACCTTTAACAAAAATGGAAAAGATTGCTGATGACATTGAGGGCGAACTGTATCAGTCAATGGAAAAGGAAGTAAGCAGTACGGAAATAGGCGAAAAGGTTATGAATCATCTGAAAGAAATTGATGAGGTTGCCTATGTAAGATTTGCATCGGTTCATAAGCATTTTTCAGATATAGAAACCTTTATGGATGAACTCAGAAAGCTTAAAGAAGAAAAATAAAAGGATTGGTTATTTGTGGAAGACAGAACAATTGCTGCAGTTTCAACACCGGTGGGTTCAGGCGGTATTGCGGTGATAAGAGTGAGCGGTAAGGATGCTCTGGCTATTTCGGACAAGGTGTATAAAGGTGCCGCAAGACTTTCAGAGGCACAGTCGCATACAGTTCATTACGGACATATTATTGATAAAAACAAAAATATTGTTGATGAAGTTCTTGTTACCGTTATGAGAGCACCAAGAACCTATACTCGTGAGGATGTAGTTGAAATAAGTACACACGGTGGTTTGATTGCTTCAAAAAATGTTATGAAATGCCTGATTGAAGCAGGTGCATATCCTGCTGAGGCGGGTGAATTTACAAAAAGAGCATTTTTAAACGGAAGAATTGATTTATCACAGGCAGAGGCTATAATTGACATTATCAATTCAAAAACTTCGCTTGCACAAAAAAATGCATTGTCACAGGTTGCCGGAGGGTTGTCTGATGAAATCAATTCTATAAGAAGCTCACTTGTTAATCTTTGTGCCTCAATGCAGGTTATTATAGATTATCCCGACGAAGAGCTTGAAGATGTTACTTTAGAAGATATTTATGAAAAAGCAAAGGAAAACGGTGACCGGATAGTAAAGCTTATAAATTCTGCAGAAAACGGAAAGATAATAAAGAACGGAATAAAAACCGTTATAGCGGGAAAACCGAATGTGGGAAAATCTTCACTTTTGAATTTCCTTGCCCGTGAGGAGCGTGCTATAGTAACAGAAATTGCAGGAACTACAAGAGATGTAATTGAAGAGTCGGTAAATATAGACGGCGTGCCTTTGATTTTAACAGATACGGCAGGATTAAGAGAAACCGATGATATTGTTGAAAAAATTGGAGTTGAAAAATCAAGACAGTCCATAGATGATGCTGATTTGGTTATTGCGGTTCTTGACTGTAGCAGAATGCCGGATGATGAAGAAAAGAAACTATTGTCGGATACTGCCGGTAAAAAAAGAATAATTCTTATAAACAAAACAGATATAAAGAACGATGAAGCTTTTGACAGCATATATAAGCTTTTCGATGAGAATGCAATTGAGTTTTCGGCAAAGACGGGAGATGGTGCTGAGGCACTTACCGAAAGAATAAAACAAATGTATAATATCGGAGAATTGGGAATAAATGATGGCTGTATTGTTACCAATATGCGTCATGTAAGTGCTTTGACGAATGCAAATGAAGCTTTATTAAGAGTGTGTGAAAGCATTGAGGACGGAATGCCTTCAGATATTGCGTCTATTGATATTAATATTGCGATTGATGCTTTGGGTGAAATTACAGGTGCAGTAGTTTCTGAAGATATTGTGTCGGCAATATTCCATGATTTTTGTGTGGGAAAATAGATTTTCAAAAAAAGGTGTAAATATCTGCACCTTTTTTGTCTGCAAAGAAAAAAATTTGGAAAATGTTGTTGAATTTTTGTCGTGTTTTATGTACAAATTGTAGTATTTTTACTTTTAATATGCTTTTTTCTTAAATTTTTTCATGATTTTATAACTTTTTTTTAAAATAAGGTTGACCTTTTGCGAATTTTAAGTTAAAATATATGTATTATGTAGTGTAGAGGGAGAAGTGTTCCCTTTTTTAGGAAAGGGTGGCGGCTTTGAGAATTATTTCCGGAACAAGAAGAGGGCAAAAACTTCTGGAATTTGACGGTATGGATATCCGACCTACAACAGACCGTGTCAGAGAGTCCATGTTTAATCTTATTTCTGATTTTATTTATGATGCTCATGTGCTGGATTTATTCGGAGGCAGCGGTGCGTTGAGTTTTGAGGCTTTAAGCAGAGGTGCAGTTGATTCGGTTATCTGCGATATTGACAGCCGTTCGTTAAAGCTTATAGGCGAAAATGCCCAAAAACTGAAATTTACCGATAAAATTCAGATTAAGAACATTCCGGCTCAACAGTTTTTAAAAGACAATGATAAAGAATTTGATATTATATTTCTGGATCCGCCGTATAACAAGGGGTTTATAGCACCTGTGATTGAGAGTATTATATCATCGGGTACAATTGCACCGGAAGGGATAATTGTACTTGAAAGTGATCATCTTGATGAACACGGAGAATTTGACGGAGTAGAGATTTTAAAACAGAAAAAATACGGAAGAAGCTACATTACAATATACCAAAGAGGTGATATTTAATGAGGGTGGCTGTATATCCGGGAAGCTTTGACCCAATAACAAACGGACACCTTGATATTATCAGGCGTGCATCAAGACTCTATGATCATGTGGTGGTGGGAGTTTTAAACAATGCAAGCAAAAGTCCGATTTTTACAGCAGAAGAAAGAAAAGAAATGATTGATACTGTAATCGAATCTATGGATAATGTATCCTGCGATGTTTTCAGCGGATTGCTTGTTGACTTCGCAAAACAGAAGAAGGCTACGGTAATTATTAAGGGCTTAAGAACGGTTGCGGATTTTGAGTATGAATTTCAAATGGCTTTGCTTAATAAAGCACTAAATCCGGAGTATGAAACCGTATTTATGATGACTGACAGTAAATTTTCGTATATCAGTTCAAGTATGGTTAAAGAGGTTGCGAAATACAGAGGTCGTCTGGAGGGATTTGTTCCCGAATCTTTAGTAAAAAAAATAATGGAAAAATTTTAAAAAACAAATGTAAAGGGAGTTTTGAACATGGATATAATGGAAATCATTGAGTTGATGGAGGAAACTATTGACAAGGCACCTACTGTACCATTAAGCGGAAAAATTTTATTGGACAAGGAAGACATCCTTGACTATATTCAGGAAATGCGTTTATCATATCCTGATGAAGTTAAAGAAGCTAAGTGGGTTAAAGAAGAGAGACAGAGAATTCTTTCTGAAGCAGAAAGCAGAGCCGATTCTATGATTAAGACCGCTGAAGCTAAAATGATTCAGATGGTTGATGAAAATGAAATTACAAAGCAGGCTCAGGAATATGCAACTCAGCTTGTTGAGGATGCAAA